>JBAUSZ010000353.1:0-35847 GCA_049581965.1 Thermoanaerobaculia bacterium | reverse complement strand
TTCGCGCGTCCCGAGATGTTCACGACACAGCTCCGCGCGCTCCTCTCGGCAGCGAATGCCGGCGACCTCAGGATCCTCGTGCCGATGGTGTCGAGCGTCGAGGAATTCCGGCGAGTCCGCGAACTCGTGAAGGAGGCGCGCGAGGAGGTCCTTGCCCGGGGGATCTCGGTCCCGGACGACATCCCGATCGGCGCGATGATCGAGGTGCCGTCGGCGGCGATCACGGCTGACCTCATCGCGCCGGAGACGGATTTCCTCGCGCTCGGGACGAACGACCTCATCCAATACACGCTCGCCGTCGACCGCGCGAACGAGACGGTGTCGGCGCTGTTCCGGCCCACGCACCCCGCCGTCCTCCGACTCGTCGCGCAGGTGGCGGCCGCCGCGCACGCGGCCCGCAAACCGCTCTCCGTCTGCGGCGAGATGGCGGCGGACCCGGCGCTCATGCTCCTGTTTCTCGGACTCGGAATCCGCGAATTCTCCATGGGCCCGCGTGCCGTACCCGTTCTGAAGGATTTCGTCCGCGGCGTCAACCTCGTGGACGCCGCACGCGTCGCAAAGGCCGCCCTGTCGCTCTCGACCTCGGACGAGGTCGCGGCGCTCCTCGCGCAGGAACTTCGAGCCCTGCCCGCGGGGGAAACCGCACGCCGCCTGGAGGTGCCGGCGTGAGTCTCGCGACCACCCGCGCACGTGTCGTCCCGAAGCCCTGGGGCGAGGAGCGCATCTTCGCTCAGAACGCGCGCTACGCAGGCAAACTCCTCGTGATTCGGAGAGGCGAGACGCTGTCGTACCAGTACCACGACCGCAAGGACGAGACGATCCACGTCCTCGACGGCGTGCTCGGGCTCCAGCTCGAGCGCGACGGAGAGTCGGCGGACCTCCGCCTTCCTCCGGGCGAGACGTTTCACGTCACGCCCGGCACGCGTCACCGTATGTACGCGCCCGAGGGCGACTGCCTCCTCGTCGAGGTGTCGACCCCCGAACTCGACGACGTCGTGCGCCTCTCGGACCGCTATGGGCGCGCGGGGACGACGGCGCCGTGAAGCTGTTTAGGACGGTCGTGGTCTTGACCGTCGCGGCGCACGCGGCCGCCGCGCAGGCTCCGGCCGTCTCGGGCCTCTCGCCGACGCCGGCGCCTCCTGCCGCGACGAGCGAGGAGGCGACTCCCGTTCCGACGCCGGCGCCGAAGCTCACGGGAGTCGCCGGCCCGGCCGTGGAGAAGGGCCACGGAGGGCAGTCCCTGGCCGACATCGTCCGCCTCTCGAAGGAAGCCCGCAAGGGCCAGCCTCCGAGGAAGTCCCTCGGGACGATCACGAACGAGACCCTGTCGAGGAAAGCCGGCGCTGCCCCCGAGACAAATCCCCCGAAAGGCGCCGCGACGGCCACGAGAACTCCGAAAACGTCCGCGGCCGGCGCCCGCGGTGGCGAGCCGACGCCGGCTCCCACGTACGACGTTCCACGCGACGACAAGGGGCGCAGCGAGTCCGATTGGCGCGCGATCGTGGGCCGGACGAGGGCGGCGGTCCTCGACGGCGAGGCGCGCGTAAGGGACCTCGACACGAAGGCCAAGCAGCTCGAGAACGACTTCTACGCGCAGAGCGACGGGTTCCGCCGCGACGGGGTCATCAAGCCCGCCTGGGACAAGACCCGGGACGACCTCGCGAGGGCGCGCGCCGACCTCGAGGCCGCGCGCAAGGCGCTCGACGATCTGGCCGAGGAGGCCCGCCGCACGAACGCGCCTCCGGGCTGGCTGCGCTGACCGCCTGCTAATCTCTCCTCGTGAGCGTGAATCCCGATCTCAGGGGCGGCTTGCGCGTCTTCGTGGAGACGTGGGGCTGCCAGATGAACGTCCTCGACGGGCGACGATTCGCGGGCCTTCTCGCGCAGGACGGCCACGCGGAGACGTTCGACGAGGCGGACGCGGACGTGTTCATCCTGAACACGTGCTCCGTTCGCGACAAGGCCGAGCAGAAGGTCTACGACCGCATCGGGCGCCTCGCGAAGAGGAAGCGCGAGAATCCCGGGCTCGTCGTCGGGGTGTGCGGGTGCGTCGCGCAGCAGGAGGGCGAGTCTCTCCTCGAGCGCCTGCCTGCCGTCGACTTTGTCGTCGGGACCGGTCGGATCGAGATGCTGCCCTCCGTCCTCCGTCGCGTGCGGGAGGAGGGCGATCGGCCCTGCGAAACGGGTTTCGACACGAACGAGGTCGTGTATTCGCCCGGCGCCATCGCCCGTCTCGTGCCGCACCGCGCCTCGATCACGGTGATCGAGGGCTGCAACAAGAACTGCACCTTCTGTGTCGTCCCCAAGACGCGTGGCCGCGAACGGAACAGGCGGCTTGCCGACGTCGTCCAGGAGAGCCGCCGACTCGTGGAGCAGGGCGTCGCCGAGATCGAACTCCTCGGGCAGACGGTCAATGCCTTCCGCGATCCCTTCACGGGCGAGGATCTTGCCGATCTTCTTCGCGCCGTCGGTTCGTTGCCCGGGCTCCGTCGCCTGAGGTTCGTGACGTCACATCCGCGCAACTTCGACGAGCGGCTCATCGACGCGATGGCCGAGACCCCTGCCGTCGTCTCGGCTCTCCATCTGCCCGTGCAGTCGGGCTCTGATCGGATCCTGCGCCGCATGAAGCGCCAGTACACCCGCGCGGAGTACGTCTCCCTCGCCGGCCGGCTGCGCGAGCGCCTGCCCTCGCTCGCACTTTCGACGGACGTCATCGTGGGTTTTCCGGGGGAGACCGAGGAGGACTTCGCCGCAACGCTCTCGCTTCTCGACGAGGTGCGCTTCGCGAGCGTGTTCTCCTTCACGTATTCGCCGCGCCCGAATACGGCCGCGGCCCGGTGGAGGGAAGACGTGGCGCCTCGCGAGGCTTCGAGCCGTCTCGCCGCTCTCATGGACCTCCAGCAGGGAATTCAACGCGAGGCGCACCGCGCCCTCGAGGGCCGCGTCGTGGAGGTCCTCGTGGAAGGCCTCGACCGGCAGGGCCGGCGCAGCTCGGGCCGCTCGCGTTGCGGCCGCGTCGTGAACATCGCCCCCGGGAGCGACGAGCCGCTCGTTCCGCCGGGCACTTTCGTAAATGTGCGTATCGAACGCGGCTACCCGAATTCACTGCTGGGACGGGTCGTAAACGAACCGCTAACTGGCGGCGCCGCGGCTCCCTCACGGCGTGACGGCACCATTTTCACGGCGTTGGGCGGGAATATTTCTTCGAATGGTTGATTTATTGATTAGCACCGGCGCGCTGCAGGCTGCCGGTCAGCGTCCTCCGAGTTTCCTCCAAACCCCTCCAAGTACACGGCTTACATGAGTCTGACGGCCGCGACTTCCAGGATTCGACCTTGCATTATTCGATCTCGCTCCCTAGATTCAATCTCAGGAGGCGACCACGTGAGCGTAAAGATGGACGTCAAGGCGCTGATCGTGGACCCGATCGCGAACGTTCCCGTGGTCATCCTCCGGGATGCGGAAGAGAAGAACTTCCTGCCCATCTGGGTCGGAGTCTTCGAGGCCAACGCGATCGCGCTGCAAATGGAAGGCGTCACGACCCCCAGGCCCATGACCCACGACCTCCTGCGAAACGTCATCAGACAGATCGAGGGGGACGTCGTCCGCGTCGTCATCAACGACCTCACGGAGAACACGTTCTACGCCCAGATTCACATCAAGGTCGCGAATCGCGAGCTCACCATCGACAGCCGCCCGTCCGATGCGATCGCTCTGGCCCTGAGGACGCAGTCGCCGCTGTTCGTGGAGGAGTCGGTCCTTGAGAAGAGCCGTAGCGGAGACGACTCGGCCGAGGCCCAGGGCGCCGAGCGGCTCCGGAAGTGGCTCGAGGACGCCGACCCGGACAGCCTCGGCAAGTACAAGATGTAGGTCGCAACCCCCGGAATTCCTTGAACGCACGCGGTCCCCTCCGTATCATGCGCATCTCGCGCGCATGATCATCACGGTCGCGAATCAGAAAGGCGGAGTGGGTAAGACCACGACGGCGATCAACATCGCCGCGGCCTTGGCCCAGAAGGGGCTTCGCACGCTCCTCATCGACCTCGACCCTCAGGGCAACTCCACGATGTCCTTCGTGGACCGCAAGGAGATCGGGAAGTCGATGTACGAAGTCCTCACGGACCCCGCGACGTCGATCTTCGACATCATCCGTCCGACCGCGATCAAGAACTTGACGATCGCGCCTGCGCGAATCGCGCTCGCCAAAGTGGAATCGAAGCTCCTCGGCGAGCTCGACGGACACTTCCGGCTCAAGGACAAGCTTCAGGTGGTGAAGGAGTCAGGGGAGTACGACGCCATCATCATCGACACGCCTCCCACGCTCGGGATGATCACGGTGAACGCGCTCGTTTCGTCTTCTCACATCCTGATCCCGATCCAGTCGTCCTACTTTGCACTGGAGGGCACGGACGATCTGCTCGAGACGATCGAGAAGATCAAGAGTCGGCCCAACCCGAACCTCCAGATCCTCGGAGTGGTCATAACGCTTCACGATCGGCGCACGACCCTCGGGCGCGACATCCAGAATCAGATCGACGAGGTCTTCAAGGGGAAGGTCTTCAAGACGACGATCTCGAAGTCCATCCGCCTCGAGGAATCGCCCGCGTACAAGGAATCCATCTTCACGTTCGCCCCGCGCTCGTCAGGCGCGCTCGAGTATTACAGCCTGACGGAGGAGATCCTCTCTCGTGTCTAAGCGTCGCGGCCTTCCCGAGACTTCCCGCATGCGCCACGATTCGCACTTCGTCGAGCAGCTCGTGCGCGCAGACGAGCTGCCAGTCGGGCGGCGCATCCCGATCCATCTCATCGAAGCGAATCCCAACCAGCCTCGCAGCTCGATGGGAGATCTTGCCGAGCTCACGAAGTCCATCACCGACAAGGGGGTGCTCGAGCCGATTCTCGTGCGACCGAGGGACGATGGCCGCTTCACGATCATCTCCGGTGAGCGCCGCTTCCGTGCTTCACTGGACGCCGGCCTCACCGAGATCCCGTGCATCGAGATGGACGTCCCGGACAATGAGCTTCTCGAGATCGCGCTCATCGAGAACCTGCAGCGCAAGGACCTCAGCCCGTTCGAAGAGGCTGACGGATACCGCGCGCTCCAGGACCGGCACGCATACACGCACGAGCAGATCGCCGACGCCGTGGGGAAGTCGCGCGTGACGATCACGGAAGCTCTCGCAATCGGGCGGCTGCCCGGGAGCGTTCGAGAGGAATGTCGGCGCGCCGACATCCAGTCCCGTTCCTTCCTCCTCGAACTTGGCCGGCTCAAGGACGAGGACCTCATGCTGGCAATGGTCGCCTCGATGGCGAGGGGGGACAGCCTGACCCGCGACTCCTTGCGCGAGGCTAAGAAAGACAGGCGCAGTGGGTCGACGTCCGCGAAAGCCGGAGCGCTGAAAAAGGCGTACACGCTCGAGTACGCGCCGGAGGATCGCCGGTACAAGGTCAGCCTCGTTCTCAAGGGGAGGCTTCACAGGAAGGTCGACATCCTCGAGGCGATTCGGGATCTCGCCAGACGGATCGACAAGGGCGACATTGATCTCGAATCGCACGGACGCTTCGCAAAGCCCAAGGGAAAAAAGTAAGGGCATACCCGCGAGGCCCTCTCCGATCTTGCCTTATTAATTAAGGCCGGGCGCTCGCTATATTTAACATAATAAATATTATCGGACGTAGGTGATTGGCGTGGGAATCGGCCCCGAATCCCTGGCCGGGCGCCCGAAGCCCCGGCCGAGCCCGTCTTCCGGCTACCATCCCAGCGTGCTGAGGCGGCTCGATCGGTACGTCTTCGGCGAGGTGCTCGCGCCCACGCTCGTGGGCTTCCTCGCCTACACGGGATTCATGGCCGTTCGCGGCCTCGTCCAGTTCTCCGAACTGCTCGTCCAGAGCGAACAGCCGCTCGCCGAAGCCGGCCTCGTCCTCGCGCTCTCGCTTCCGCACATCGTCGTCCTCACGTTGCCCGTCGCGTTCCTTCTCGGCCTCCTGATCGGAATCGGCCGTCTCTCCGCCGATTCCGAGCTGACCGCCCTGCGGGCGTCGGGCGTCGACCTGGCGGGGCTCTACCGGCCGATCGGCGTTCTCGCGGTGGCCACGGCGACCGTCACCCTCTTCCTGATGCTGGCGATCGTTCCGAAAACGAACCACCTCTTGTACGCGATGAAGCTTCGCCTCTCGAGCTTCGCGTTCGCCCAGCGGATCCAGCCCGGGCTGTTCAGTCCGGAATTCGGAGGCCTGAGGGTCTACGTCGAGCGGGCTTCCGCCGACCGGCGCGAACTGACGGGCCTCATCATCGCGGACCGTTCGAACTCCGAGGAGGGCGACCGCCTCACTCTGGCCCGGAGGGGCTGGCTGGAGCTCGAAGAAGACCAAGGGCGGCTCTGGCTGCGCGTGGAGGATGCCGAGACCCACCACCAGCAGGAGGACGGGAGGCGCTACGACGTCACCTCCTTCTCGAAGCAGCGGCTCGTCCTTCAGGACAACGGGCCCGCCGGCCTCGTCCAGGAGAAGCAGATCCGAGAGCAGAACCTGCGGGAACTGCTCGCCCGTGCCGCCGCGCAGACCCGCCGGCCCGAAGACCGTCGCCTCGCGCTCACCGAGGTTCACAAGAAGTTCGCGCTGCCTGCCGCCTGCCTCGTCTTCGGGCTCATCGGGCTGCCCCTCGGCATCGTCAACCGCCGCGGCGGCCGCGCCGCCGGCTTCGCCGTCTCCGTCGCGATCGTCCTCGCCTACTATGCGCTCCTGGCAACCGGTGAAGCGCGCGCCATCGAGGGAAAGATGCAACCGGCCCTCGCAATGTGGCTCCCGAACCTTCTCCTCGTCGGCTTCGGATTCTTTGCGCTCGCCCGAGTGCGCCGGGACCGTTCCGTCTTTGAACTCGGCCTGCGCTCTCCGGCGAGGCCCGAGGCGCCCCGGGAAGCCGGCGTCACGTCCGTCCCGGCGCCGGCGGCAGGCCGGCCGCTGCGCCTCCCCGGGCTGCTTCTCGTCGACCGTTACGTCGCCCGACGCTTCCTCGTGGCGTTCTCTCTCGTCGTCGCGTCGATCACGGTGCTCTACGTCCTGATCGACTACCTCGAGATTTCCGACGACATCGCGCGCCACAGGACCCCGCTCGCCTTGATCCTGCGTTACTACCAGGCGCTCATCTCCCCCATCCTCCTCGACATCGTCCCGTTCGCATTCCTCGTCGCGGCCCTCGTCACGACCGCGAGCCTCGTGCGGTCTGGCGAGACGACCGCCCTGCTCTCGCACGGCGTCTCCCTTCACCGGGCGGCCGCGCCGCTCCTCGTGATGGCGGCCGTCGCCGGCTCGTGCCTCTTCCTCTTCGCCGAACGCGTCGTCCCCGTCGCGGCGGCCGAGTCCGACCGGCTGCGATACCTCCTGAAGGGTCAGACGCCGCCCTCCGTGGGATCCACCGGCGTCTGGGTGCGCGGCGACCACGGGCGCTTCTTCGCGGCGACAGCGTACGACCCCTCGTCACGGCGAGTGGACGGCCTCACGATGCTGCAGCTCGATCCGAAGACATGGCGTCTCGAGGCGCGCACCGACACCCAGCGGGCCTCGGTCTTGCCGGGCCGCGGCTTCCTCGCACACGGCGGTTGGGTCCGGTCGTTCACCCCTCCGGCGGCGATGGCCGCACGGCGCGACGACGACTTCGTCCTCGACGCCCCCGAAGCGGCCGCGGCCTTTGCCGCCGGCCCCTCCGACATCAAGCAGATGACCTTCCTCGAGCTGCGCCGCTTCATCTCGGCGCGGCGGCGCGCGGGCGCGGACACGGCCGTCCTCGCCACCGGGCTCTACCAGAAGACGGCCGCTGCAGCTTCCGCCCTCCTCCTGACGCTCGTCGGTCTCCCCTTCGCGTTCAAGTACGGAAAGCGCGGCGCCGTCGCGGGGATCGGCGTCGCGCTGTTTCTCGGGCTGACCTACCTTTTTCTCACGTCGCTGTTCGTGAGGTTTGGAGAGTCGGGCTCGCTCCCTCCCCTCCTGGCCGCGTGGGCCCCGAACGTCTTTTTCGGGTTTGGCGCGGCGTGGGGGCTGCTCGGCGTCAGAACTTGACGACGGATCTTCCTCTTCCTCCTACGTTCCCTCTTCCCAGCCCGCAAGGTACTTCTCTTGCTCCGGCGTCAGGATGTCGATCGCGACGCCCATCGAGGCGAGCTTGAGGCGCGCGATCTCGGCGTCGATCGCCTGCGGAATGGAGTAGACCTTCTTCCCGAGCGTCGCGTGGTTCTTGACCATGTACTCGGCGCCGAGGGCCTGGTTCGCGAAGGACATGTCCATGACCGAGGCCGGGTGCCCCTCGGCCGCGGCCAGGTTGATGAGGCGGCCGTCGCCGAGGAGAAAGAGCGTCCGCCCGTCCCCGAGGCGGAACTCCTCGACGAACTCGCGAATCATGCGGCGCGAGCCGGCGCGCTTCTCGAGCGACGGGATGTCGATCTCGACGTTGAAGTGCCCCGAGTTCGAGATCACCGCGCCCGACTTCATGACGGCAAAGTGCTCGTCCGTCAGGACGCTCTTGTTGCCCGTCACGGTGACGAATACGTCACCGACCTTCGCGGCCTCGGACATGGGCATCACGCGGAAGCCGTCCATCGCGGCCTCGATCGCGCGGACAGGGTTGATTTCCGTCACGATCACGCTCGCGCCGAGCCCCTTGGCGCGCATCGCGACGCCCTTGCCGCACCAGCCGTAGCCCGCCACGACGAAGTTCAGACCGGCGACGAGGAGGTTCGTCGCGCGGATGATCCCGTCGATCGTGGACTGGCCCGTGCCGTACCGGTTGTCGAAGAAGTGCTTCGTCTCCGCGTCGTTCACCGCGACGACCGGGAACTTGAGGACTCCCTCCTTCTCCATCGCCTTGAGCCGAATGACACCGGTCGTCGTTTCCTCGGTCCCGCCGACGATCCCGTCCAGGAGCGATTTCTTCTCGGAGGCCGACAGGCCCTTCACCCACGCGGCCAGGGACGGCTCGAGCTGGTTCTCCTTGCCGAGGGCGATGAACAGCAACGAGGACACGAGGTCGGCGCCGTCGTCCATCGTCAGATTCGGCTTGCATGCGAGAGCGGCCTGGATGTGGGAGTAGTACGTCTTGTGGTCCTCGCCCTTGATCGCGTACGTGGAGATCCCGTACTCGGCGACGAGCGCGGCGGCAACGTCGTCCTGCGTCGAGAGCGGATTGGAGGCGCAGAGGACGACCGTGGCGCCGCCGGCCTTAAGGGTGCGGGCGAGGTTGCCGGTCTCGGTGGTCACGTGGAGGCAGGCCGAGAGCCGAAGGCCCTTCAGCGGCTTCTCCTTCTCGAAACGCTCCCGGATCAGGGCGAGGACGGGCATCGAGCGGTCGGCCCACTCCATGCGCAGGCGGCCCTTCGGGGCGAGCGCGAGATCCTTCACGTCGTGGGCAGGCAGGGTGGCGGTCGTCATGGGAGCTCCTTCTTCTCGCCGCGCGCGGTGCGCACGGCGTCGACGAGATACGTGGGCAACAACGTCTCCCCCGCTTCCGAGCGGACCGGGTAGGGGGCGAGCGCGGAAAAGCGCGCGTCCGAGAAGCCCGCGCGGCCAAGACCCGACCGCGCGGTCTCGCGCGGCAGGCCGAGGTGCCTCGAGCCCGTCGCCTCGCGCAGGGCGCGGTGCCCGTGGGGCTCGAGTTCGACGAGGATCATCCGGCCGCCCGGCTTCACGACGCGCCCGAACTCCGCGAGCGCGTCGGAGGGCCTCACGAGATGGCGCAGGAGGTGGAACGCGAACACCGCATCGAGCGATCCGTCCGCGAAGGGCAGCCGCTCGGCTTCGGCGCGCCTGACGGTTACGTTCGTGAGGGAGGCGCGGCGCACCTTCTCGCGCGCGAGACGCACCATGCGCTCGCTCGAGTCGACCGCGTCGACGTGCTCGGCGACGGCGGCGAGGCCGAGGGTCAGAAGACCGGTGCCGCAGCCGACGTCGGCCACGCGGAGGCCGCGCGGCACGAGCTTGAGGAGTGCCGCCTCGCGCGCGCCCGACGCGTAGAAAGGCCCCTGGATGCGGTCCCACTGCCCTGCCACGGCGTCGAAACCGACCTCGGGGCCCGCGGCCGTCCGCTCCTCGAGAACGTCGCGCAGACGGTCGTCGTCGGCCGGAAACGCCGCGTCCGTCACGGCGCCCGAGACGGACTCCCACAGGGTCGAGCCCGCTGCGGTGGCCGCGTAGCGCTCCGAGCCATTCGTCCGCCGCGTCTCGACGAGGCCCGCGTGGCGGAGCACCGCGAGGTGGTTGGAGACGCGCGACTGGGCCGCCTCGAGAATTCGCTGGATCTCGCGGACGTGGAGCTCCTCCTTCGCGAGGAGCCGCACGGCCCTCAAGCGCAGAGGGTCGGCGAGGGCGGCGAGGGCGGGTGCGGCGTCCAGCACCCGAGCCTTATATCACATCATCAGATTGTACTGATGAGTTCAGGCCTTCGCCGGCACCGCGGCTCCGGCCGCCGCCGCCAGGGCCGCCGCCTTGTCCGTCTCTTCCCACGTGAATTCGGGGAGACGGCGGCCGAAGTGGCCGTAAGAGGCCGTCTTCCGGAAGATGGGCCGGCGGAGCTTGAGGGCCTCGATGATCCCTTTCGGCGTGAGCGGGAAGTGGTCTCTCACGAGCTTGGACAGCGTTTCGGGATCGACCCTCGAGGTTCCGAACGCGTCCACGTAGACGGACACAGGGTCCGCCACGCCGATCGCGTACGCGAGCTGGACCTCGACCTTCTCCGCCAGGCCGGCCGCCACGAGGTTCTTCGCGATGTAGCGCGCCATGTACGAGGCCGAGCGATCGACCTTCGTCGCGTCCTTTCCCGAGAAGGCCCCGCCACCGTGGCGCCCGTAACCGCCGTACGTGTCGACGATGATCTTCCGGCCCGTGAGGCCCGTGTCGCCCTGCGGTCCCCCCGTCACGAATCGACCCGTCGGGTTGATGTGGAACTTCGTCTTCTCGTCCATGAAGGCCGCCGGGACCACCGGACGGATGATCTCTTCGCGGATCGCCTCGCGCAGCTCCGGAGTCGGGATCGACTCGGAGTGCTGTGTCGAGATCACGACCGTGTCGACACGGACCGGCTTTCCGTCCGCGTACTCGACCGAGACCTGGCTCTTGCCGTCGGGGCGCAGCCACTCGAGAGTCCGGTTCTTTCGGGCCTCCGCGAGGCGCAGCGTGAGCTTGTGGGCCAGTGTGATCGGGAGCGGCATGAGCTCCTCGGTCTCGCGTACGGCGAGTCCGAACATGAGGCCCTGATCGCCCGCGCCGCCCGTGTCGACGCCGAGCGCGATATCAGGCGACTGCTTGTCGATCGTCGAGATGACGGCGCAGGTCTCGTAGTCGAAGCCGTATTTGGCGCGCGTGTAGCCGACGTCCTTGATGGTCTGCCGGACGATCCCGGGAATGTCGACGTACGTCTTCGTCGTGATCTCGCCCGCGATGAGGGCGAGTCCCGTCGTCACGAGCGTCTCGCACGCGACGCGCCCCATCGGGTCGTCCGCGAGGATCGCGTCGAGGATCGAGTCGGAGATCTGGTCCGCGATCTTGTCGGGATGCCCCTCGGTGACGGACTCGGACGTGAAGAGGTGACGGTTCTTGCTCATGAATCATCTCCGCGCCGTGTGCGGCGAAGGGCGGATGTTAGCAGGCGGGAACGCCCCTCAGGGCCGGAAGATCACAAGACGCGTGAGCCCGTAGCGCCGCACGTCCGCGGGCGCGAGGCCGCCGGGAGAGACCATGCGATCGTCGCCGCGCTCGTGGAGGAGCCATCCGCCCGCGCGCACGTGCCGGAGGAGAAGCTGAAGGTCCTCGTCCGAGTCTTCTTCGAAAGGGGGATCGTGGAAGACCACGTCGAAGACGGCCCGCGCCCCCTCTTGACCATTCGAAGAAAAACGGGCCACAGACATTTCCTCGATGCGAGAAGCCGCTCCCGCACCGACCCGCTCCACGTTCGCCGTCAGGACTTCCGCGACCTTCCGATCCGCCTCGACGAACGTGGCGTGCGCGGCCCCGCGGGAGAGAGCCTCGAGGCCATAGGCGCCCGACCCGGCGCAGGCATCGAGGACGCGCGCTCCTCGGACGGCGTCGCCGAGAAGGTCGAAGGCGGCCTTGCGGACGAGCTCCGTCGTCGGCCGGATGCCGCGCGGCACCTCGAGCCTTCTCCCCCGCCACGAACCTCCGGTGATCCGGACCATCAACGCCTCGCGGGCGGCACGGGCGTTGGGCCGGGTCCGGAGCGCTGCGGGTTCTCGAAGAGCCGCGGGAGGTCGTCCCGGTAGACGAAGACCCGCAACTTGTGGCTCCCGTCGCCGTCGGTCACGGTGAGCTCTTCCAGCTCGAAGTCGTGGTCGAGCGCGTCGTCGTGGACGATCCGGTACCAGACCCCGTCCGCACGCTTTTTCAGGAGCGTTCCCGCGCCGAGACTCTTCGTGTCCCAGCGGATCTCGGACGGGTCTTCTTTTTCGAACCGCGCCTTCAGGTCCTCGATCGCGCCCCGTGCGCGACCGACCGCCAGCGGCAGACTGACGAGGTCGTCGAACGGAAACACGCGGGTCCTGCCCCGCCCGTCGGCGATCTCGAGGCGCATCCGCCGGGCCGCCGCGTCGCCGAGCACCATCCGCCCGGGGTCCTCCACGTCGCGCGCCTCGACCGCGAGCGCCTCGCGGCAGACTTCCTTGACGACGCCGATCTCCTGCGGGGATACGGTGCGCCGCTCGAGCGTCTCGACGCCCCGAAAACTCAGGACGCGGACGAGCGTGCCATCGTCGAAAAGAGCCGTGCGCTCGCGGCCGACGCCCTGCCACGACTCCAGCGCGACGACGAGGCGTGGGTTCCGGACCTCCGGCGTCGGCGTGGCGGCCGGAAGGGGCGTGGGAGTCGGCACCGGTTCAGGCGCGGCGCCCGGGGCGAGGGCGAGCACGAGGGCGAGCGCGTGAAACGAGCTCACCGCGGCACCCCCGCGGCGCGCCGGAGGGCACGCGAGAAGTTGAGACGAGCGGCCACGGCGGCGCGCTCGGGCGACTGCAAGGGCTCGAGAAGCCGGCGCCAGATTTCTTCTCGCTCCGGACGCGCATCCACACTTCCGACCGCGTCGAGGCATGCAGAAACATCCGCATCGGTGGTTTTCTTCTTAGAAGGTGAACGGGGGGCCGCCCAGCCCGGGAGCACATCGCCGAAGAGTTCGAGCTCCACCGCGAGCCCGACCGCCCGGTCCCAATACCCTTCCAAGAAAATCTCTTCTATTCCCCGCCTCATACGGTCGCCCGAGAGCGACTGGAACGCTTTCGCACTCCGCGCGGCCTTCAGCGCCTTTCCGAACTCTCGGTCCCACTTGAACCCCAGCCGAACGGCGTACTTCACCGCGCGGTACGCCCGCGTCGGGTCGTCGACGAGAGATCTCGCGTGGAGGAGGCGGAGCGTCTTGCCGGCGAGGTCTCGCTTGCCGCCAAAGGGGTCGAGGACAGCGCCGACGAGGCCGCGCCGGGCGATCCGGCGTGCCATCGCGTGGATCGTGAAGTCGCGCCGGCCGAGGTCCTCGTCGATCGTCGCCGTTCCCGTCACCACGGGGAGGCTCGCGGGCGCGGCGTATTCTTCGCGGCGTGTCGCCGCGAGGTCCACGCGAACCCCTCCCGGCGCCTCGAGCGTCGCCGTGCCGAAGCGCTCGTGCCGCGCCCTCAGCGACCAGCCGGGAAGGGCCGCGAGCCGTGCCGCGAGCTCGAGCGCGTTCGCGGCACCCGTTTCGACCGCGAGGTCGACGTCTTTCGTCGAACGGCCGAGGAGGAGGTCGCGCAGCGCCCCGCCGACGAGCCAGATCCCCACTTCGCGCCGGTCGGCCGCCTCGCCGATCCGGGCGAGGAAAGGCTTGAGGTCCTCCGCTTCGGGCGACGCGCCTTCGGCGGCTCTCGTCATGCCGTGGGCGCGTACGTGTAGCGGATGGAGCCGGGGCCGAGGAGCGTCTCCATCGAGGTCGTGAAGTCGGGTGTGGGCCGGACCCAGAGGCGGGAATCGATCTTCTGGCGCGCCGCGAAATGGCCCGGCCTGCGGAGCTCGAGCGAGACCGGCACCGAGCCCGGAAACCTCCTCAGAATCTCCTTCACGGCCCCCTCGTCGAACGTCTCGAAGTTCTGGGGCGCGATCAAGACCTCGCGTGCGACCTGCTCCTTCATCCCCTCGAGCGGCTGGATCTCCCGGGCGATGACCTCGATCGGCATGGACGCGCTCTCGGCCTCGTGTTCGCCGGACGAGGCGCCGGCCCCGATCTGCATCGAGGACCGGACGGTTCCCGTCACGAGAACGGGCTTGCCCGGCGCAAACCACGTGTTGATGCGCTCGAGAAGGCTCGCGAAGACCGTCACCGCGACCGAACCCGTGAGGTCCTCGACGACGGCCTTCGCCATCGTCTTCCCCTCGTTCTGGCCCCGCTTGATCTGGTTCTTCTTGATCGATGACACGAGCCCGACGAGCTTCACGGGCTCGTCCAAGCGCTCGTAGAGCGTCTCGCAGGTCGCGTCGCCGAACATCCGGATCTCGTCCTCGAAGCGCGCCAGCGGGTGCCCCGTGATGTAGAAGCCGAGGGTCTCCTTCTCGAAGCGGATCTTCTCGTCCGCGCTCCATTCGGGCTTGTCCCCGAAGCGGTCCTCGGTCTGGGAGCCCTTCGGAACCTCGAAAAGAAGGCTCTGGGTGGACGTCGCGGCCTCGCGGACCGCGGCGGCCACCTCGATCGCCGTGTCGAGCCCGTCGAGGAGGGCTGCCCGAGACTTTCCCAGCGAGTCGAAGCAGCCGGACTTGACGAGCGCCTCGATGACGCGCCGGTTGTTGAGGCGAAGGTCGACGCGCGAGCAGAAGTCGGTCAGCGACTGGAAGGTGCCGTCCCCCGCCCGCGCCGCGAGGACCGACGCGACCGCCCCCTCCCCGACCCCCTTGACGGCGCCGAGGCCGAAGCGAATCGCGCCGCCGTCGGGCGTGAAGGAAAGCTCCGACTTGTTCACGTCGGGTGGGAGCACGGGGATCTTCATCTCCCGGCACGTGTTCACGTACTTCACGACGTCGTCAGAGCTGCCCGAACTCGCCGTCAGCGTGGCGGCGAGGAACTCGACGGGGTGGTGAACCTTCATCCAAGCCGTGCGGTAGGCGAGAAGCGCGTAGACGACCGAATGCGACTTGTTGAAGCCGTAGCGGCCGAACGGGAGAATGAGGGCCCACAGCTCCTCGGCCTTCCTCTTCGGCGTCCCGGCTGCCGCCGCTTTCTTCATGAACTTGTCGCCCTCGGCCTTGAGGAGCGCGTCGTCTTTCTTGCCGATCGCCTTGCGAAGCTTGTCGGCCTCGCCGGGCGAGTAGCCCGCGACGGCGCGGGCCGCGAGCATGACCTGCTCCTGGTAGACGAGGATTCCGTACGTGTCCTTCAGGATGGGCTCGAGCTGCGGGAGGGGGTACTCGAACTTCTTCCCGCGGCGGCGCTCGATGTAGACCTCGACCGTGCCCGCGTCGAGCGCGCCAGGCCGGTAGAGGGCGTTGAGGGCCGCGAGGTCGTCGAAAACCTCGGGCTTCACGCGACGCAGGAGGTCGCGCATCCCGGACGACTCGAACTGGAAGACGCCGTCCGTCCTCCCATCCGAGAAGAGTCTGTAGACCTCGGGGTCGTCCAGTGGAATCGTGCCCAGGTCCGGCCGCGCGCCCGCCTTCTTCTCGACGAACGCGAGGGCGTCGTCGAGGATCGTGAGCGTGATGAGCCCGAGGAAGTCCATCTTCAGGAGGCCCATCCGGTCGACGGCCTTCATCTCGAACTGGGTCGTGATCTCGTCGTTGCTGTTGCGGTAGAGCGGCAGGTACTCGACGAGCGGCTTTGGCGCGATGAGGACCCCGGCGGCGTGGACGCCGGCGTGGCGGGAGACCCCTTCGAGGCGCTCTCCGAGGTCGAACAGGCGCCGGTACGTCTCGTTCTCCCGCAGGGCGTCCGCGAGCTCCTTCACGTCGCGGCGGGCATCGGCGAGCATCGTCGGCTTGCCGGGATTCGCGGGAATGAGCGAGCAGAGACGGTTCACCTCGGCGAGCGGCACGTCGAGCACGCGGCCGACGTCCCGGATCACGGCCCGGGCCTTCATCGAATTGAACGTGATGATCTGCCCGACGTTCTCGCGACCGTACTTGCGGCGCACGTACTCGATGACCTCGCCCCTCCGGCGCTCGCAGAGGTCCACGTCGATGTCGGGCATCGAGATCCTGTCCGGGTTCAGGAAGCGCTCGAAGAGAAGGTCGTACCGCAGTGGGTCGACGTCCGTGATCCCGAGGGCCCAGGCGACGAGGGAGCCGGCCGCCGAGCCGCGACCCGGCCCCACGGGGATCCCCTCGTCCTTGGCGTATTTGATGAAGTCCCACACGATGAGGAAGTAGCTCGACAGCCCCATCTTGAGGATGACGGAGAGCTCCCACGTCAGGCGCTCGTCGTACTCGTGCCTCGCCTTCAGGGGCTTGGCACCCACCGGGAGAGGCGCCGGGTGCTGGAGGCGTCTCTCGAGACCTTCCCTCGCGAGCTCCTCGAGATATTCGTCCGGCGACTTCTCGGGAACGGGGACCGGGTAGGTCGGGATCTTGAGGCCGGTGTCGACGATGACGCTCGGCGTGATCCGGTTCGCGATCGCGGCCGTGTTACGAACGGCCTCGAGCGTGTGTGGCCTGAAGACGTCGCTCATCTCCTCGGGGTTCTTGACGTAGAACTCCGAGTTGTAGAACTTCAGGCGCTTGGAGTCCGTGAGCGTCTTGCCCGTCCCGATGCAGAGGAGGACGTCCTGCGCGGCAGCGTCGTCGCGCGTGAGGTAATGCGAGTCGTTCGTCGCGACCGGTGGAATCCCCGTCTCCTGCGAGAGGCGCAGGAGGTCGGGCAGGATCTGGCGCTGCTCGGGTAGGCCATGGTCCATGATCTCGATGAAGTAGTGGTCCTTTCCGAAGAGGCCCTGGTACTTCAGCGCGGTCTGCTTCGCGCCTCCGTAGTCGCCGGCGCGGAGGCGCTTGGCGACCTCGCCGTTGAGACAGCCGGAGAGGGCGATGATTCCCTCGTGGTGCTTTTCGAGGAGCTCCCAGTCCATTCGGGGCTTGTAGTAGAAGCCCGTGAGAAACGCCTCGGAGACGAGGCGCGCGAGATTCTTGTAGCCCTCGGGCGTCTCGACGAGGAGGGTCAGGTGGTAGTTGTTGCCCTCTCCGTCGAACGTCTTGACGGTCTCGCGATCGAAGCGCGACCCGGGCGCGATGTAGGCCTCGACGCCGACGATCGGCCTCACCCCCGCCTCCAGGGCCGTCGTCTGGAGGTCGTAGGCGCCAAACATGTTTCCGTGGTCCGTCACGGCCACGGCGTCCATGCCGGAGGACTTCACCTTTTGGATCAGGTCCTTGACGCGGTTTGCGCCGTCGAGGAGCGAATACTGGGTGTGCAGGTGGAGGTGAACGAAGTCGCCGGGCATCCGGTCCGGATTCTAGCGTTCGCGGAAAACGTCGAAACGGCGCCGAATCGACCCTTTGTCGCGGACAGACCCGACATCGTCGCGCGGAGGCCACAGGACCGGCTTGCGCGCGCTCCCCGGGCGCCTAGATTGTGTCTCAACGGAGGCAACCCATGAAGACCCTTCTCGCCGCCGCGCTCCTCGTACTCCCCCAAGCCCTCCTCGGACAGCCGGGGGTGAGCCCGAACAGCCCGGGGGCCGTCGGGATCGCGCAGCCGAACGTCCCGACACCCACGCCCACGCGCGCCGCCGGAGCGGCCGCGTTCTCCGCGGCGGCCGGCCAAGTCAAGCCACACTCTCACGCCGGCACCCAACCTCGTCCAGCCTCACCCGCTGTGGGACCGTGAGGCGGTCGAGCTCACGACGACTCCACCGACGAATTGCTCCGCGACGAGCGGCTTTCGTCACCTGCCGCACTGGGATCCGAGGACGTAGCGCGGGTCACGACACACAGGGCTCCTCCCTCACTCCACCCGTTCGTACGGGAAATGGACCGGATCCCTCGCGTTGAACTTGATGATGTCGAAGCGGGGCGACAGGTCGAAGTCCTGGGGCACGCAGAGGCTCGGGTGGCGGACCTTGAGGAAGCCGCTGCGGATCTTCCGCGTCGGACGCCCGAAGATCCTCCGACGCAGCGGCCCACGCTTCACCGCGCTCCTCCGAATGTGCAGCGGGAGGATCGAGAGGCCGACGTGCGCGAAGGCCTCGGCCAGGAGCGACGAGCAGATCGTCTCGGTGTCCCGGCCGCTGCCGAAATGGAGCGCCTCCTCCCGCAGCCGGGTGGGGATCAGGCGCACGGGGAGCAGGTACCGGAACAGGTCGAAGATGTTCCTCCGGTCGTAGGTGTAACCGACCCGTGCCATGACGTAGTCGAGGACCCTCTCGACGTCCTCCTTCTCGAGCCCGACCGGCCGGCAGACGCGGATGTTGAAGTCGATGTACTTCACGAGGGGCGAGACGACGACTCCCTGATCGAGCAGCGCCTCGACGATGAGGTAGCGCGACTCCTTTCCGAAGCGCCGCTTCACGGCGTCCGAATCGGGCGACTCTCGCAGAAGGCGGCTCCCGATGAAGATCCCGGCGTGCGACCACGCCGACATCGTGAGGTACTTGATCACTTGTGACACCCGCTGGTCTCCGTCGACGAGGACGACGTCGCCGGGCCGGATCCAGCTCTTGAGCCTCTCGGGGTCGTTGAAGACGTAGCGGCGATACTCACGCCGCGACCGGACGATGTACCGGACGAACCCTTCCGCCAGGACCTGTCCCGGCGAGCGCATGCCCCTATTCTGACGGACGCATGCGGAGCCCCCTAGAATCCTCGGATGGACGAGGCGCGGGCGCGGCAGAGGCTGACCGAGGCGAAACGGATCGTCGTGAAGGCCGGGACGAACGTCGTCATGCGAGACGACGGCGCGGTCGCGCTCGGGCGCCTGTACGGGCTCATCGAGTCGGTCGCGACCCTCAAGAAGCAGGGGCGGCACGTGCTGATCGTTTCCTCGGGCGCCGTGGGGCTCGGGGCGCAGCGGCTGCGCCTCGAGAGGAAGCCGGGCTCGCTCGCCCTCAAGCAGGCCTGCGCCGCCATCGGGCAGAGCCGGCTGATGTCCGTCTACGAGGAAGGGTTCGAGAAGATGGGCCTCACGAGCGCGCAGGTCCTCCTCACCGAGGACGATTTCGCCGACCGCGCGCGCTTCCAGAACCTCTCGGCCACCCTCGAGAAGCTCCTCGAGCTGGGCGCGGTTCCGATCCTGAACGAGAACGACACGGTCTCGACGGCCGAGCTCGAGTCGCCGGAAGGCAAGGCGGCGCCCGGCCTCTTCGGGGACAACGACCGGCTTTCCGCGATCGTCATGAGCAAGGTGAGGGCGGACGTTCTCGTGATCCTTTCCGACGTGGACGGCCTCTTCACGGGTAACCCGGCGCACGACCGTTCCGCCAGGCTCATCCCCCTCGTGAGGGAAATGACGGACGAGATCACACGCTACGCCGACGGCGGCGGCGCACGTGGCCGCGGCGGGATGGCCTCGAAACTCGACGCGGCTCAGGTCGCGACGCGCTCGGGCGGCGTTGCCGTGATCGCGAACGGCAGGACGCCCGGCGTTCTCGACCGGTTGTTCGCGGGAGAGGCGATCGGCACCCTCTTCGTTCCCCCGGCTGTTCGCAGAGAGAAATGAGCGAAAAGATACTCCTCCGAGAAGGTTCCGAGGCGGCCCGGCGCATCGCAACGGCAGCGCGAGTCGCCGCTCGGCGCCTCGCGGTGCTTCCCTCGGAAAAGAAGAACCAGATTCTCGTAAAGGTGGCCGCCGGAATCGACGCGGCGCGAGACGCCATCCTCGAGGCGAACCGTGAGGACGTGCGCCTCGCCCACGCCACCTTCGAAGAAATCTCCCGTTCTTCGTCTTCCTCTTCAGCGGAATCCTCCTCTTCTTCTTCCTCCCGCTCCCTTCTCGACCGGCTCGTCCTCGACGAGGCGAAAGTCGACGCCATGGCCGCCGGCGTCCGCGCCGTCGCCGCCCTCCCCGATCCCGCGGGCCGCGTCCTGTCGCGAACGCTCCTGGACGACGGGCTCGTTCTCGAGAAGGTCGCGTGCCCGCTCGGAGTCCTCCTCGTCGTCTTCGAGTCCAGGCCCGACGCGGTCCCGCAGATCGGCTCCCTCGCGCTCAAGTCGGGCAACGCGGCGATCCTCAAAGGCGGGCGCGAGTCCGCCCGAACGACCGCCGCCATTATTCAGGTCTTCGCGAAGGTCCTCGCGGAGCACACGGAGATTCCCGACGGCGCCCTGCAATCCGTCGGAAGCCGTGCCGACGTGGATGCGCTCCTCGCGTTGGACGAACACATCGATCTCGTGATTCCGCGCGGCGGTTACGATCTCGTGAAGCACGTCAAGTCCAGGACGCGCATTCCCGTTCTCGGCCACGCCGAGGGCGTTTGCCACGTCTACGTCGACCGCGCGGCGGACGAGGCGATGGCGACGGCGATCGTCCTGGACAGCAAGCTTCAGTACCCCGCCGCCTGCAACGCAGCCGAGACGCTGCTCGTCCACCGGGCGGCCGCCGAGCGCTTTCTCAGTCGGCTGCTCGGCCGCCTCGTCGGCGCCGGTGTCGAACTCCGCGCGTGCGAGGGGACCCGCGCTCTCGCTTCGTCCCTGGGTCTCTCCGCGGCAACCGAGGACGACTGGCGGGCGGAATACGGCGCGCCGGTGCTCGCGGTCCGTGTCGTGTACTCGCTGGACGAAGCGGTAGACCACGTCAACCGCTACGGCTCGCACCACACGGAGGCCATCGTCACGGGAGACCCCGCCGCGGCCGAGGCGTTCCTCGCCCGCGTCGACGCCGCGGGCGTGTTCCACAACGCCTCGACGAGGTTTGCCGACGGATTCCGCTACGGCTTCGGCGCGGAAGTGGGCATTTCCACCTCGCGGCTCCACGCCCGCGGGCCCGTCGGACTCGAGGGCCTCGTGACGTACAAGTACGTGCTCCGGGGCAGCGGCCAGGTCGTCGCGACCTACAGCGGCCGGGAGGCCCGTCCCTTCCGGCACGAAAGGATCGGGTAGCTCCTCACTCCCACTCGATCGTGCCGGGGGGCTTGGACGTCACGTCGTAGACGACGCGGTTCACGCCCCGCACCTCGCCCACGATGCGCCGGGAGACGCGGTCGAGGAGTTCGTGCGGGAGGCGGGCCCAGTCCGCCGTCATGAAATCCTCCGTCGTGACGGCGCGAAGCGCGAGGACGCTCTCGTACGTTCGGCCGTCGCCCATCACGCCGACGGCCTTGACGGGCAGGAGGACCGCAAACGCCTGGGACGCCCGCTCGTACCAGCCCGACTCGCGCAGCTCCTCGATGAAGATCGCGTCGGCCTCCTGGAGGATGAGGACGCGCTCGGGCGTGATCTCGCCGGGGATCCGCACGGCGAGACCCGGTCCGGGGAACGGATGCCGGGCCAGCATCTCCTTCGGGATCCCGAGTTCGGCGCCGAGGCGCCTCACCTCGTCCTTGAAGAGCTCGCGCAGCGGCTCGACGAGCCTGAACCCCAGTTTCTCGGGCAGGCCACCCACGTTGTGGTGCGTCTTGATGACGGCCGACGGACCCTTGATCGACACGGACTCGATGACGTCCGGATACAGGGTTCCCTGCGCGAGCCAGCGGGCCCCGTCGACCGCCTTCGCGTTCTCCGTGAAGACGTCGATGAAGAGCCCGCCGATGATCTTTCGCTTTCGTTCCGGATCCGTGATACCCGCGAGGCCGTCGAAGAACCTCTGCGAGGCGTCCACGCCCACGACCGGGAGGCCGAGGTGGCGGAAGGCCTCGAGCACCTGCCGGGCCTCGTTCTTCCTCATGAGGCCCGTGTCCACGAAGACGCCGCGGAACCTCTCCCCCACGGCCTCTCGCAGGAGGACCGCGGCCACCGTCGAGTCGACGCCGCCGGAGAGCGCGCCGAGGACGACGCCTTCCTTCACCTCTTCGCGGAGCCGCGCAACCGTCGCGTCGCGAAAACCGGCCATCGTCCACGAGGGCTTCGCCCCGCATACGTCGTAGAGGAAGTTCTCGAGCATCTGCGCGCCATGCTCGGAGTGGTGCACCTCCGGGTGGCCCTGGATCCCGTAGAGGTCACGCGAGCGGTCTTCGAACGCCGCGACCGGCGCGTTCTCGGTCGTCGCCGTGACGGAGAAGCCCACGGGCGCAGTCTCGACGTGGTCCCCGTGGCTCATCCAGATCGTCTCGACCGGCCCGAGGCCGCGGAAGAGCCGGCCGCCCGCGATCTTCACGTGCGCACGGCCGTACTCGCGGCCCGGCGCGCTCCCGACCTTGCCGCCGTAGCGCTGCGCGAGCCACATCATCCCGTAGCAGAGGCCGAGGACGGGCACCTTCAGGTCGAAGAGGCCCGCGTCGCCCTGCGGGGCCTCCCGATCGTAGACGCTGGACGGGCCGCCCGACAGGACGATCCCCTTCGGCGCGAGCTTGGCGACTTCGGCTGCCTTCGCGTCGAACGGGAGGACGACCGAGCGGACCCGCGCCTCGCGGATCCGGCGCGCGATCACCTGCGTGTACTGAGAGCCGAAATCGAGGACAACGACCGTGTCGGGGACGGCGCTCACGCCGCGGAGTATAGAGGCGTGATCAGACCGAAGCCCCGAGTCGCCGGGCGACGGCACGCGGGAGCGCAACGGCACCTGCTGCAAAAAGGCCGGTGCCGACAGCCGCAAACGCCGCGAGCACCACGAAGAGCGGCGACACGTTCACGCCTCCGGGAAATTCGCCGCCATGCGCGATACGGTGCAGCTGGACGCCGGAGACGAGAGCGGCCGCGAGACTGACGCCGACGAACGCCCATCGGCTCTCGGGAGGCGGATCGCCGTCGACCCGGCGCCGCCGGGACGACCAGAGCGGCGCCGCGGCCGAAACCCCGGCGTCGGCGATGAAGAGGAGCAGCCCGGTCACGAGGTACGGCGGGACGAAGAAGGCTGCCGAGGCCATCACGAAGCGGACCAGGGGGCGCTTGCCCAGAGCAGAGCCCAGCGATTCGGCGAGAAAAGGGTACGCGACGAACGAGTCGGAAGCGTTCGGGTGGGCGACGAGGTACGCGACGAGAACGAGAACGAATGCCGCCGGGAGAACGAGCAAAAAGCCCCGCGCCGTCCGGAACATCAGAACGCGGACGCGGCCACCGGCGGCGCGGCTCCGCTCCAGAGGGCGAGGACCCTGCGGACGTACTCACGTGTCTCCCGGAACGGCGGCACACCCTTGTACTCCTCCACGGCACGCTCCCCCGCGTTGTACGCGGCGAGGACGAGGTCGGCCCTCATCTCTCCGAAACGCGTGGCGAGCTCGGCGAGGTAGGCCGCCCCGGCTCGGATGTTCTCCTTCGGGTCGAACGGCCGCTTCACGCCGAGGCGCCGGGCCGTCGCCGGCATGAGTTGCATCAGTCCCCGCGCACCTTTTCGGGACACGGCGTTCGGAACGCCGTTGGACTCCGCCCGGATGACCGCCGCGATCAGCGCCGGGTCGACCTTGTGCTCCTTTGCCGCCGCGAGGATCTGCGAGGAATAGGGGGAAGAAGAAGAGAGAGAAAGATGTTCCGAGAAGGCGCGAAGAGACCGCGTGCCGGGGGCGCCGGCCGCGCCCGCGAGGCGCTCGTCCCGCTCGGGGACGGGCGCCGGACGCTCGTACTCGTCGTCCACGATGCGGTCCACGACGTCGAGCGAGATCGTCATGGACCCGCCACCCGGAAACGTCATCGACAGGCGGTCCCCGTCGTCGCCGGCGACGACCGCGAACGACTCGACGCGCAGGAGTCTCCCATCCTCGAAAACGACGAGCGTCGCGGCCGCCGGCCGCGCCGCGAGAAGAGACCCGAGCGCGACGAGGGAGAGAAGGAACAGGCCGTCGCGGTGGTGTTTCTCAGAAAGTAAAGAGGGCGATGCGTGCGCGGGCAGCGCCGCGGCGACACCTGCCGCGACGGCCCCTCCGACCCTTCTAGGAAATTTTCCGTGCTCTTCGAACATGTCTTGCTGCACCGACTCGGCCGTCACGCCCTCGGGTGCGTCCGGTCGTAGACCTTGCGCACGCGGGAGCGGGAGACGTGAGTGTAGATCTCGGTCGTGGCGATGTCGGCGTGGCCGAGCATGAGCTGGACCGCCCTGAGGTCGGCGTCGTTGTTCACGAGGTGCGTTGCGAAGGCGTGGCGCAGGACATGTGGCGAGACCGACGATGCCGGAAGCCCCGCCTTCACCGCGGCGGCCTTGAGCGCGAGAAAGACCGTCTGGCGCGTGATGGGCTTCCCCTTCGCGCCTGGGAAGACCCAGCGGCTCTGCGCCGCGTCGCGCCCCTCGGCCAGCCACCGGGCGACCCAGCGCGCGGAGGAGTCGGCCACGGGCACGATGCGTTCCTTGCTCCCCTTGCCTCGCACGAGAACGAATCCCTCCGCGAGCCTCAGGCTCTCCTTCGGGAGCCCCGCGAGCTCGGACACACGCAGGCCGCAGGCGTAGAGGAGCTCGAACATCGCACGGTCGCGGAGGCCCTTCGGCGTCGCGACGTCGGGAGCGTCGAGGAGCCTTTGGACTTCTTCCAGAGAGAGGATCTTCGGGAGCATCGCCCAGCGCCGCGCGTTCGCGAGCTCGGTCGTCGGGTCCTCCGGCAGGATCTTCTCCGCCGCGAGGAACCCGTAGAGCCCGCGGAGCGCCGACACCTCGCGCGCGAGGGTGCGGGGCGACATTCCTTCCGCCCGCCGCGCCCCCAGATAGGCGACGACGTCGCCCCGCGTGACCCTGGCCGGGTCGCGCCGCTTCCCCGCGAGGAATGCCCCGAAGAGCGCGAGGTCCCGGCGGTAAGCCTCGAGAGTGTTCGCCGCGAGGCCCTTTTCCGCCGAAAGGTAGTCGAGAAAGAGCGGCAGGTGCCTGTCGAGGAAGACGCCCCCGCGGGCGCCGGTGGAAGCTCGCGGACTCACGAGGGTCTTACGGACGCCGCGGACGGGGCGTCGCGCCTTCCTCCGGCATCCTCGGCGGGGGTGATCGCCGCGAGAATGGCCCGGATCTCCGCGTCCGCGAGAACGTGGTCGGCGCACTTGGCGGCGCGCAGGATCGCGGCGACGCGCCCGGGCTCGGCTCCGAGCCCGCGTTCCTTGAGCCACGCGACGACGTTGGCCTCTCCGGACATCGGCCCCACCTCGAGAATCTGCTTGAGGCCGAACATTCCGGCCGGCACGCCGGAGTAGACCCGGTCCGCCAGCCAGTCGTCTCCCTTCGCACGCGCCTTCACGATCGCGGCCGCGTGCCCGCCGGTTCCCGTCCGGAACGCGTCGCGGCCGACCACCGGGTAGCCGTCGGGAATCGGGACCTTCGCGTAGAGAGCGACTTTCCGAACGTATTCGGCGAGGGCCGAGAGGTCGCGGTCGATCCATCCGAGGAGGCGCAGGTTCACGAGCAGCTGGTCCAACGGAGCGTTCCCGACGCGCTCGCCGAGGCCGAGGCCGCAGCCGTGCACGCGGTGCGCGCCCGCGCGAAGAGCCGCGAGGGAGTTCGCGACGGCGAGGCCGCGGTCCTGGTGACCGTGCCAATCGATCCGGACGCTGGAGTTCTCTCGCGCGACGAACTCCGCGAGGAACCCGACGAGGGCCGCGACGCCTTCCGGCGTGGCGTGGCCCACGGTGTCGCACGCGCAGATGCGCGTCGCACCCGCCTGAATCGCCGTCCCGTAGAGCGCGACGAGATCCTCGGGCCGGGCGCGGGTCGTGTCCTCCGTGACGTACGTGACCCGCAGCCCCTCCCGTACGCCGAGGGTGACCGCGTCGCGGGTGAGCTTCATCATCTGCGACAGGTCCCAGTCCTCGACGTACTGCCGGATCGGGGACGACCCGATGAAGGTCGTCATCTCGAGGGTACGCCCGACGCGCTGGGAGATCTCCACGACGGGCTCGATGTCTGCGGAAAGAGTCCGGGCGGCGCAGGCAGGCTGCACCGAGAGGTGCGCGTTCACGATGAGCCGGGCGAGGGCCTCGGCCTCGGCGCGCGCCGTCGGGCCCGCGGCGGGGATCCCGATCACGGCCGTGTCGACTCCGAGCCTCTCCATGAGGGTCACGAGCTCGAAGCGCTGCTCGACGGTCGGGGTGACGGCCGAGGGCGACTGGAGGCCGTCCCGGAGCGTCTCGTCGAGGAGCTCCACGGGCGTGTGCCGCGGCCGGCCCTCGCCGGCGGCTCGGTTCCAGTCGTAGACGAGGCGGCCGCGATCCATTCGTCCCTCGGGGCCGGGCGCCCGCTTTCCCCAGTCGCGTACCCGGACTACACTCACATTATGGTCGATTCGATCGGGATTGTCGGCTACGACTCCTTCCACTTCGTCGTCTCCGACCTCGCGCGGAGTCGCCGGTTTTACGCGGAGGCCCTGGGATTCAGCGAGGTCGCGCGGTCGTCTCGCGAGAAGGCCGAGCGAGGCGGCGAAAAAGCGTCGGTTTTCGGCGCCGGCCAGATCCGCGTCCTCGTCTCGACGCCCGCGAGCGAGGATTCTCGTGCGGCCCGTTACCTGAGGATCCACCCCGACGGGATTTCGTCGCTCGCGTTCCGCGTGCACGACGTCGAGGCCACCTGGAGGTTTCTCGACGCGCGCGGCGCGACGTTTCTCTCGGACATCGCGACCGACGAGACGCCCGACGGCTCCTTTCGCACGTTCAACATCGCGACCCCGCTCGACGACGTGACGTTCCGGTTCATCGAGCGCAAAGGGGCTTACCCTCATTTCGCTCCCGGCTTCGAGACGATCGGCGACGGCAAGCCGAGGGAAAACTCCCATGGCTTTGCGACGATCGACCACGTGACTTCGAACGCCTACACGATGCTGCCCGTCGTGAACTGGTACCGCGACGTGCTCGGATTCACACACTACTGGGACGTCGAATTTCACACGGCCGAGGTCGGCGCCTCGAAGCGCCTCACCGGCTCCGGTCTCCGCTCGATCGTCATGGCCGACCCCGGGAGCGGGGTGAAGTTCGCCACGAACGAGCCGATGCGCCCGTTCTTCCGCGACAGCCAGATCAACCGATTCTGCGAGGACCACCATGGCGCCGGGGTCCAGCACGTCGCCTTCCTCGTCAAGGAGATCATCCCGGCGGTCGAGGCACTCCGGGAGAGGGGCATCCGGTTCCTTCCCGCCCCCGGCGCTTACTACGACCGGCTTCCGAGACGATTGGCCGACGTGAAGGTTTCGAGGCTCAAGGAACCGATGGGCCTCCTCCGCGAGAACCACATCCTCGTCGACGGCGCCGACGAGAAGTACATGCTCCAGATCTTCATGCTCGATGCGAAGGCGATGTACGGCGACGAGAAGGCCGGGCCGTTCTTCTACGAGCTCATCCAGCGCGAAGGGGATCGCGGCTTCGGCTACGGAAACTTCCGCGCGCTCTTCGAGTCCATCGAGGCGGCCCAGCGGTCCGATTCGAGCGCTCTCGAGGTCGTCGGTTGATCGACTGGATGCGCTGCGGGGAGCTTCCCCCCAAGCCGCACACCGTTTTCCGCTCGGCCTCCGGCACGCTGCGCTTCGAAGAGTGCCTCACGCGCCGCGGCTTCGACGGCGAGTTCTCGATCCTCTACCACGAAGGGCCGCCGATGACGGACTCCCTCATCGGCCCCGCGGCCCCCGGGCGGTACGACCGACGGGTTCCGCGGCCCACCGAGCACCAGCCTCTCCGCCGACGCCTCCTCCTGGGTGAGAAGGCCCCGGAGGGCTACACGCCCGTTCTCTACAACGAAGACGTGACGGTGTCGCTGTTCAAGCTGCCTCGGGAGGCGGAGAGCCCGGACGGGTTCAGCAACGGCGACGGTGACGATCTGTATTTCTTCTTAGAAGGTGACGGGACGGTCGAAACTCCGTTCGGCGACGTTCCGTTTCGGGCGAACGACTACCTTCTCGTGCCCCGCGGGGTCGTCGCGCGCTTCCGCATCTCTTCCCCTTTCGAAGGAATTCTCTTCGAGCTGCGTGGCGGACTGCACCTGCCGAAGGAGTTCAGGAACCCCGTGGGCCAGCTGCGGATGGACGCGCCGTACACCCACCGCGACTTCGTCCGGCCGGTCTTCAAGGGCCCGCGGCCCGGACCGAAGCGCATCCTCGTCAAGAAGGAAGACGAATTCGTCGAGCGCTTCCCCGTCGCGTCGCCCTTCGACGTCGTGGGGTGGGACGGAACGGTATGGCCCTTCGCGTTCGACATCCTGAAGTACCAGCCGAAGACGGGCCTGATTCATCTGCCTCCGACGATCCACTCGACGTTTGCGGGGCGCAACGCGCTCGTCTGCTCGTTCGTCCCGCGCGTGACGGACACCCATCCCGACGCGATCCCCTGCCCCTATCCGCACACGTCCGTCGACTGCGACGAGATCATCTATTACGTGCGCGGGAACTTCACGAGTCGCAAGGGTGTCGGGCCCAAGGCGGTCTCCCTGCACCCTGCGGGCGTCCCGCACGGCCCGCATCCCGGTGCGTACGAAGGCTCGATCGGGACACGATCGACGGACGAGCTGGCCGTCATGATGGACACGTTCGCCCCGCTCCGCCTCACGGCGCAGGCCCTCGCCCTCGAATCTCCCGGCTACCACGACAGCTGGCTGCCGGGCTGAGCCTCACTTCCCCGCGAACTTCCCCGGCCGCTTCTCGAGGAACGCGGCGACGCCCTCCTTCATGTCCTCCGTCGAGACGCAGAGGCCGAAGAGCGTCGCTTCGTAGTCCTCGGCGGCCCCGAAGGGCATCTCGAGGCCGTGATTCACGGCGTCGAGCACGAAGCGAACGGCGACGGGTGCCTTTCCGAGGATCTTCTTCAGCGTCTCGCGGCAGGCCGGCAGCAGCTCGGCCGGCTCCACGACACGGTTCACCAATCCGATGCGAAAGGCTTCCTCCGCCGTCACGGGGTCTCCCGTGAGAAGGAGCTCGAGCGCACGCCCCTTTCCGACGAGCCGCGACAGACGCTGCGAGCCCGCGTAGCCGGGGATGAGTCCGAGGTTCACCTCCGGCTGGCCCAGCTTCGCGTTCTTCGAAGCGTAGCGGAACGTTGCCGCCATCGCGAGCTCGCAGCCGCCGCCGAGGGCGAAGCCGTTCACCGCGGCGACGACCGGCTTGCCGAGGTTCTCGATCAGGTCGAGCGTCGCCTGACCCCTGCGCGCGAAATCGCGCGCGCCGACGGGCGTGAACGCCTTGAAGCCCGCGATGTCCGCGCCTGCCGCGAACGCTTTCTCCCCCGCGCCCGTGAGGATGACGGCGGCCACGTGCGGGTCGGTTTTCGCATCCTCGAAACCCTTCTGAAGACCGTCGAGGACCTCGCCGTTCAGCGCGTTCAGCTTCTCGGGCCGGTTGATCGTGAGGGTGAGGATGCGGTCGGAAATCTCCCTGAGAACGACGTTCATGCTCCGCCCTTTCTGTTTCCCCGCTCGTCATACTCGTAGAAACCTCTTCCCGTCTTCTTGCCGAATCTTCCGGCCAGCACGAGTCGCTTCAGCAGAGCGGGCGGTGCGAAGCGGACCTCCCGATACTCCGCGAACATGATCTCGGCGATCGCGTAGACCGTATCGAGGCCCACGTAGTCGAGGAGCTCGAACGGCCCCATCGGATGGGCACAGCCGAGCTTCATTCCGGTGTCGACGTCCTCCAGCGAGCCGACGCCCTGCTCGTGCGCGCGGATCGCGTCGAGGAGGAACGGGACGAGGAGGCGGTTCACGATGAAGCCGGAGTTGTCGCGGCAGGCCACGGGCTCCTTGCCGACCGCCCGGGCGAAGGCCGTCACGGTCCCGACGGTCGCGTCCGACGTCGCGATGCCCCGGACGACCTCGACCAGCTTCATGACGGGCACGGGATTGAAGAAGTGCAGGCCCGCGAAACGGTCCGGCCGCTTCGTCGCGGCCGCCATCTCCGTGATCGTGAGGGACGACGTGTTCGAGCAGAAGATCGTCTGCGCCGGACACGACTCGTCGAGCGCCTCGAACACGTCCCGCTTGGCAGGCAGGCTTTCGACGATGGCTTCGATGACGAGATCCACGGAAGGGAATTCTTCGAGTGAAGAGGAGAAACGCAGCCGACCGCGGATCTCGTCGCCTGTCTTGGCGTCCAGCTTGCCTCGTTCGATTGCCTTCGAAAGCGAACTTTCGATGCGGCGGCGGCCCGCTTCGAGCGCCCTCTCGTCCACCTCGCGGACGACGACGGTGAACCCTGCCTTCGCGCACACTTCGGCGATCCCGGACCCCATGAGCCCGGCGCCGAGCACCCCGACCGAACGGATTTCGCTCATCAGCCTGCCTCTTTCCTTCCCTCTTCCCTCTTCCCTCTTCCCTCTTGACCATTCGAAGAAGTCTCTTCTTCGACTCTCTTCGGACGTTTCCCCCCTACGAGAGCGCCTCCACGACGACCGCCATCCCCTGGCCGCCTCCGATGCACGCCGCGGCGAGGCCCCAGCGCTTGCCGCGACGGCGCAGCTCCTTGAGGAGAGTGAGCGTGAGCCGCGCGCCGCTCGCGCCCAGCGGGTGGCCGAGCGCGATGGCGCCGCCGTTCACGTTGAGCTTCGCGCGATCCACGCCGAGCTCCTTCAGGACGCCGAGGATCTGACCCGCGAAGGCTTCGTTGATTTCCACGAGGTCCATGTCGGTGAGCGTCTTGCCCGCCTTCGCGAGGGCGGCCCGGCTCGCGCTCACCGGCCCGAGGCCCATCACGGCGGGGTCGCAGCCCGTCACGGCTTCGGCAACGAGCCGGCCGAGAGGAACGATGCCTTTCGCCCGGGCGCGCTCTTCGGTCGCGACGACCATCATCGCGGCGCCGTCCACGATGCCCGACGCGTTGCCGGCCGTCACCATCCCGTCCTTGCCGAAAGCCGGGCTCAGCCTCGCGAGCCCCTCGAGCGTCGAGTCGGGTGTCAGGTGGTCGTCCCGGGACACGGTGACCGTCTGGCGCCCCTTCTTCGCGTCGACGGCCACGACCTCTTCCCCGAGCCGGCCGGACGCCCATGCGTCCGCGGCCTTCTTCTGGCTCTCGAGGGCGAAAGCGTCCTGCTCCTCCCGCGTGATCCCGTGCCGGCGGGCGACGTTGTCGGACGTCTGGGCCATCGCGAGGCCCGGCACGCTGTCGAAGAGCCCGCTCATGAGCGAGTCCTCGAGCTTGCCTTGCCCGAGACGCAGGCCGGTGCGCGCGCCACGGATCAAGAAAGGCGCCTGGCTCATGTTCTCGGTCCCGCCCGCGAGGACCGCCTCGACCTCGCCCAGAAGGATCCGGTGCTTGGCCTGGACGAGAGCCTCGAAGCCGGAGCCGCAGAGCCGGTTCACGGTGACGGCGGGCGTCTCCTGGGGGATCCCGGCGCGCAAGCCGACGTGCCGCGCGAGGTAGATCGCGTCCGGAGACGTCTGGAGGACGTTTCCGACGATCACATGGCCGATTTCGCCCGGCTCGAAGCGCGCGCGGCGGAGCGCCTCCTGCGAGGCGAGCACGGCGAGGTCGGTGGCGGACGTTTCCGAGAAGAGCCCGTTGTACTCCGCCATGGGCGTGCGGACCCCCTCGGCGACGACGACGGAAGGTGAGGCCATGGGCCCTCCGGGCGGGAGGCGGGTTCTGGCCCGCCGGACGCCGCGCGATTCTAGCGGGCAAGCCCGTCATGAGAATCCGTCGCGTCTCGCGCCTCAGAGACTGGCGACGGTTTCGTGGAACCGCCGGCGAAACCCGTTCATGTCCACGGCGTGCGCGTCGGGATGGAGGCGGTTCGAGAGGAGGACGCAGACGCGCCTCCGAACCGGATCGACGAACAGGGAGGCCCCCGTGAAGCCCGTGTGCCCGTACGCCCCGGGGCCGAGCGGCTCTCCCGCGCTCCCCTTCGTCGAGGCGACCTGCCAGCCGAGCCCGCGGTCCTCGCCGAGCCCGGCGGTCGCGTTCTGGGTCGCGAGCGCGAAAAGGCGCTCGGGCAGGAGGCGTGCGTCACGGACGAGCCACGCCCGACCGAGCGCCGCGGCGGCCCCTGCCGTGCCGAAGAGGCCCGAATTGAGCGACACGCCGTTCCCGCGCCGGTACGCGTTGCCGTCGTTGACCTGCCCGTTCACGACACCGGTCCGGAAGCCACCGTAGCGAAGGCCGCGCTCGGCCGTCATCTTCCGCTCGGTCGCGTCGTCGCGTTCTCCTCCTGCGCATCGTGCGAGATCCTCGGAGGAAGAGGGAGAGAAGACGAGATCCTTTGAAAGGTGAAGAGGGGAGGCGATGCGCTCGTCAAACAGTCGGTCGATCGTCGCGCTGCCGACGCGCTCCACGATTTGCGAGAGGAAGAGAAAACCGGGGCACGAGTAGATGACCTTCGTTCCGGGAATCGCCGCGGCGTCGAGCTCTCCCAGCGTCCGCGCATACGCCTCTCGCCCCTCCCCCTTCGAATAGACCGGATACCAGTCGAGCAGGCCTCCCGTATGCGTGAGAAGCCGCCGAATGTCTATTCCTTCTAAGAAACTCTTCCTCCACCGGTCTTCGAATCGCGAGACGCAGTCATCCAGCGAGAGGGAGTCCTCTCCGACGAAAGAGAGCACGAGCGCCGCGCCCGCGAGGGGCTTCGTGAGCGAAGCGAGGTCCCAAAGAGTGTCGGGACCCGCGGCGCGGCGCTCTCCGGCCGGCTCGACGCGCGCGTCGCCGGCATGCAGCTCGGCGACGGTCTCGCCTTCCGAGAAGACGACCGCCGAGGCGCCCGCGAAAAATCCCCGTTCGAGCCCTTCCTCGAGCAGTGCGCGGAGTGTGTCCGGCGCGCTCACGGCGTCGCGACGGGCCGGGACGGCTCCCTGGTGGCCGGCAGGAGGAGCGGCCGGTCGAGGGCCTCGTGCGCCGAAGAGAGGCGCGCGCGGAAGGGTTCCAACGTCTTCACGTTCGCGCGCACCGAGTCCGGCTCTTTCTCGCGGGATTCGTGGCGCACGCGGTCGGCTTCGGCCGCGAAGTTCGTGATCTGATCCGCGATGAGCCTGCGCGAGCCCTCGTCGGCGGCATCGGCCTTCCGCGCCTTGAGGTCCGCGAGAGTCTTGTCTAGCATCGCGAGCACGGACGCGTTGAGGCGGGCCGTCATCGCCGCCGCCTCGGCCTCCAGGACGCGCTCCTTCACCCAGAGGTACTCCTCCGTGTTGAGGCCCCGGGCGCGGGCCGCCGCAAGGTCCGCCGGCACCGAGGTGAGCGGGTCGGAGGGTGGCAGGGTCTTCCCGGCCTTCCGGTCGAGACGGACGCGGTCGAGGACGCCGAGGTAGCTCTCGACCTGCGGCGGCGTCAGGCGGCCGTCGGCCGGGGGCCGATAGACGTCGCGCGATGCGCCTGCACGTGGCAGCGGGGCCACCGACGGGGGCACGGGTGGAGCCTCGGAAGGGCCGCATCCGGCGAAGCCCGTGGCCGCCAGGAGCGAGAGAATCCGTGCGATGCGGCGCGAGCGCACGCGGGAATGATAGCCGCGTGGTACGATTTTTTTCTCTCCATGCTCACGCAGGTCGGGAAGTACCTCATCGAGGAGAAGGTGGGTGTTGGCGGTTTCGGCACCGTCTACAAGGGCCGGGATCCGTTCATCAAGCGCGCCGTCGCGATCAAGACCTGCCAGAGCGCCGAGGAGGAGATCAAGAGGCGCTTTTTCCGCGAAGCGGAGTTCGCCGGAAACCTGCACCATCGGAACATCACGACAATCTACGACTTCGGCGTCACCGACGACGGCACGCCCTACATCGTCCAGGAGTTCCTGACGGGTGAGGACCTCGACAAGCTGGTCAAGAAGCGCAATCCGATGCCCCTCAAGAGGAAGCTCGCGATTCTCGTCGACGTCTGCGACGGCCTCGGGTACGCGCACGCGGCCGGGATCATTCACCGCGACATCAAGCCCTCGAACGTCCGGATTCTCGAGGACGGAAACGTGAAGCTCATGGACTTCGGGATCGCGAAGTCCATGGTCTCGCCCTCCACGCTCACGCAGACCGGGATCACGCTCGGCACCGCCTCCTACCTCGCTCCCGAGCAGATCCGGGGAGAGAACCTCGACGCGCGCACGGACATCTTCAGCCTCGGCGTTCTCGCCTACGAGCTCATCACCGGCGCCAAGCCGTTCACCGGAGACCATATTTCGACCGTGCTCTACAAGATCATGAACGAGCACCCGGCCGCCCCGAGCGCCGTCGTTCCCGGCCTTCCGCGCACTCTCGACGCGATCGTCCTGAGGGCTCTCGACAAGGACCGTATGCGGCGCTGGGCGAGCTGCGCGGAGATGAAAGCCGAGTGCGTGACCGTGCTCGCGAGCCTCCCCGACGCGGCGACCCCCGAGACGACCCCCGCCGAGGACATGGAGCGTACGGTGGCGACGCCCTCCGCCGGCTACTCGACCGGCGCGACGCCCCGTACGCCGTCGCGCGTCCAGGTCCAGGACGCTCCGATCTCGCCCTCTGTTCCGCTGAAGCCGACGCCGGGCGGCGTCGCGGACGTTCGCCTTCGCACATCCGCGAATTCGACGACCGGAGTTTCGGCGAGCGGCCGGGGCCTCCCGGCCGAACGGCGTCCGGCGCTTCGCGTCCTCCTGTCGGCCGCCGTCGTCGTCCTCGCGGGCGCGGGCGTGTTCTGGCTCTACACTCAGAACAAGGCCCCGAAGCCCCTGCCGGCCCGTGCCCCGTTGCCGGCGGACGCCTCGACGCCTTCGGCCCCGGCGACGCCCACAGCCCCGTCGACGGCCGCACCGGCAGAGCCTTCCACGGCCGACGCCTCGACGTCGGTCCCGGCGCTCTCCTCCGCCGCGCCCGAGGCGGCCGCGGCGTCGTCGTCGGAGGCTCCCGCTCCCGTCACGGCGGCCTCCGAGGCCGTGCCCCCCCCCGAGGCCAAGGACAACGCGCCCGTCGCGGTCACGTTCCGGTCGAACCAGGTGGCGATCCTCGCCGTGGACGGCAAGAAGCGCGGCACCGTGACGCCGGCCGGCATGCGCGTCACCCTCAAGCCCGGAGCGCACACCGCGGTCTTCGAGGTGCCGGGTTTCATGAAGCTCCCGCCGCGGACGTTCGAGATCGGCGGTCCGGACGCAAAGCCGGTCACGGCCGAGTTCCCTCCGCGCGCTCTGCTGTCTCTCACCGTTTCGCCTCCCGGCGCCGAGATCCGGATCGACGGCGTGTCGGCCGGATCGGCCTCCGGGACGCCGCTGAAGAAGAGCCTCGTCGCGGGCGCGCACGAGATCGTCGTGAGCATGCCCGGGTACAGGACCGAGACGAGGGCGGTCGACCTCGATGAGGAAACCCAGTCCGTCCAACGCGTCGATCTCCGCAAGGAATAGCTAGAATCCGTCCGTGCGGTTCCGGACGATCCTCGCGGGGGCCTGTGCCCTCCTCGTACTGTCCTCCCCCGCGCTCGCGCAGGAAGGCTCCGAATCGCTCGAGAAGGAGGCACGCAAGGCCTTCAACGCCGGACAGTTCCGCCGCGCCGCACTGAAATTCGAGAGTGCGGCCTCGGCGGCCGGCGAACCGGCCCGCCGGGGCCGCATGCTCGTCCAGGCCGCTTGGGCCTCCTTCAACGAGGGCAAGCGCGGCGACGCGCAGGACTCCCTTCGCCGCGCCTACGCGGCGAGCCCGGACCTCGAGATCGTCGCCGACTTCTACTCGCCCGAGTTCGTGAAGATCGCCTCCGAGGTGCGCGCGACCGTTCGACCGGTCGTGGCGGCGCCTCCGGCCGACCTCGCGGAGCTCAAGCGCACCGCGAAGCAGAAGCTCGCGGACGGCGCCGCCGAGGATGTCGTCCACGACCTCACCTACAACGTCCCACGCGAGAAGCTCGACGCCGAATCCCTCGATCTGCTCGCCGCGGCCTACGAGAAGGTCGGCAGGTTCGACGAGGCTGCGCGTGTCCGCTCCTCGAGAGTGGACGCCACGAAAGCCCCGTCCCCCGCCGT
>JBAUSZ010000352.1:0-2840 GCA_049581965.1 Thermoanaerobaculia bacterium | reverse complement strand
CCCGCGCCGGGCGGCGACCCGATCGAGCGGCTCACGCAGGACCTTCCGGCCCGCCTGCGCGAGGACCTGACGGCCGAGAGCCTCGCGGAGATCGCGGGCGTGTCGCTGCGGACGCTGCAGCGGATCTTCCGGGAGCGCTTCGACACGTCCCCGATGACCTGGCTCATGGAGGCCCGGCTCCTCGAGGCCGCCCGGCTGATCCGGGCGGGCGACGACCCCGTGACGAAGATCGCCTATCGGGTCGGATTCAAGGACCCGTCGCACTTCACGCGGCGTTTCAAGTCGCGCTTCGGAGTTTCGCCGAACGAATACCGGCGGGGCGGCGAGGGCGTCCCCGGTCCCGTGGCCGGCGAGGACGAAGGGGCCGAATGAAGGGCGGAAACCTGTCGCGCAGCGGCCAGGGTCGGCCCTTGGCGCGCCGGGACCCGCGAATTGCGCGCGGAGACCATCGGAAGAGTGGCCGATCGGCCCGGGAGGGCGCACCGTGGACGGAGGAGCTGTGATGCGGAAACTCGAACGCTTCCTTTCGGCGATTCTCGCGGCCCTCGGCGCCTCGTTCGTCCTGATCCTGGCGGCGGCTCCCTCGGGCGCGCTCGCGCAGGAGAAGACGGGTATCGGCGTGATCGAAATCAGCGTCGACCCGGCATTCCCGGCGGCCTTCGGGCAGGAGCTCAAGCTCCGGGTCCGCGTCTCGAATCGGGGCGCGGGCACGGCCAGGGGGGTCGCGCTCGAGGCAAAGGCCGGAGCCCTCCCGGTCGGACGCGTGGACGTGGGGCAGATGGGCGCCGGCGAGCAACGCACGATCACGCTCGCGACGCGGTTCAAGCCGGCGGGCGCCGACTGCGTTTCGGTCGTGGCCGTCGTCGCGCCCGATTCGCCCGTGAAGGCGGGCCCGAGCCGTCTCGCGTGCCTGACGCCCGGCTGCTACAGCCTCTCCGAGCGGCCCGGGAACTGACGCATCCGAGCCTCCCTGGCGCTCCTGGTCAATGGATTTTCGCGTGCGGACCACGGGCGCCCCTTGTTCTTCCTCCACGGCGGCCCCATCCTTCGACGAACACGAGATCGAGAAAACGGAGGTAGACGCATGAAATCCGCGTTCCGGGTGTTCCTGGCCGTCGTCCTGGCGGTCTCTCTCGCGAGTGGACCGATCGCAACCGCCTGCTGCGACGACTTCTGGAGCTGTGCCGCCGCCGTTGCGACGGGCGGCCTGAGCTGCGCCGTCGAGAACCTCATCAACTCCATCACGAGCATGATCCACAACATCGAGACGATCGTGAACTCGATCAACCGGAACGTCCGTGAGGTCACGAGCGCCGCCCTCGACGCGATCAAGGCGGCCGGGGGCGACCTCGCCGGCCTCGTCAGGCAGGCCGAGGTCGACAGCGGGGACGCCCTCCGCCGGGCGCAGGGAATCGTGGCGGAGGCGGAAAGGCCGCCCGTCGTCGCGCGGCCGGAGCTCGCCGGAGCGACTCAGATCAAGGGCGCCGCGATGACCGCACCCTCGCCCGCGTCCGGAGGGGCCCTGAAGGGGGTCGGAGCCACGTTGGTCGTTCCGGCTGAGGTGCAGCCGCCCTGCGAGCCGGCCGCCATGCTCGACTCCCTGCGCCGGGCGAAGGCGGCGATCGAGAGCGAGCAGAACCTGATCGCTCAGGAGGCCGCTTCCGTGCGGCAGTCGGTCGCGAAGGCCGAGGACCAGGTCCGTGCCAAGTTCGACTTCGCGGCCCGGATGGCGCAGGACACGCTGCTGGGTCCGCTGGCCGACCTCGCCGGGATGCTGAGCGACCTCGTCCACCATCCCGAGCGTCTCTTCAACCCGGCCTCGATCGTGGACGATGCGCTCACGCGGGTCACGAACCGCATCGCCCAAACGATGAACGACATGACCGACGAGCTCGTCCGGGACGCGCGCGCGACCCTCGACCTTGCGCGGCAGCCGGCCCACCTCGCGATGGACGGGGCGGCGGCGGCGAGGCATCTCGCCGATGCGATGGACCGGCTGCGCCAGCAGAAGACGAAGGCCGCCTGCGACAGCCTGAACGCCCTGCTTCCGAGGCCCAACATCACCCTCGTCGCGCACTTCGCCGCGGTCAGTCCGGCGCTCAATTTGACGAAGAATCAGACCCTCACGTCGAACGCCTTCTCGAAAATCGGGGCCAGCAAAACCAAGTCGCTCGCGATCTCGGGGAACCTCAACGCGTCGCTCAAGCGCGACTGGTCCGTCATGAGGGTGAACCAGCAGGCGCTCAGTCGCCCGATCCTGCCCGCAGGCGCGGCGAATTCCCTGAAGCAGCACGAGGACGCGATGTTCCGGGGCCTCAACAAGTCCCAGCTCCAGAACAAGAAAAGCGAGCTTCTCGCCGAGGCGCGGCGGCGCTTCGCGAATGATCCCAAGACCCTCGAGAAGGTGCTTGCGTACCTGAACAAGACCGTCGATGCGCGGCTGAAGCTCGCCCCGGCGGTGCTCCGCTAGCGGCCCCGCATAATGCCTCCGTGAGGGAGGCCTCCGTCCGTTCAGGCCGGCGTGCCCCGTGCAACGCCGGCCTTTTCGTCCTGGCCGTGCTCCTCGGGACGGTCGATACCCGGGGGTTCGGCCTCATTCCGGACGGCAAGGAAATGCTCTCGGCGGGTGCGGCCGTCGCGCGGTTCCTCGAGATCGGCGTCTCACGGGACTTCGTGAACGCGCCGCGACGGCCCGGTGGCGACGCCGTGTCGCGCTACGGCATGGGCCTCTCGCTCGTCGAGGCGGTTCCGGCCGCGCTCGCGCATGCGACGGGCGCCGCCCGGACGGCGTCGCTCTTTCTCCTCGTCCCGATCCTCTCGCTTGCAGGGTGCGCGTGGGC
>JBAUSZ010000351.1:0-8709 GCA_049581965.1 Thermoanaerobaculia bacterium | reverse complement strand
AGGTCGTCTTGCGCGCGATGCCGGGGCCGCAGGAGGATCTCTTCGGCGCCGACGCGGCCGCCGCGTTCTGGCGGGGGACGTACCGGATCCTCCCCGAGTCGAACCGGATGGGAATCCGGCTCGCCGGGCCCTCGCTCGGTTTCATCGAGACCTCGGGGTTTCCTTCGGAGGGAACCGCGCCCGGCGCCGTCCAGATCACCGCGGAGGGGCAGCCGATCGTGCTCCTCGCCGAGCGGCCGACGACGGGCGGCTACCCGAAGATCGCGACGGTCGCCTCGGTCGACCTCGGGCTCCTCGCGCGGACGGCGCCGGGCCGGAGCGTGCGCTTTGAGAGAATCTCCTTCGACGAATCCCTCGCGCTCCTTCTCGAGCGCGAGGAAGACCTCCGGGCCGGGAGTTCTCGATGACGCTGCACCCCGCCGACTACCGCAAGAAGCCGCGTTTTGCCGTCGACCTGAACTTCGACGGGGGAGAGGGCTTCGACGACGAGCCGATCATGGAGTACGTCGCGAGCGTGAACATCGCGTGCGGCGCTCACGCGGGCACCGAGGCCACGATGCGGAAGGCGGCGAGGATCGCACTGCGCCGTTTCGTCGCGATCAACGCGCATCCCTCCTATGAGGACACGGCCGGCTTCGGTCGCGTCGCGATGACCCTTTCCCCCGAGGACCTCGAGCGGTCTCTCTCGAGCCAGATCGAGGCTCTTCGGAACATCGTGCGCCAGGAGGAGGGCGAGCTCGTGGGCGTCAAGCCGCACGGCGCTCTCTACCACGATGCCGCGCGCCGGGAGGACGTCGCGCGGGCCGTCGCACGCGCGGCGTGCGGCGTTTCGCGCCAGCTCGTCCTCGTGACGTCTCCGGGCTCGAAGCTCCTCGAGGAGGGCGCGGCGCTGAAGATGGCCGTCGCGGTCGAGGGCTTCGCGGACCGCGCGTACCGGCCGGACGGCACGCTGGTCCCGCGCGGCCAGACGGGCGCCCTCCTGACGGACCCGAAGGCGGCCGCGGAGCAGGCCCTCTCGATCGTCTGCGAGCGGCGCGTGAAGACGACGGACGGGAGCTTCCGGGACCTGGCCGTCGACACGCTCTGCCTGCACGGCGATACGCCGGGCGCCCGGGACATCGGGCGCGCCGTGCGGACGGCCCTCCTCAAGGCCGAGGTCGTCGTTCGGCCCCTCCGGGGCTGGCAGCCGCCGGGGCCGGACCCCGGCCCGCCGAGGATGCCGAGCCGTTGACGGGGCCGGACGAGGGTTCTAGGCTCGTGGCGTGAAGGTCGTGTCGCGGCGCCGCTTTGGAGAGGACGTTCTTCGGGATGCGGCCATCCTCCAGCGGACTCTCAACGCGCTCCGCGGGAACGCGCTCGTCCCGCGCGGGGTCTACCGCTTCGCGAGCCACGAAGAGGCCGACGCATGGATGACCCTCCGGATCGCGGCTACTCACGCGCGCCTGAACTCCGGGACCTCGCAGCGCTCTGCCGCTCGCTGAACCGGGAGAACGTCCGTTACCTCCTCATCGGAGGCTTCGCGGTCGTGCTGCACGGCTCCGTGCGCACGACGAAGGACATCGACCTTCTCGTCGATGCCTCCGGGGACAACGTCCGAGCGTTGAAGCGGGCGATGAAAGACCTCCCGGACAACGCCGTGGCGGAAGTCGCGGACGACGACGTCCGCCGCTACCGCGTCGTGAGGGTCGCCGACGAGGTCGTCGTCGACCTCATGGCCGAGGCCTGCGGAATCGATTATGCGAAGGCCCTTGGCCTGGGCGTTGAGACAAGACGGATCGAAGACGTCGACGTCCCGGTAGCAAGCATGAGTCTTCTCATCCTCACGAAGAACACGGTGCGCGACAGCGACAAGGCCGACGTCGCCTTCCTTCGAATGAGGATCGAGGCCGAGGAGCCTTAAGGAAAGGCCCGCGCGGGCGCTCCAGGATGCCTTTTGCCGCGGACCAGGTCGGAAGAGGGTACGAGGTCGGCGTTCCCCCCGTATCCGGCCTCGTGAACATCGCGAGCGGGCCCGCAACCTCCATCTGGACCGCGTACGTCCCGGCGTTAGTCATCGTCTCCACGCCTCCTTTCACGAACGCGCGGCCGCGGGGTGATCTTGCTTCGCCGGTGCGGAAGCATCTGAACCCGTTAAACTACGCATCCATGGCTGGCCCGGCCGCGCCTCTCACCCCCGCCGTCGTGGCGGAGCACGGCCTCTCGCCGGACGAGTTCGAGCGCATCAAGGCGATCCTCGGCCGCGAGCCCAGCCTTCTCGAGCTCGGCATCTACTCGGCCCTCTGGAGCGAACACTGCTCCTACAAGTCGTCGCGGCCGTTCCTGAAGGAGCTTCCGACGACCGGCCCGCGCGTCCTCCAGGGCCCGGGCGAGAACGCGGGCGCCGTGGACATCGGCGATGGACTCGCGGTGGTCTTCAAGATGGAATCGCACAACCATCCGTCGTTCATCGAACCCTATCAAGGGGCCGCAACAGGTGTGGGAGGCATCCTCCGCGACGTCTTCACGATGGGTGCGCGTCCCGTCGCGATTCTCGACTCGCTCTTCTTCGGCGACCCGAAGGCTCCGCGCATGCGCGACCTCGTGGACGGAGTCGTGCGCGGGATCGGCGGCTACGGCAACTGCATCGGCGTTCCCACCGTCGGCGGGATGACGTTCTTTCACCCGGCCTACAACCGGAACATCCTCGTGAACGCGATGGCCGTCGGTCTCGTGAGGCAGGACCACATTTTCCGCGCGAAGGCTTCCGGTGTCGGTAACCCGGTCCTGTACGCGGGCTCGAAGACGGGCCGCGACGGGATCCACGGCGCCTCGATGGCCTCGGACGTCTTCGACGACGCCAAGTCCCAGCGCCGGCCCACGGTTCAGGTCGGCGATCCGTTCGTCGAGAAGCTCCTCCTCGAGGCTGTCCTCGAGGTTCTCGAGGGCGACGCGGTCGTCGCGATCCAGGACATGGGCGCCGCGGGGCTCACGTCCTCCACGTTCGAGATGTGCGCCCGGGGAGGCGTCGGGATGCGCCTCGACCTGTCGAAGGTCCCGATGCGCGAGACGGGGATGACGCCGTACGAGCTCATGCTCTCCGAGTCGCAGGAGCGCATGGTGCTCGTCGTCCGGAGAGGGCGCGAGGCCGAGGTCGCCTCCGTCTTCCGGAAGTGGGGCGTCGACGTCGCGACGATCGGCGTCGTCCAGAAGGAGCCGAGGATGACGCTCGTCTGGAACGGCGAGGTCGCCGCGGACCTCTCGGCCGAGCCGCTCGTCGGCGGCGCCCCTGTGTACCAGCGCCCCTACACGCTGCCCGAGCCGCTTCCTCCCTCCACCCCGGTCGCCCTCGACGGGGCCCCCTCGGACGAGGCGGCGCTCCTTGCGCTCCTCGCCTCGCCGAACCTGTGCAGCAAGCGTTGGATCTGGGAACAGTACGACGTGAGCGTACGCACGAGCACCGTCGCGGGGCCGGGCGGCGACGCGGCCGTTCTCCGTGTTCCCGGCACGCGCAAGGGCATCGCGGCGACGACCGACGTGAACCCGCGCTTCGTCGCGGCAGACCCCGAGAACGGTTCGGCGCATGCCGTCGCGGAAGCGGCCCTCAACCTCGCGTGCGTGGGCGCGCGCCCGCTCGCCGTCACGGATTGCCTGAACTTCGGCAACCCCGAGCGGCCCGAGGTCCTCGGGCAGTTCGTCGCCTCGATCCGCGGCCTCGCGAAAGCCTGCCGTGCGCTCGAGACGCCCGTGGTCTCCGGGAACGTCTCGCTCTACAACGAGACGGACTCAGTCTCGATCCTCCCGACGCCGACCGTCGGCATGGTCGGGTTCCTGGAGGACGTCGGGGCGGCGCCGGGCCACCGATTCACGCGCGTCGGAGACGTCGTTGCGCTCCTCGGGACGACGCGCGACGAGATGGGCGCTTCCGAATACCTCGCGACCGTGCTTGGCCGGGACGAGGGCCCCTGCCCGTCGCTCGACCTCGTGTCGGCGCGCGCCGTCGTGAACCTTCTCGTCGAGATCGCCGGCGACGGGATGATCGCGTCGGCCCACGACGTCTCGTCCGGCGGCCTCGCGATTGCGCTCGCCGAGGCGTCGGCAGGCGGGCTGGGCGCCGCCCTGAACGTCGGGACCGCCCTCCCGGCCACCCGCGCGCTCTTCTCGGAGTCCGCGGGCCGGGCGCTCGTTTCGCTTCCTCCCGGGCGCGAGCGCAATCTCGTCGATGCGGCGCGCCGGCACGGCGTTGCCGTGTCGCTCCTCGGGCGCGTCGCCCCGGACAGACTCGCCGTCACCGTCAACGGAACGCCCACGATCGACCTGCCGGTCGACCGTCTCGTGTCCGCCTCGGAAGAGGCGTTCGGCAGGCTTCTGGAGGTCCGCGCGTGAAGAAGGTCTTCACCCTCGTCGCCGCCACGTTCCTCGCGGCCGCCTCCGTGCCCGCCGCCGACCTGAAGATCGGCGCGGCCGCGCCCGACTTCACGCTCCCGTCGGCTGCCGACGGGAATGTGGTCGCGCTGAAGGCGCTGCTCGCGAGGAACAAGGCCGTCGCGGTCATCTTCATCGCGACGAAATGCCCGATCTCGAACGCCTACAACGAGAGAATGGCGGCGCTCGGGAAGGAGTACGCGGCGAAGGGGATCGCCGTCGTCGGGATCAATTCGAACAAGACGGAACCCGCGGCAGAGGTCGCCGACCATGCGAAGGCGCACGGCTTCACGTTCCCCGTCGTGAAGGACGAGGCCAACAGGGTCGCCGACGCCTACGGCGCCGAGAAGACGCCGGAGGTCTACGTGATCTCGCCCGACGGGGCCCTCCTCTACCATGGCCGGATCGACGAGTCGCGGGACGATCCGAAAAACGTCAGGTCTCCCGACCTGAGAAACGCCCTCGAGGCGATCCTCGCGGGCAGGCCCGTCCCCGCGGCCGAGACGAAGGCCTTCGGGTGCACGATCAAACGCGTGTGAGGACGGGGGCGCGACTCCTCGCGGCCTGGGTCCTGGGGCTCGCGGCCCTTCCAGCGGCCGCAGAGCCGGTGAAGCTCGTCAAGCCGGAGCATTACCGCGCGCGCGTCGTCGCCCCGAAGAAGGGACGCGTCCTTCTCGTGAACTTCTGGGCGACCTGGTGCGAGCCGTGCCGGGAAGAGCTGCCCGCGCTCGCCGCGGCCGCCAAAGCGTTCCCCGCCCGGGACGTCGCGGTCGTCCTCGTCTCGATCGACTCGCTCGAGAAGACGCCCGACGTCCTGAAGTTCCTCGCGAGGGAGAAGGTCCCGTTCGTCTGCTGGCAGGCCAGGACCCGCGACGCCGAGCGGTTCATCGGCGCCGTGGACCCGAGTTGGAGCGGAGCCGTCCCCTACACGCTCGTCTACGACCGCGAGGGCGCCATTGTCGCGAAGCTCGCGGGGCCGCAGACACGGGAGGCGTTCGGCGAAGCCGTGAAGAAGGCCCTCGCCGGAGGCTCTTGAGCCGCCGGCGCCGCCGCCGTCCACGCTGGGACGCGCTCTTCCTCGACCGGGACGGCACTCTCATCGTCGAGCGCGGGTTCCTGAAGGACCCGCGCGACGTGCGGCTTGCGCGAGGCGCCGCGGAGCGCCTGAAGGCCTTCACGGACGAGGGGACGCTCCTGTTCGTCGTGACGAACCAGTCCGGACTCGCTCGCGGCGTCCTGTCGCGTGCCGAGGTGGACGCCGTGAATGCCGAGATCGTCCGCCGCCTCGCGGCGCGGGGCGTGCCCCTCGCGGGCATCCTCGTCTGCCCGCATTACCCGCAGGGCGTCGTGCGGGCGCTCTCGAAGACCTGCCGCTGCCGCAAGCCCGGGACGCTTCTCCACGAACGTGCGCTGGCGGCACGCGGCCTCTCGGCCCGGCGGGCGGCCGTCGTTGGCGACAAGTGGGACGATGTCGGAGCGGGCGTCGCGCTCGGGGCCGCCCAGGCGCACGTCCTGACCGGGCACGGGCGAGAACATCGCGCCGCGGTCCGCACGCGCGCGCCCGGTGCGATACTGGCCGCCTCGCTCGCCGACGCGCTCGACCAGCTTCGCCGGAGGAGGCCGCCGTGACACCCCGGGAAATCGCCGTCCTCGCCGCGGCCGCACCCAGCGTGACGATCACCGTTGCCGGGGATCTCATGCTCGACGAGACGTGGCTGGGAGACGTCGAGCGCGTGGCGCCCGAGGCGCCCGTCCCTCTCCTCGCGCTGACGGCGATGAGTCGCCGCGCGGGCGGCGCGGGAAACGTCGTCGAGAATCTCGCGGCCCTTGGCGCAAAGGCCGTGACTCTCGGCGCCGTCGGGCCGGGCGAAGAGGGTGCGTGGCTCGCCCGGCGGCTCATGACGCTCTGCGGGGCGTGGGGAACCGTCGTCGTCGATCCCCGGCGGTCGACGCCCGTCAAGCGGCGCATGGTCTCCGAGGGGCGCCAGATGCTCCGCGTGGACGAGGAGTTGCCCGCGGGGCTCTCGGCCGGCGCCGAGGCCGCTCTCGTCGCCGCGGCGCGGGACGCGATCGCCGCGTCGGACGTCCTCCTCGTGTCGGACTATGCGAAGGGGACGCTCACGCCGGCCGTCCTGACGGCCCTTTTCGGCGCGGCGCGCGCGAAGGGAATTCCCGCACTCGTCGATCCGAAGGGTCGCGACTACGAGCGCTACCGTGGCGCGACCGTCGTGACGCCGAACCGGCGGGAGCTCGAGACCGCGACCGGCGAGACGGCCCGCGACCTGCCGGCCGTCGCGCGTCTCGGGGCAAAGCTCCGCGACGGTCTGGGGCTCGAGGCGCTCCTCGTCAAGCTCTCCGAGGAGGGGATGCTCCTTCTCGTGCGCGGGCAGGAACCCCGCCGGATCGCGGCACGTACCCGCGAAGTCTTCGACGTGACGGGTGCGGGCGACACGGTCCTCGCGGCCCTTGGCGTCGCCGTCGGCTGCGGCCTCGATCTCGCTTCGGCGGCCGAGGTCGCGAATCGTGCTGCCGGCTGCGCGGTCGCGCGGGTCGGAACGGCACCCGTCCACTGGGCAGACCTCCTCGAGGGTCTTGTCGCGTCGCCCCACGAGAAGGTGCTGGACCGCACGCACGTCGCCTCGGTCTCGGCCGTGCTCCGGCGGGCCCACAAGCGCGTCGTCTTCACGAACGGCTGCTTCGATCTTCTCCATCCGGGGCACGTCAAGCTCCTCGCCCAGGCGCGCCGCCACGGCGACGTCCTCGTCGTCGGGCTCAACAGCGACACGTCCGTCAGGCGGCTCAAGGGAGAGGGCCGGCCCATCCTGTCCGAGTCCGACCGCGCGCAGGTTCTCGGCGGCCTCGACTCCGTCGACTTCGTCGTCGTCTTCGAAGAGGACACGCCGCAGTCCCTGATCGAGGAGATCCGGCCGCAGGTGCTCGTGAAGGGCGGCGACTACACGGAAGCGGGCGTCGTCGGGGCGCCCTTCGTGCGGTCGACGGGAGGCTCCGTCGTCCTCGTGCCGCTCGCTCCGGGCCGGTCGACGTCGTCGATGGTCGCGCGGATGAAGGGGGACTCCTGATGCGCGCGTATCTCGCAGACCTCGCGGCGCTCGCCGCGGGGGCCGAGGAGTCGATCGGGCCGGGCATCGCGAAGGCCGCCCGCCTCGTCGCGGACGCGGCGCTCTCCGGCGGTACGATCTTCGCGTTCGGCAACGGCGGTAGCGCGACGCAGGCGCAGCACTTCGCGGCCGAGCTCGTCGTGCGGTACCGGGACGACCGGCCCGCGCTCCCTGCCGTCGCGCTCGTCTCGGACATCGCGATCCTGACCGCCTGCGCGAACGACTACGATTACTCGGTCGTCTTCTCGCGGCAGATCGAGGCGCTCGCCAGGAAGGGAGACGTCGCCGTGGGCCTCACGACCTCCGGAAAGAGCACGAACGTCCTCAAGGCGCTCGCGGCGGCGAAGGCGCGCGGCGTCTCGACCGTGATCCTGACGGGTGAGAAGGGCCGGGCCGAGGCCGCGAACTGGGACGCCGGCATCGTCGTTCCCTCAGCCGAAACCGCTCACGTGCAGGAGCTGCACCTCGCGGCACTCCACCTCATGTGCCTCTTCGTGGACGAGGAAAGGGAACGAAGAGAGACTTCCTAGAAGGTGCGTGGGGAAGCTGCGGGCGTTCGTCTACGCGGCGGCCTCGGGGGCGCGGCGCCCCTCTCAACCATTCGAAGAAAATCCCCCGTCCGGCGATTCCATCCGTCCCACCGCCCCGAGCACGTCCTCCGACGTCACGCCCGCCATGCACGCGTGGTCGATCGGACAGCGGTCGAACCGGCAGGGTGCGCAAAGAGTCCGTCGGCGGACGAGGGCGAGGCGGACGGGCTTTCCGTCGGCGCGCGGCCCGTCCCAGGGACGCGTCGCATCCGGGTCCGTCGGGCCGAAGACGACGGCGGCGGGCGTTCCGGCCGCGCTCGCGAGGTGGGCGAGGCCCGAGTCGTTTCCGACGAAGAGGCGTGCGGAGGCCAGGACTCCGAGTGCCTCCGGGAGCGTCGTGGCGCCCGAGAGGTCGAGGACACGCGCCTTCTTCGCGAGGGACGCCGTCTCGGCGTTCACGGCCTTCTCCCCCGCGCTTCCGAGGAGGACGACCGGCAATCCCGCTCGTGCGGCGAGGCCGTCGAAGACCTCCGAGAAGCGCGCAATGTCCCAGCGCTTGGCCGCGTGCGCGAAGGAGGCGACGTGCGCCGCGACGAACGGGCCTTGGACGCCCGCCGCGGCGAGTCGCGCACGTGCCGCCTCGCGGACCTCCTTCGGCG
>JBAUSZ010000350.1:0-3042 GCA_049581965.1 Thermoanaerobaculia bacterium | reverse complement strand
ACGCGAGGCCGATGAGGAACGCGAGCGGGCCGGAGGCCACCGGCAGCCGGAGCGGGAACCCGCCGAGGGAGAGCACGCCTGCGGCCACGAGTGTCGCGAGGAGTACGTCGGTCGTCGGGCTCGCCTCGGCGCCCGGCCCGTGGCGCATTCCGAGGAGCCCGGCGAGGAGCGCGAGGAGGGCGAGGGCCGCGGCCGCCGCCGCGGGGATCCCGCACTCGGCGGCGAGCGTGAGCGGCTCGCTGTGGGCGTTGTCGAAGTGCGCGTACTCGGAACTGTGGACGAGGTGCCGCCCCGACCTCTCCTCGGCCGCGACGCGCGCGGGGACGAAGGCGTTCGAGAAGGCGCCGGGGCCGACGCCGAGCAGCGGATGGGCGCGGATCATCTCCGCCGCGGCGAGGACGCCGATGTCCCGCTGCGTCGTCGCCGCGGCCACGTCGCCGCGGCGGAGTTGGCCGACCTTCTCGAGAGCGCGCCGCGTGCCGCCGGACAGCGCGAGGATCCCGACAAGAGACGCGAGCGCGACGAGGGCCTGCGCCCGCTTGCGGGGGGCGAGAAGCGTGTAGACGAGCGCGCCGGCGCCGAAGGCGAGGGCCGGCGCCACCGCTTCGGTCGCCGTGATTCCGAGAAGCGTCGCGGCGAGGCCTACCGCCGCGAGGCCGCGCAGGCGAGGGGGGCGAAGCGCGTCGGCAGCCGTCGCGAAGAGCAGGACGGCCGGCACGACGAGCGCCATCGCGAGGTCGCCCGGGTTTCCGACGAGCCCCGCGGCGAAGAAGCGCGGCTCGGGCGCCTGGAGAGGCATCCGGAGGATCCCCGGCCAGCGCTGAACGGCCGCGAGGAGGCCCGAGAGCGCACCGGCGATACAGACGGCGGACGCCGCACGCGCGGCGCAGCGGTTCCCGGCCCTCGATGCTCCGGCGGCGATCAGGGCGAGCGGCGAGAGGATCGCGGCGAGGAAAAGCGGATCGACGACGCGGGCGTTCGCCACCGCCGAGGCGAGGGTGAAGACGAGCGCGGCGACGAGGGAGAAGAGCGAGAGACGGGCGGCGTGGCCGCTTTGCGCACGGCCACCCGACACGAACCCCCGGGCTCGCGCGGCGGCGAGGCCAAAGAGCGCGAGCGCGGACCCGAGAGCCTGCGCGAGGAGCTTGCTCTCCCGAAGGGCGCTGCTCGACGCCGTCGAGAAAACGACGAAGGGAAGGGCGAGAGCGAGGACGATGCCCGCCGGAACGAGGCGGCCTTCCGGCGCGTCTTCCGGACCCGTGGCAGCGGGTTGGCTCGTGGCGGTGCGGGCCATGCGCGGCGAGGATAGCCGACGGGTCAGCGGGAGCCACGTGCGCGTGCCGCGCGGCGCACGCGCCACGCGGCGAGGACCTTCAGGAGGAGCCCGCCGTGGGCGTGGCGGGAGAGATCCGAGGGGCGGAGGAGAAAGATGCGGATCGGCCGGCGCGTTCCAGGTTCCCTGAGGAGCGCAGGAGCCCGTGGTTTTTCCTTGAAGGTGAAGAGGAAGACCTGGTAGCGCCTGTCCAGCACCGAATGGCGGAGCGTCGCCACTGGCTCGATTGCGCTGACGTGACGTCCGGCGAGCCGCTTCCACCACCTTCTAAGAAATTCTTCAGGCCGTCTCCCAGCGGGGATGCGAAACAGGGGCGGGACGAGGTGCCCCGGAACGAATTCTCTGTCTTCAACCAGCAGGATTTTTTCTGCTCTCTCCACGATCGCGCCGACGAGATGAATCGTCTTCGGCGGAACGCGGGCGGCCGCTCGTGGAAACGCCTCCGGCGTTCCGCTCGCGGCCGCGCGGCAGGAGGAGCGGAGCGGGCACTCGTCGCAGCGGGGTCCGCGCGGCGTGCAGACGAGCGCACCCAGCTCCATGACGGCCTGGTTGTGGTCACCGGGATTCCGCGCCGGCACGAGCGGCCGCGCCAGGGCGCGGACCTTCGCGAGCGTCCCGGGCGCCTTCGGGTCGAGGCGCAGGCCATGGAGGCGACACAGGACGCGGACGACGTTGCCGTCCACGACCGGTTCGGAAATCCCGTAGCAGATCGAGCCGACTGCGGCGGCCGTATACGTCCCCACCCCGGGCAGCGCCCGCCAGCCCTGGAGCGTGACCGGAAAGGCGCCGGCCGCGACGACACCCTTCGCCGCGCGGTGGAGGTTCCGGGCACGCGCGTAGTACCCGAGGCCGCTCCACTCGGCGAGGACCTCGCGCTCCCTCGCCCGGGCGAGCGCGTCGACGGTCGGAAAGCGCGCGAGGAACCTCTTCCAGCGCGGCGCGACGACCTCGATCGTCGTCTGTTGCGTCATGACCTCGGAGAGCCAGATCGCGTACGGGTCGCGCGTGAGGCGCCACGGGAGGATTCGTCCGTGCCGGCGATACCAGCGGGCGAGCCGGCGCGTGGCGCCGGAGAAAGGCCGGGACTGCACGAGCGGGGGATAGCATACCTTCGGCATGGAGCTCGACTGGGAAGGACTCACCGTCGCCTTCGCGGCGCGGTCGAGGCTCATGAACCACTTTTTGGACAGGGCCTCGGGCGAGGTCCACGCTCATCTGAACGGCTCGCCCGAGCTTCGCGAGGCGCTTCTCCACGAGCGGTCGGGGCGCTATCTCCGGATCCCGAAGTCCACGCCGGACGTCGACTCGGCGCGCTGCCGTGCCTTCGCGCCGGGGATGAAGAGCGAGGCGGCGCGCGAGAAGGCACTCGCGGCGCTCGAGGCCGGCGGGCCCAACGCGTTTCGGGAGGTCCTGATCGCTTCGCCAGAGGACGAGAAGGCCTGGTTCGTCTTCCGGGACCGCCGCGTGCGCGAGGAGCTGAACGCGTGGCTCGAGGCGCAGGGCGTGCGCAGGAAACGCGCCGGCTGATCTCAGTCGAACACGAGGCGCGCGAAACGGCTCGGGACGTGGAAGTCCGGCGGGCGGCCGCGGAGCGTCGGCGAGAGGGCCAGAAAGCGCGTCGTCCGCCCGCGTGCGATCCGGGTGGCGTTGCCCCGACGCTCCTCGCCGTCGGCCGGAGGCCGGCCTCCGGGCAGGGAGGTCCACGGAAC
>JBAUSZ010000349.1:0-9857 GCA_049581965.1 Thermoanaerobaculia bacterium | reverse complement strand
GCGAGGCGGCGCGCCTGGCCCCGGGCGATGCGCGCCTGGCCGCCCACGAGAGGGAGATTCGCGATGCTCTCGTCGCCCGCCGCGTCGTCGAGGCCGACGACGCCCTCGGGAAGAAGGACGTCGCGGCGGCCCGCCGTGCCGCGGTATCGATCCTCGAAATCGATCCGCGGGCGGCAGCAGGCTACGAGTCCCTCGCGAAGGCCGCCGAGGCGGAGGGTGCTCTCGAGGATGCGTGGTCGGCCGCGAGGCGGGCGCACGAGATCGACCCGGGAAACGCCGCGACGACGGAAGCCCTCGCGTCCCTCGCGACGAAGACGGAGCGCTGGTCCCAGGCCGAAGCCCTTTACGAAGAGCTCGGCAGGTCGGACCCGGCGTTCTGCGGGAAGGCTGCGGCCGCCGGGTTCGAGTTCCGTGTTCAGAACCTGCCGGCCGCGGCGCGCCAGGCGGCGCTCTCGCCGCGTCTGACGCGGTCCCAGCTCGCCACGCTTCTCGTGGAGCTCTCGTCCCAGGTCCGAGACGCGCGCATTCCGTCCGGCGCCGACGTCGCCGTCGACGTCGTCGACCGGCCCGAGCGCGCCGCCCTCGTTCGGACGATCGGGCTCGGCTTCTTTCCGGTCTCGCGCGACACGCACGTCGTGGGTGTCGACACGCCCGTCTCGCGGGGCGAGATGGCGTCTCATCTCAGGAAGCTCGCGGCGCTCGCGGGAGGGGATCTCGCGTGCGCGGCGACGCTCGCCGAGTGCGGCATACTTCCCGAGGGGCCCCGGCAGGTCGGCGGGCGCGAGGCCGCGGCGGCGATCGAGGCCACCCTCCGGTTGGTCCGCCCAGGAGTGTCGCGATGAACGTCACCGAGCTCTTCGCCCGGGTTCCCCTCTTCGAGGGAGTCGCCACGGAAGACCGTGTCGCTCTCGCGAGGGCCGCTGCGCTGCGCACCTACCGCCGGGGCGAAACGATCGTCGAGCAGGGTGAGCCCGGCGATGCGTTCTACGTGATCGCCAAGGGTCGCGTGGCCGTCGTGATCGTGGCCCCGGACGGGCGCGAGGTCGTCCTGAACTCGCTCGGCGAGGGGGACCACTTCGGCGAGATGGCGCTTCTCGACGACGCGCCGCGCTCGGCGAGCGTGGTCGCGCAGGAGAAATCCGAGCTCGCGATCCTCTCGCGGGCCGTCTTCCTCGATCTGCTGAAATCCAACTTCGTGCTCACGCGGGCCCTCCTCGGGGCGTTCTCGGCCCGCCTGAGGCGCGCGAACGCGACGATCGAGGGGCTCGCCTCGCTCGACGTGAGGGCGCGACTCGCGCGTTACTTCCGGGAGCTCGCCATCGCGCGCGGCCGCAAGGCGGGAGGGGGGTGGTCGGTCGTCGTGCGTCCCTCGCAGAGGGAAATCGCCGACACGATCGGGTCCTCGCGCGAAACCGTCTCGCGCACGATGTCCCAGATGGCCGCCGAGCAGCTCATCGTGCCGAAGGGCAAGGCCGTCTACGTGCGGCTCGAAGGGCCGGCCGCGCCGTCGTCGTCCGGCTAAGGCGTCGCCGCCATGGAGCTTCGCCCCTGGACCTTGCCGAACTTCCTGACGTTCGCGCGCCTCGCCGCCCTCCCGTTTCTCGTGATGGCGATCCTCGGCGGGCGCGCATGGGCGGCCCTCGTCATCTTCCTCTTGGCGGCGGTGACGGACATCGTGGACGGGTACATCGCGCGCAAATTCGCGATGGGATCGCCGCTCGGCGCGTGGCTCGACCCCATCGCGGACAAGCTCTTCCTCGTCTCGACCTTCGTCGTCTTCGCGCTGCCGGGGACGCCGACGGCCGTGAGGATCCCGATCTGGCTGCTCGTCATCACGATCTTCCGGGACGTCTTCATCCTCGTGATCTGCCTCGTCCTCTTCCTTGCGCTCGGCATCCGCTCGTTCCCGCCGTCGGTCCTCGGCAAGCTCACGACGTTTCTCGAGATCTCGACCGTGACGGCGATCCTGCTCGTCAACGTCGAGCGCCTGAGCCCCGTCGTCGCCACGGCGTGCATGTGGCTCGTCGCGGCCTTCGCCGTCGCGTCGGGCCTCCACTACTCGTGGCGGGTCGTGACGGCGCTGCCGCGTGGCCCGCACCCGCCGGCTCCCGGCCCCGCGGCGTGAGCGTCCTCGGTTCCCTCTTCCGGCGCCGGAGGACGGCGCCGCCCGCACTCCGACTCCTCACGCGGCCGGGTTGCCACCTCTGCGAGCAGATGAAGGCGAAGGTCGGGCCGCTCGTGGCGCGCCTCGGCGGAACTCTCGCGGAGGTGGACGTGGACGCGGACCCCGTGTTGTCCGGGCGGTTTGGCCGGGAGATCCCCGTTCTCCTCGACGCCGAGGGGCGCGTGGTCGCGAAGCTCCGTGATCCCGTCGAGCGGATCGCGCGGCGCCTCGGCGCCCGGGGGGGTCTAGACTCGGAACGGGCGCTTCCTGCGCCTCGGGAGGACCCATGAGCGAGGGACCGGACGCCTCCGTCGGGGCCACCCCGAGGAAGCGGCGCGGCCTCAGGACGGCCGTCGCCGCCGTCGCCGTCGTGATCGTCGTCGCGGCGACGGCGCGCGCGCTCGTCAAGTCCGGCAGCAGAAGCGGACCGCGCCCGGAGGTCGTCCCCGTCTCGGCCGCTGGGGTCGCCCAAAGATCGTTTCCGCTGACGACTCGGGCGATCGGAAACGTCGAGGCCTTCTCGACGGTCGCGATCCGGGCCCTCGCGTCGGGTGAGCTCCAGAAGATCCACTTCCGGCAGGGTCAGGAAGTGAGGAAGAGCGACCTTCTCTTCACGATCGACCCGCGACCGCTCCAGGCGGCGCTCGACCAGGCCGAGGGCACGCTCGCGAAGGACAGGGCCCAGCTCGCGAATGCCCTCGCCGTGGCGGCGCGCTACAAGAAGCTCTTCGAGGAGGGCATCGCGTCGAAGGAGGATCTCGACCAGTTCCGCACGAGCGCGGACACGCAGGCCGGACTCGTCGCCGCGGACGAGGCGTCCGTCGCGAACGCGAAGGTTCAGCTTTCCTACGCGACGATCCGCTCGCCGATCAGCGGGATGACGGGCAATCTCCTCGTCTACGTGGGAAACCTCGTGAAGGCGAACGACACGACGCCCCTCGTCACGATCACGCAGGCGACGCCGATCTACGTGACGTTCGCGGTGCCGGAGGGAGAACTCGGCAAGGTGAACCGCGCGCGCGCGGGGGGGGCCGTTCGCGTCGAGGCGGCGCTTCCCAGCGACGAGGCCCACCCTCTCGCGGGTGTCCTTTCGTTCGTGGACAACGCCGTGGATTCGACGACGGGCACGATCCGCCTCAAGGCGACGTTCGACAATCCGGACCGCCGCCTCTGGCCCGGGCAGTTCGTGAAGGTGACGCTCACGACGGGCGTCGAGCCGAACGCCCTCGTCGTGCCCTCGCAGGCCGTGCAGACGGGCCAGGACGGCCCCTACGTCTACGTCGTGAAGGACGACTCCACCGTCGAGCCCCGGCCCGTGAAGCCCGGGCCCGCTGCCGACGGCCTCACCGTCGTCGCCAAAGGGCTCGCCGCCGGCGAGCGCGTGGTGACGGATGGACAGTTGCGCCTCTTCCCGGGCGCGAAAGTGGAGATCAAGACCGAGCCCAAGACCAAGGGATGAGCATCACCGAACCTTTCATCCGGCGGCCCGTCATGACGACGCTCGTCATGGCGGGCATCCTCCTGTTCGGGGCGATCGGGTTCCGGTCGCTTCCGGTCAGCGACCTCCCCAACGTCGACTTCCCGACGATTCAGGTCACGGCGAGCCTTCCGGGCGCGAGCCCCGAGACGATGGCGGCCTCCGTCGCAACGCCGCTCGAGAGGCAGTTCTCGGCGATCGCGGGCCTCGACTCGATCAACTCGACGAGCTCTCAGGGAACGACGCAGGTCACGCTGCAGTTCGCGCTCGACCGCAACATCGACGCGGCTTCGCAGGACGTCCAGACGGCGATCGCCGCGGCCGCGCGCCAGCTTCCGACGGGGATGCCGTCGCCGCCCACCCTCAAGAAGGTCAACCCTGCCGACCAGCCGGTCCTCTACCTCGTCCTCTCCTCGCCCACGATGCCGCTCACGGCGGTGGACGAAGTCGCCGAAACGCTCATCGCGCAGCGGCTCTCCACGATTTCGGGCGTCGCGCAGGTCGTCGTCACGGGCGCGCAGAAGTTCGCCGTGCGCGTGAAGGTCGACCCGTCGCAGCTCGCCGCCCGCGGGATCGGGATCGACGAGGTCGCGACGTCCATCCAGCGGCAGAACTCCAACCTGCCCGTGGGAACGCTCTACGGCGACCACCAGTCGCTCACGGTTCAAGCGAACGGCCAACTCTTCGACGCTGCCGCGTACCGGACGATGATCGTCGCCTATCGCAACGGCTCGCCCGTGACGCTCGGCGACCTCGGCAAGGTCGTGGACGGTGTCGAGAACGACCGGATCGGGAACTGGTACGTCGAGCGCGCCGGTCCGCGCGAGCTCCAAAAGGAGCCTCGGCAGGTCGTTACCTTGGCGATCCAGCGCCAGCCGGGCTCGAACACGATCGCCGTCGTGGACGCCGTCAAGGCGAAGCTGCCGTCGCTGAGGGCGCAGCTGCCGGGCGCGCTGAAGCTCGACGTCCTCTTCGACCGGTCGGTTCCCATCCGCGAGTCCGTGCACGACGTCGAGTTCACGCTCGGCCTCACGATTGGGCTCGTCGTCCTCGTCATCTTCCTTTTCCTGCGCAACGTGCGGGCGACACTCATCCCGAGCCTCGCGGTGCCGGCCTCGATCGTCGGGACGTTCGCGGCGATGTCGCTCCTGAACTTCTCCCTCGACAACCTCTCGCTCATGGCGCTCACGCTCTCGGTCGGCTTCGTCGTCGACGACGCGATCGTCATGCTCGAGAACATCGTCCGCCGGATGGAGGGCGGGGAGGACCCGCTGACGGCCGCGCTCCGGGGCGGCAGGGAGATCGGCTTCACGATCCTGTCGATGACGATCTCGCTCGTCGCGGTCTTCATCCCGGTCCTCTTCATGGGCGGGCTCCTCGGGCGGCTCTTCAAGGAGTTCGCGATCACGATCAGCGTCGCGATCCTCGTCTCGGGGTTCGTCTCGCTGACCCTGACGCCGATGCTCTGCAGCCGCTTCCTCAAGGCCTCGCACGTGGCGAACGAGGGCCGCTTTTTCAAGGCGACCGAGCGCATCTTCGTCGCCTGGCTCGGCCTCTACGAGCGGACGCTCGCGTGGGTGCTCGCTCGGCAGAAGCAGACGCTGATTCTCTCGGGCGCGCTCCTCCTCGTCACGGGCGTCCTCTTTGCCGTGATTCCGAAGGGCTTCCTGACGAGCGACGACACGGGCCAGTTCATCGGCTACACCGAGGGCCTGCCTGGCGTGTCGTTCGCGGAGATGGCGCGCCACCAGAGGGAAGTCGCCGAGCTGATCCGGAAGCGCCCGGACGTGCGCGGGGTGTCGTCGACCGTCGGCCAGAGCGACGCGAGCCCGGCGGGCAACTCGGGGAGCCTCCTCGTCCTCCTCAAGGCGCGCGCGGACCGCAAGCGCGACGTCGACGGCGTCATCGAGTCGCTGCGGCCGCAGCTGGCGAAGGTGTCCGGGATTCGCGTCTTCCTCCAGAACCCGCCGTCCGTCTCGATCGGCGGCCAGGTCACGCGCAGCCCGTACCAGCTCACGCTCCAGGGCTCGGACCGCGCCCAGCTCGCCCGGTACACGGAGGCGCTCGAGGCGAAGGTCAAGACCCTGCCCGGCCTCGTCGACGTCACGACGGACCTGCAGAACAAGAACCCGCAGCTCGCGGTCACGATCGACCGCGACAAGGCCTCCGCGCTGGGACTGACCGCCTCCCAGGTGGAGGACGCTCTCAACAACGCGTACGGGACGCGCCAAGTCTCGACGATCTACACGTCCACGAACGAGTATCAGGTCATCCTCGAGTTTCTCGAGCAGTACCAGACGAACCCCGCGGCCCTGTCACTCCTTTACGTGCGCAACACCGCGGGCACTCTCGTGCCGCTCTCGTCCGTCGCGCGGTTCGAGGAGAGCGCCGGCCCGCTCGCCGTGAACCACCTCGGACAGGTCCCGTCCTCGACGCTCTCGTTCAACGTGAAGCCCGGCGTCGCGCTGGGCGACGCGACCTCGCGCGTGCGAAGGGCCGCGGACGCGATCCTGCCGCTCACGATCCCGGCGACGTTCCAGGGCACGGCGCAGGTGTTTCAGTCGTCCGTCGGCGGCCTCGCGTTCCTCCTCGTAATCGCGATCCTCGTGATCTACCTCGTCCTCGGCGTCCTGTACGAGAGCTTCATCCATCCGCTCACGATCCTGTCGGGTCTCCCGTCGGCGGGCCTCGGCGCGCTCGTCACGCTGCTCCTTTTCGGAAAGGACCTGAACGTCTACGGGTTCGTCGGGCTCATCATGCTGGTCGGCATCGTCGAGAAGAACGCGATCATGATGATCGACTTCGCGATCGAGTCCGCCCGCACCGAGGGGAAGGGGCCCGCTGAGGCGATCCAGAGGGCCGCGAGCGTGCGGTTCCGGCCGATCATGATGACGACGATGGCGGCCCTCATGGGCACGCTCCCGATCGCGCTCGGGATCGGCGCGGGCGCCGAGTCGCGCCAGCCTCTGGGCCTCGCGGTCGTGGGCGGCCTCCTCGTCTCGCAGGTCCTCACGCTCTACCTGACGCCGGTCGTCTATATCGCATTCGACTCGCTTCAGGCGAGGCTCTCGCCCGGGGCGCTCCCGGACCTGCCGGAGGACGCGGAGCCGGAGAGAGCGGCGTGAGCGAAAAGGGGCTGAAGCCCGTCCAGGCGAACGTCTCCGGGCTGTTCATCCGGAGGCCCGTCATGACGTCGCTCGTCATGGCGGGGCTGTTCCTCTTCGGGGCGATCGGCTACTTCTCGCTGCCGGTCGCGGACCTGCCGAGGGTCGACTTCCCGACGATCAACGTGGGCGCGAGCCTCCCGGGGGCGAGCCCCGAGACGATGGCCGCCGCCGTCGCGACGCCGCTCGAGCGGCAGTTCTCGGGTATCGCCGGGATCGACTCGATGAACTCCACGTCGAGCCAGGGCTCGACGAACATCACGCTCCAGTTCTCCCTCGACCGCGACATCGACGCGGCCGCGCAGGACGTCCAGACGGCGATCGCGGCGACGCTCGCACAGCTCCCGCCGTCCATGCCGAACCCGCCCAGCCTGCGCAAGGTCAACCCCTCGATGCAGCCGGTCCTCTTCATCGTCCTGTCCTCGCCGACGCTCCCGATGTCCGAGGTTTCCGAGTGGGCCGAGACCGTCCTCGCGCAGCGCATCTCGACGGTGACGGGCGTCGCGCAGGTGAACGTCTACGGCTCGAAGAAGTACGCCGTGCGGGTGCAGGTGGACCCCGGGGTGCTCGCGAGCCGGCAGATCGGAATCGACCAGGTTGCTTCGGCGATTTCCTCGGGCAACTCGAACCAGCCCGTCGGGATCCTGTACGGGCCCGAGAAGGCGCTCTCGATCCAGACGAACGGCCGCCTCGTGAACGCGGACGCGTACAAGCCCCTCATCGTCGCCTGGAGGGGCGGCGCGCCCGTGCGCCTCGGCGAGATCGCAAACGTCCTCGACAGCGTCGAGAACGAGCGACAGGCGGCATGGTTCAACGGAAACCGGTCGATCATTCTCGCGATCCAGCGCCAGCCGGACTCGAACACGATCCAGGTCGTCGACGCGGTGAAGGCCCTGCTGCCGGCGTTCCGGATGCAGATCCCGGCGGCGATGCGCATGGACATCATGTTCGACCGCTCGCAGGGCATCCGCGAGAGCGTCCGCGACGTCCAGCTCACGCTCGGCCTCACGATCGTCCTCGTCGTCTTCGTGATCTTCCTGTTCCTCCGGAAATTGCGCTCGACGTTCATTCCGTCCATTGCCCTCCCGACGTCCCTCTTCGGGACGTTCGCGGTCATGGCGGTCCTGGACTTCAGCCTCGACAACCTCTCCCTAATGGGCCTGACGCTCTCGGTCGGGTTCGTCGTGGACGACGCGATCGTCCAGCTTGAGAACATCGTCCGCCGGATGGAGAAGGGGGAGAGCGCCGCGGTCGCATCTCTTCGCGGCTCCCGTGAAATCGGCTTCACGATCCTCTCGATGACGATCTCGCTCGTCGCCGTCTTCATCCCGGTCCTCTTCATGGGCGGGCTCCTCGGCAGGCTCTTCCAGGAGTTCGCGGTCACGATCAGCGCCGCGATCCTCGTTTCCGGCTTCGTGTCCCTGACGCTGACGCCGATGCTGTGCAGCCGCCTCCTCAAGCGCGAGGAGCCGGGTGCGACGGTGCACGGGCGCGTCGCAACCGCGCTCGAACGCGGGTTCAACGGCATCCTGCGGAGCTACGAGCGGACGCTACACGTCGTCCTCCGGCATCGGCGCGCGACGCTCGCGACCCTCGTGCTGATGGCGGTCCTCGCGGGCGTCCTCTTCAAGATCGCCCCGAAGGGCTTCATTCCCAACGAGGACATCGGGATGCTGAGGGCGAGCGTGGAAGGGCAGCAGGGGATCTCGTACCAGGACATGCGCGACCGCCAGAAGGCGGCGGCCGAGATCGTGCGCGCGGACCCCGGCGTTCAGTCCGTCCAGTCGTCCGTGGGGGCGGGCGGCCCGAACTCGACGTCGAACTCGGGCTCGATGTTCGTGACGCTGAAGCCGCGCCGCGAGCGCGACTCCTCCGACGCGATCGTCGACCGCCTTCGCCCGAAGCTCGCGAAGGTGGCCGGCCTGCGCGTCTTCATGCAGACGCCGCCGGCCATCAGCATCGGGGGCCAGAACACCCGGAGCCTCTACCAGCTCACGCTCCAGAGCACGGACACCGGGTCGCTATACGCGAACGCGGCGCTCCTCGAGCGGAAGATGCGCGGGATCCCGATCATCCGGGACGTGACGAGCGACCTGCAGATCAAGAATCCCCAGCTCGACATCGCGATCGACCGGAAGAAGGCCTCCGCCCTCGGCATCACGGCCGGGCAGATCCAGCGGGCGCTGGCGCTGGCCTACGGGTCGAGCCAGATCTCGACGATCTACACCGCCACGAACGAGTACGAGGTCATCCTCGAGGTCAAGCCCCAGGACCAGCGCGACGCGTCGTCCCTTTCGTCGCTTTACGTGCGCTCGTCGAGCGGCACGCTCGTGCCCCTGACGGCGGTGGCGACGGCGAAGACGACCGTCGGGCCGCTCCTCGTCGCGCACCTCGGGCAGCTCCCGTCGGCGACCATCTCCTTCAACCTCGGCAAGGGCGTCGCGCTCTCCCAGGCGACGGCCGCGGTCGCAAAACTCTCGAAGGAGACACTGCCGGGGTCGATCACGACGAGCTTCCAGGGCACGGCGCAGGTCTTCCAGTCGTCGCTGAAGGGAATGTCGGTCCTTCTCGTCGTCGCCGTCCTCGTGATCTACCTCGTCCTCGGCATTCTCTACGAGAGCTTCGTTCACCCGCTCACGATCCTGTCGGGGCTGCCGTCCGCGGCCGTCGGCGCCGTCGTGACGCTCATCCTGTTCGGGAAGGACCTGAACGTCTACGCATTCTTCGGCCTCGTGATGCTCATCGGGATCGTGAAGAAGAACGCGATCATGATGATCGACTTCGCGCTCGAGGCGCAGCGCGGCGAGGGGATGCAGCCCGAGAAGGCCATCGTCACGGCTTCGCTGACGCGCTTCCGGCCGATCCTCATGACGACGATGGCGGCGCTCGCCGGGACGCTCCCGATCGCGCTCGGGCTCGGGCGCGGGGGAGAGTCGCGCCAGCCGCTCGGCCTCGCCGTCATCGGCGGCCTCGTCGTCTCGCAGTTCCTGACGCTCTACATCACGCCGGTCGTCTACCTCGCGTTCGAGTCCCTAGGCGCGCGCTTGAGGGT
>JBAUSZ010000348.1:0-19503 GCA_049581965.1 Thermoanaerobaculia bacterium | reverse complement strand
GCCGTGAACGTCACGCGCTCGGGGATGGGTGGCGCGCCCTTCAGCGCGGGGTGCTGCCGCGTCGCGCGGAGGCGTTCGACGACGTCCGGGCGCCGCCCGAGCAGCCGGACGTCGTGCCCGGCGTTGGCCGCGTGCACGGCGAGAGCGGTGCCCCATGCGCCCGTCCCCACGATCGCGAGCTGCGTCACGAGTCCCTCCGTCCCAGGCGGCGCTCGGTGCCGTCGAGGAGCCGCCTGATGTTGGCCCGGTGCGAGTAGAGGAGAAGAACAGTCGTCGCCGCGGCGGCGACGACCTCGGCGTCGGGCGCGTGGAACAAGAGCCGCATCGCGAGGGGCAGAAGGCAGGCGGCCGTGACCGACCCGAGCGACACGAAGCGAGTGGCGGCGACGACGAGGACGAACACGCCGACGACCGCGAGGACGGACCACGGGGCGAGCACGGCGAAGCCCCCGATGGCAGTCGCGACGCCCTTGCCGCCGCGGAAGCCGAACCAGACCGGAAAGACGTGGCCGAGCGTCGCGGCCACCGCGGCGGCACCCAGCCACCGGGGGTCGTAGGTGGCGCTGAGCATGAGGAGCACGGCAAGGACGCCCTTGAAGACGTCGAGGGCCATCGTCCCGATCGCGAGTGCCTTCCCCGCCGTCCGGAGAACGTTCGTGGCGCCGGCGTTGCCCGAGCCCTGCGTGCGCACGTCCACGCCGCGAAAGAGGCGCACGAGGACGATCGCGAAAGGCACCGAGCCCATGAGGTAGGCCGCGACCAGGGAGAGCGCTTCGCGGGTCACGGCCGCCACCCCGTCGTGCCGAGGAGATGATGACGGAGCATCGAAAGGGCCGCCGACGTGCTCCAGCGGCGGACCAGAGCTCGATCGCCCGGCACGAGGAGCCTTCGGTGCAGGCGGGTCCCATCGGCGTCGTCGAGCGCGAAGTGGACCGTGCCGACGGGCTTCTCCGGGGTGCCGCCGCCCGGCCCCGCGATCCCCGTCACCGAGAGCCCGATCGAGGCCCCGAACCGGCGCCGCGCGCCGAGCGCCATCTCGCGGGCGGTCTCCTCCGAGACGGCGCCGAAACGTTCCAGCGTGGAGGCGGACACGGCCACGAGATCGGCCTTCGCCGAGTTCGCATACGTGACGGCCGAGCCGAAGAAGTAGTCCGACGAGCCCGCGACGTCCGTCAGGCGTCCCGCGAGGAGGCCGCCCGTGCAGGACTCGGCGAGCGCGAGCGTCTTCTGCCTCAGGCGCAGGAGATCGCCGACGACGGCCTCGAGCGTTTCCTCGTCGCGTCCGAAGATCTCGCCCGCGAGTGCCTTGTTGAAGTCCGCCTCGATGCGGTCGAGGATTGCCCGGGCCTCGCCCTCCGCCCCTCGCGCGGCGAAGTGCAGCTGCACCTCGCCAGGAGCGGCGAGAATCGTGATCGGCACGTCGGGATACGCGGCGTAGACGGGCTTGATGAGCGTCTCCACGACGCTCTCGGGCATCGCGGCCACCTTGAGGATCCGCCGGTGGAGGGCCTTCGCGGCGGTCCGTGCCAGGAGGGGCGCGACGGCGTCGTCCCACATGGCCTTCATCTCGTGCGGCACCCCCGGCAGGAGGACGACGGTCCTGCCGGCCTGCTCGACCAGAAACCCCGGTGCGCTTCCCCGCCGGTTCTCGAGGACGACCGCGCCCTCGATGACGTCGGCCTGCTTCGCGTTCACCTCGGGCATCTCGTAACCGCGCTTGCGAAACCGCTCCTTGAGCCTCAGGAGGATGTCCTCGTCGCGGACGAGCGAGAGGCCGAAGACCCTCGCGACGGCCTCCTTCGTGCGGTCGTCGTCGGTCGGGCCGAGGCCGCCGGACGTGACGAGGAGCGGCGCGCGCTCGAGCGCGAGCGAGATCTCCGCCACCAGGTCGTCCCAGGCGTCTCCCACGCATGCCTTTCGGACGACGGAGATCCCCAGCGTTTCGAGGCGACCCGCCAGAAAGAGCGAGTTCGTGTCGAGGCGCGTCGTCCCGAGGAGCTCGCTCCCCACGGCGAGAATCGAGGCCGACCGGGGGCCGGCGGCAGGCGCCGTCACGCCGGGACCTCCTCGCCCGTCTCGAGCTTGCGCGAGGTCTCCTCCCACTCCCACAACTTCGCCTCGATCGCCTTCTTCGCGGCCTCGCGCGCCGCCTTCAGCCCGCGCACTCTCTCGCCGTCGCGGTAGACATCGGGATCCGCGAGGGAGAGATCGAGCGTGCGGACCTCCTCCTCGAGCCGGGAGACGCTCTCTTCGAGGTCGGACAGGATCCTCTTGTTCTTTGCGCGCCGCCTCTCGGCGGCGCGATCCAGGGACGAAGACGAAGAGGGAGATTTCTTAGAAGGTGTATGTGCCGACGGAGCGCCGGGGCGCGCTACAGCGGAACGGGTCGCGCCGCGGCTCTTCTTCTTACCCTTCGAAGAAAAGGCCGCGTTTCCCGTGCCCCACTGTAGCTCGCCGCGCTCCGGCGAAACTACCCGAGAGGGAGCAAGCTTTTCTTTCTTCCGTCTCACGAACTCCGAGTAGTTCCCCTCGTGCACCTCGACCGCGCCCCCCGGGGCGATCTCCAGGACCTGCGTCGCGATGCGGTCGACGAACCACCGGTCGTGGGAGACGAAGACGATCGCCCCCTCGAACTCGAGGAGGGCGTCCTCGAGCGCCTCGCGCGCGTCGAGGTCGAGGTGGTTCGTGGGCTCGTCGAGAAGGAGGAAATTCGCTCCGCCGAAGACGATCCGTGCGAGCGAGAGCCGGCCCTTCTCGCCGCCCGAGAGGGTCGCGATCCTCTGGTAGACCTCGTCGCCCCGGAAGTCGAAGAGCGCGAGGAAGTCGCGCGCCTCTCCCTCCTTCATCGTGGGATCGAGGTCCATCACGACGTCCAACGCCGTCGCGTCCGGCGAGAGGTCCGCCATCTCCTGGTCGTAGTACCCGACGAGGACACCGACTCCGGGCGCGGCCGAGCCCGAGAGCGGTGGGAGGATTCGCGCGAGATTTTTGAGGAGCGTCGTCTTGCCGCAGCCGTTCGGCCCCCAGAGCGCCATCCGGTCCCCGCGCCTGAGGAGGAACGAAACAGGCTGCGTCAGCGGGCCGGTCTCCGCATAACCCGGCACGATCTTCTTGGCCTCCAGGACGCGTCCGCCGGAAACGCGCGCCTCCTCGAACCGGATTGAAACCTCGTTCGCGTCTTCGCGAGGCGCCTCGATGCGTTCGAGCCGGGCGAGCATCTTCCGCCGCCCCTGCGCCTGCTTCGTCTTCTGCCCGGCGATGTTGCGGCGGATGAATTCCTCCGTCCGCTCGATCATCTGCCGCTGCTTTTCGGCCTCCTTGGCGCGCACACGGTCGCGCTCGGCCTTCAGCTTCCGGTACGTCGCATAGTCGCCCGGGTAGTCCTCGAGGCGGCCGTTGGCAACCTCGACGATGCGGTCCGCGACCGCGTTCAGGAACCGGCGGTCGTGCGAGACGACGAGGGCCGAGAGATTCGCGGACGTCTTCCTTTCGACGAGCCAGCCCTCGAGGAATTCCATCCCGGCGACGTCGAGGTGGTTCGTGGGCTCGTCGAGAAGGAGCACCGACGCGTCCGTCAGGAGGAGGCGAGCGATCTGCGCGCGGTGCTTCTGGCCGCCCGAGAGCTCGCCGACGGGCCGGTCCCAGAGAGCGCGCGGCAGGCCGACCCCGCCGAGCACGCGGTCGATGCGCGAGTCGGCCTCGTAGCCGCCGGAACGCTCGAAGTGCTCCCGCGCTTCGTCGTGCTCCGAAAGGAGCGCCTCGAGCGCCGTGCGGTCGCCATCAGCCCCGTGCACGGCGATCTCTTCCTCCAGCCGCCGCATCTCCCGCTCGAGGACGAGAAGCGGCTCCTGTGCGCGGGCGACGAACGCGCGCAGCGGCTCTTCACCCTCGGGCTCGACGGCCTGCTCGAGCGATGCGAACGTCGTCCCGCCGGCGAGGTAGCGCTTCCCGCCGTCGGGCTCGACGACCCCCTGGACGATTCGAAGAACGGTCGACTTCCCCGCCCCGTTGCGCCCGACGAGGCCCACGATCCGGCCCGGATCGTGCTGCCATGTGGCGTCCACGAGAACGTCCTTCGTTCCGAAGCTCTTTCGGATGTTTTCCAGCCGGTACAGCACCGCGGGAGGATAAACGAACGGCTAGGCGCCGAGCGGCGGGGTGTGGACATGAGGTCGCATGCCTTCCGAATCCCTCAGAGAGCCCCCACGACGAACGGCAGGGAGTCGGCCAGCGTTCCGGGCGGCCCGATCGTCCAGCAGGCCGCGAGCCTGTCGAGGAAGTCCGGCTTCGGCCTCGCGGTGCGACCCAGCTCGACGACGAGGAGCGGCTCGCCCTTCTCCACGGCGTCGCCGGGTTTTTTCTTCACACGGAATCCCGAGGCCGGGTCGATGGCGTCGTCCTTCTTCGCGCGGCCGCAGCCGAGCTCGATCGCGAGCATTCCGACCTCTCGGGTCGCGATGCGCGTCACGACGCCCGAGGCGGGCGCCGGGACATCGCGGCGCGAGACCGGTTGCGGCAGGCGCGTCACGTCGTCGCAAATCGTCGCGTCGCCGCCCTGCGCGCCGACGAGCCTCGCGAAGACCTCCAGCGCCCGTCCGTCCGAGAGCGCCGCGTTGAGGCGACGGCGCGCGTCCTTCGCGCTCGTCTCGAGGCCCGCGGCGAGAACGAGGTCGGCTCCGAGAAGGAGCGTGTTCTCCCGCAGGTCTGCGGGGCCTTCGCCCGCGAGCATCCGAATCGACTCCGCGACCTCGTTCGCGTTCCCGACGGCCTCGCCGAGCGGGCGGTCCATCGCGGTCAGGTAGCCGGAAGCCTTCCGGCCCGTCGCGCGCGTCGTGTCGACGAGAGCCCTCCCGAGGAGCTCGGCATTCCTCGGGTCGGCCATGAAGGCGCCGTTGCCGGTCTTCACGTCGAAGACGACGGCGTGGGCGCCCGTCGCGAGCTTCTTCGAGAGGATCGAAGCCGTGATGAGGGGGATCGACTCCACGGTGCCCGTCACGTCGCGCAGCGCGTAGAGGCGGCGGTCGGCCGGGGCGATCGAGTCCGTCTGGCCGATGAGCGCGCAACCGACCGTGTCGAGGAGGCGGTCGAAGTCGGCCTTCGGGAGACCCGTCCGGAACCCGGGAATCGCCTCGAGCTTGTCGAGCGTGCCGCCCGTGTGGCCGAGGCCGCGGCCCGACATCATCCCGGCCTTCACTCCGACCGCCGCGAGAAGCGGCGCGAGGACGAGGGTGGCCTTGTCACCGACGCCGCCCGTCGAATGCTTGTCGGAGACGAAACCGTGGGACGAGAGGTCCCAGGTCTCGCCGGACCGCATCATCGCGAAAGTGAGCGCGGCCGTCTCGGTCGTCGTCATCCCGCGGCAGCACACGGCCATGAGGAACGCGGCCGCCTGCTCGTCCGTGATCGTCTTGTCCGTCACGCCCGCGACGAAGTCGGCGATCTCGCCCTCGGAAAGCTCGGCGCCGTCGCGCTTCTTGACGATCGTCCGGACGAAGAGGCTCATTTCGGGACGGCGGGTACGGCAAGCGACGCCGCAATCCTCTTCCGCCACTCTTCGGCGTCCCGGATGACCTTGGCCTCGTCGAGCGTCTTCACGCGGACGCCGTCCCACAAGACCCGCCCCTCGACCATCGTGAGCGAGACGTCGCTCTCCTTGGCCGCGTAGACGAGCGTCGAGAACAGGTCCCACACGGGCTGCGTCCCCGGCAGCCCCAGGTCCACCGCCACGAGGTCCGCCCGCTTGCCCGGCTCGAGGGAGCCGATTCTCCCGTCGAGCCTCATCGCACGCGCGCCCTCGATCGTGGCCATCCTCAGGAGATCCCGCGCGGGCAGCGCGGTCGGGTCCATCGTCGAGACCTTCGCGAGCTTCCCCGCGAAGTCCATCGCCTCCCACATGTCGAGATCGTTGTTCGAGCCCGCGACGCCGTCCGTTCCGAGGCCGACGGCGATGCCCGCCTTGCGCTCGGCGACGACGGGCGCGATTCCCGAGGCGAGCTTCATGTTCGACTCGGGGTTGTGAGCGAGGCCAACGTGCCGTTCGGCAAGGACGCGCATGTCGTCCGCGTCCAGCCAGACCCCGTGCGCCGCGAGGACGTTCGGGCCGAGGAAGCCGATCGAATCGAGCCACTTCGTCGGCGTCGTCCCGTACTTCTCCCGAATCTGCTTCTGCTCGTCCTGCGTCTCCGAGAGGTGGATGAGGAGTGGCGCGCCGAATTCGCGCGCGAGGTCGCGGGCCGTCACGAGCGACTCCCTCGAGTTCGTGTAGGGAGCGTGCGGGGACACGGCCGGAATCACGCGCGGATGCCCTTTCCATTTCTCGAGGAAGGCGCGGGTCACGGCCACGGACTCCGCGAGGTCCTTGTGATCCGGCACGGCGAAGTCGAGCCACGTCTCGCCGAGCACGGCGCGCATCCCGCACTGGTCGACGGCAGCCGCGACGTCGGACTCGTAGTAGTACATGTCCGCGAACGTCGTCGTCCCCCCGCGGACCATCTCGGCGCACGCGAGGAGCGTTCCGGCCCTCACGAACGCCGGCGAGACGTTTCGGGCCTCCGCGGGGAAGATGAACTTCGTGAGCCAGTCCATGAGCGGCAGGTCGTCCGCAATGCCGCGCAGAAGGTTCATCGCCGCGTGGGTGTGCGTATTGATGAGCCCCGGCAGGACGACAGCCTTCGGACGAGAGATTTTCTGCTTCGGAAGATAACGGGAGAGAAGATCGGAGGGGCTGCCCACGGCCACGATGGCGCCCTTCGAGATCGCGACGGCACCGGGGGAGAAGGCGCGATCCGTTCCGTCCATCGTCAGGACATGGGCTGCTGTCACCAAAGTGTCGATCGAAGAGACCGAAGAGGAAGAGGAGGATTTCTTAGGAGGCGCGGGGGTGGCGCCGGCAGCCGCGGCCGGCGGTGCCGCGAGGCAGGCGGCCCACACGAGCACGAGAGAGAGGACCGCTCTGTTCACCTTCAAAGGAATCTTTGGTGTCTCTTCGAACATCCCAGCAGCCTCTGAGTTCCTCGGTCAGCCGCCGAATTCGAACGCCAGCGGAAGCAGCACGGAGAGTCGCGTGCGTGTCGCGACGCCCCGGGGCGTCGCGATGACGACGTCGATGTCCCGGCACTGGTCCCAGAGCACCTGCCGGCAGGCGCCGCAGGGCGAGGCGGGCGGCTCCGCGTCCGTCACGACGGCGACGGCTCGGAACCCCTTCGCGCCCTCCGAGATCGCCTTGAAGACCGCCGTGCGCTCGGCGCACACCGTGAGGCCGTAGGACGCCGACTCGACGTTGCAGCCCGTGTAAATCCGGCCGTCCTCGGCGAGAAGCGCGGCCCCGACGCGGAACTTCGAGTACGGCGCGGCCGCATTCTCGCGGACGGCCCTCGCCGCCGCCACGAGGCGGGTCTCCTCGTCGCCCGAGAGAGCACGCGGGCTCATCGGCGACCCTTCAGCTTGCGGGCGAACGTCTTGAGCGGCCTCTTCCTCGGCACGATGGCGTCTTCCGTCGCGCCCGAGCGGCCCTCGCCGAGCGCCTGCACGAGCGATGCGAGGAGCCTCACGAACTCGCCCTTCACGCGCTGCGTCGTCTCGAGGACCTCGGTGTGGATGAGCGGCTTCTTGAGGACACCGGCCGCCATGTTCGTGATGCACGAGATCCCCACGACGCCGACCCCCATCTGGTTGAGAGCGATCACTTCGGGCACGGTCGACATCCCGACCGCGTGCGCGCCCCACCGGCGATAAGCGCGGATCTCGGCGGGCGTCTCGTACGAGGGCCCGTGCACGCCGACGTAAACGCCTTTCTTCAGCGTGATGCGCTCGCGGTGCGCGACCGCGAGCGCCACCGCGCGCAGGTCCCTGCGGTACGCGTCGGACATGTCCGGGAAGCGCGGGCCGAGGTCTTCGTCGTTGGCGCCGACGAGGGGATTCGTCCCGAACGCGTTGATGTGGTCCTCGATGAGCATGAGGTTGCCGGAGCGGAACGAGCGGTCGATGCCGCCCGCCGCGTTCGTCACGATCACCGTCCGGCAGCCGAGGAGCCCGAGGACGCGCGCCGGGAAGACGACGGACGCCATCGGGTGGCCCTCGTAGAAGTGGACGCGGCCCGAGAGAACGACCGCCGGGACGCGTCGCACCTTGCCCCCGACGAGCGTCCCCGCGTGACCGATGACGGCCGAGGCCGGGAAGCCCGGGATCTTCTCGTATGGCACGGCGACGGCTTCCTCCACTCCGTCGGCAAAATCGCCGAGGCCCGAGCCGAGGATGACGCCCACGAGCGGCGGATGCGGGAGACGCTCGCGGAGCCACTCCGCGGCCGCCGAAAGCTTCGGGTCCATGCGTGTCGCCTCCTAGTGCATCAGGATGCCGGCGATCGCGGCCGTCATGAAGCTGACGAGCGAGCCGGCAAGAAGGGCCCTAAAGCCGAGCCGGGCGAGATCGGATTTCCGCGTGGGCGCGAGGCCGCCGATGCCGCCGATCTGGATGCCGATCGACGAGAAGTTCGCGAAGCCGCAGAGCGCAAACGTCGCGATGATCTTGCCCTTCTCCGTCAGGCCGCCGACGACGTCCTTGAACATCGAGAAGGCGAAGAACTCGTTGATGACGGTCTTGTTCGCGATCAGGTTGCCGATCGTCGCGGCGTCCTGCGCCGGGGCCCCGAGGATGCGCGCGAGCGGGCTCATGACCCAGCCGAAGACCGTCTGGAGAGTGAACGACGGGAACCCGAAGAGGCCGCCGGCCCAGCCGAGGAACCCGTTGATCATGGCGATGAGGGCGACGAACGCGATGAGCATCGCCGCGATGTTGAGGACGAGCGTCATCCCCTGCGTCGCGCCCGTTGCGGCCGCGTCGATGAAATTCGCGTCCTTCTTCTCGATGTGCATCTTGACCGTGCCCATCGTCACGGGATCCTCGGTCTCCGGCCACATGATCTTCGAGATGAGAAACGTGCCCGGCGCCGCCATGACGGACGCCGTGATGAGGTACTTGAGGGGAGCGCCCATGAGGACGTACGCGAGCATGACCGCGCCCGAGACGTGGGCCATGCCTCCGACCATCATCGTGAGGAGCTCGGACGTCGTCATCGCAGCGATGTAGGGCGCGATGAGGACCGGCGCCTCCGTCTGGCCGATGAAGACGTTCGCGGCGACGCAGAGAGCCTCGGCTCCCGAGACCTTCATCGTCTTCTGCATGACCCACGCCATCCCTTTCACGATGATCTGGATCACGCCGAAGTAATACATGATCGAGAAGAACGAGCAGATGAAGATGATGATCGGGAGGACTTTGAACGCGAAGATGATCCCGCGCATCCCGAGGCCCGTCTTCTCACCGAGAGCGTCCATCGGGCCGGCGAGCCAGCCGAAGAGGAACGACGACCCCTGGTCCGCGTAGCCGATCGCGTGCGACACGCCGTTCGAGAAGGACTCGAGGCCCTGCTTGCCGGGCTCCCAGTAGAGAACGACGAGCCCGAACGCCATCTGGAGCGCGAAGGCCCAGCCGATTGTCCGCCAGCGGATCGCCTTCCGGTTCTTCGACAGCGCGAATGCGACGGCCCACACCACCGCGAGGCCGATGAGTCCGGTGAATCGCTCCACGAGTCCTCCGTTCCCTGGGGATGAGCCCGGAAGAATACCCCGATCAGGTCCTCAGGGTTCGCGCGTCCCTCACCCGCCCCCGCCACTCGTTCCGGTGGAGGACGCCGTTCACCCACGTCGAGCGGGCGAAAACCCAGGTGAGGCAGGCGACCCAGACCGGGTGCAGCAGTGTCGAAAGGAGCCCCAGCCGCAGGCGCGCGTCGAGGACGCCGCGGACTAAAACGGTTGCCAGGAGAACGAGGAGAGAGAGAAGAATTTCTTTGAAGGTGAACAGGGCGGGGGCCGCGGCTCCGGCTCCGCCTCCGCCGAACGCCGCGGCAAACCCCGCCGCACACTGAATCGCTCCCCCCGTGACGATTGCAAAGGCCAATTCACCTTCTAAGAAAAACAACAAAAGGGTGAGCGCAGCCATTGGGACATTGCCGAGCAGCCCGAAAAAGCCGTTCTTCTCGAGCCCCTTCGAGATCTCGGCGAAGCCGTGGTACATACGCAGGGAGATCGAGTCGAGCGCGAAGGCGATTCCCGTCCGTGCGCCGGCGCGGCGGGCGTTGCGGCCGAGTTGGATGTCGTCGATCACCGACGCCTTGAGCGCCTCGTGGCCGCCGATGCGATCGAAGAGGTCGCGGCGAATGAGGTTGAAGACTCCTCCCCCGCCGCCGAAACTCCGCGCGGACGGGACGTTCATGAGCCAGCCGGGCAGGTAGCAGAATGCCGCGGCCGGGATCGTCGGGACCATGAGCCTCTCCCCGAAGCCGCGCGCCTCCATCTGCGGGAGGAGCGTGAGGAAGTCGAGCCGATGCCTCTCGACGTGCGCGAGCGCCCGGGCGAGGAGGTCCGGCTTGAAGACGACGTCCGCGTCCGAGAAGACGAGCCAGTCGGCGGGCCGTGCCGCCTTTGCCGCGCGCGCCCCTTCGTCGAGGGCATGTGGCTTGCCGAGCCAGTCCGGCGGCGGCTCGACGCCGTCCACGACGCGGAGCACGCCTGGAAATTCGGCTTCGAGGCGCCGCAGAATCTCGCGCGTCCCGTCCGAAGACCGGTCGTCCACGACGACGACTTCGAAAGCCGCGTCGTCCTGAAGGCACTTGCTCCGGGTCGCGGCCTCGATCGCGCGCTCCTCGTCGCGCGCGGGCACGACGATCGAGACGAACGGAGAGCCGTCCCTCCGGCGCGGCGCAAGCGCGAGGGAGGGAACGAGAAGAAGCGACAGCGCCGCGTTGACGGCGCGGAGGGCCCACAGCGCGAGGACGACCTTCAGGAGAACGACGAGCACGTTCCGGAGTTCTGCGTCCACGGCCCGCCCGCCGGCACGTCCAGCCCCGCCTTGCGCCAGCCATCGATCAGCTGCTCCACGTACTCGGGCGTCCACCACTGGCGCAGGACACCGCGGGCGATGGAGGCGAAGTCCGGCCGCACCTTCAGCAGGTCCCGCACGGCCTTGTCCGCAGCCTCCCGTTCCCCGAGCTGGCCGTAGGCAGCAGCGAGCACCATATGCGCGCCCATGTGGCCAGGCAGATTGAGATTGAGCGCGGCAGCGAGCGCGCCGCGGTAGTTCCGCTGGCGGTACGCGTTGTAGAAGTCTGCAAACCAGTAGAAGCCGGGGTGATTGGGATTCAATTGCTTGGCGCGTGCCGCCAGTGCCGCGCCCCGCTCGCAATCGCCCGAATACGACAGCAGCTCGCCGAGAAAAGCAAGGGTGTTGCCGTCCATGGGATTAAGCGCGACGGCCCGCTCCGCCTCGTTGCGGAAACTCGGAAGTTCCTTCAGGAAGAACAGTGCCTGCGCCAGGCCGTAGTGGGACAGGTGATTGGATGGCGACAGCTCGACGGCACGCCGCGCGGCCGCCAATCCCCTCTCCAAGGCGTCGGCCTGAAGGTTGAATCCTTGCGCGTAATCCTGGACGCAAAGCAGCGCCAGCATGGCCCAGGCATCGCCGGAAGCCGGCGCCTTGCGCACCGCCGATTCCAGTCCGGAGCGCGCAGCGGCGAGCTCTTCGCCGGTGATCCGCTCGAAGTAGCCGAAACTGCGCAGCACCGCTTCGTAGGCGCTGAGTTCCCCGGGATCGCGGCTGCGCACGGCCTCGCTCAGGCTCCGGGGCAGAATCCCGTGCATGTCGGCAATCGTCGAAACGATTCGGGGAACCAGTTCGTCCTGCAGCTCGAAGACCGCGTCCGGACTGAAAGTGCGCTCGTAGTTCTCCGCCCACAGGTGGGCGCCGGAGGTCGCATCCACCAGCTGGACCGCGAGGCGCAGCCTGGGTCCCGCCTGCCGCAGGCTCCCCTCCATCACGTAACGCGCGCCCAGTTCTTTGCCGACCGTTCGCAGATCAGCCGCCTGGCTCGCGCCCTGCAACGTCGAGCCGCGCGCAACCACCCTGAGGTAGGAAAACCGCGACAATCCGGTCACGATCTCTTCGGACAGTCCTTCGGCCAGGGCCGCGAGGTCCGCGTTGCTGCCGCTGTACTTGAACGGCAGCACGGCCACCCAGAATCCTTCTTCGGCACGAGCCGCTCCCGGGACCGGTGAGGAGAGATTCGAGGGCTCCAGCGCGGGAGCTCCCGCGCCTTTCTCCGGGACGACTACGAGTCCCGCCTTGCGCAAGCCCTCCATCAGCTGCCCGGCCAGCTGCGGCTCGAACCATTTCCCCATCAGCTCCGCGGCCGACTGGGCGAAATCCTCCTTCTGGGCGAGCAGATCCCGCAAGGCATTGCGTGCGGCCGCGAGTTCCCCGAGCTGGCCGTAGGCGGCCGCAAGCAGCCAGTTCGTCCAGAAGACGTCGGGCGCGTTGGCCTTGATGAACTCGTCCACGGCAGCCCGGTAGTTGGCCAGGCGGTACTCGTTCATGCCGAGGACGAGCCCGTACCAGCGGGGATGATGGGGGTTGAGGTCCATCGCCCGGCGAATGAGGGCGCAGCCGCGTTCCCAGTCCCCGGTGAAGGTGATGAGGAAGATGGCCTCGTTGCTCGCATCGAGCGGGTTGAGGGCGATGGCCCTCTCGGCGGCGGCGAGACAGCCCGTCTTCTCCTTGCGGAAGAACAGGACGACCGCCAGGGCCTGTTGCGCGAGGTGATTCGACGGGGCAAGGTCCACGGCGCGCCGGGCGGCCGCGAGCGCACGTTCGAGCGAGCCGGGCCGGGGGTTGAAGCCGTGCGCATGTTCGTGGGAGTAGATCCACGAAAGCATCGCCCAGCAGTCGGCGTTGTTGGGCGCCCGCTCGACGGCCCGCTCCAGCACCGCGCGCGCCTCTCCGTGCTCGGCCGGGGTCAGGCGGTGGTGGTATCCGAAGCCTCGCATGAGCGCCTCGTAGGGGCTCAGCAGGCCGGGATCGTTCCCTCGGACGACGTCGCTGATGCTCCGCGCGAGGACACCGAAGTGATCGGCGCAGGTGGAGACGATGCGGGGGACGAGGTCGTCCTGGATCGCGAAGACCTGATCGGGCTCGAAGGGCCGCGTGTACGTCTCCGCCCAGAGGTGGGCGCCCGTGCTCGCGTCGACCAGCTGCACCGCGACGCGCAGCTGCGCTCCCGCCTGTCTGAGGCTTCCCTCCATCACGTAGCGCGCTCCGATCTCTTTTCCGGCGGTCCGCACGTCGACAGCCGCGTCGATGTAGCGTGACGTGGAAGCGCGCGAGATCACTCTCAGGTACGGAAAGCGCGACAGACCGGTCACGATCTCCTCGGTCATCCCCTCGGAGAGGGCCTTGAGGTCGGCGCCGGCGCCGCCGGCCTTGAAGGGCAGTACCGCGACCCAGAACCCCTCGTCGGCGCGGGCTGCGCCGGAGTCGGCCGCCACCGGACGCGACGGAGGGGCCGCCGCAGTCGCAGTCGCGGGCGCTTGGGCCGTCACGCCGCGCAGCCGGTCGAGAAGATCCCGCGCCGACTGGATTCGGTCGGCGGTGTTCTTCTCCAGGCAGCCCTGGACGATCCGTTCGAGATTCACCGGAAGTCCCTCGCGCAGCTCGCCCGGCGGCCGCGGCGTGTCCCGCAGGATCGACGAGATGAGCTCGGCCGACGAGTCCCCCTGAAAAGGCCGCTGCCCGGTCGCCATCTCGTAGAGAATCACGCCCAACGAGAAGATGTCCGTCCGTTGGTCGAGCGGACGGCCCGAGACCTGCTCCGGCGACATGTAGGGCACCGTTCCCATCACGACACCTTCCCTCGTTTTCATGTCGGTGGGGAGAGTCGTGTCCGCCTTCGCCGACTCCCCGACGGCGGCGACCTTCGCGAGGCCGAAGTCGAGGAGCTTGACGCGCCCGCCCTTCGTCACCATGACGTTTGCCGGCTTGAGGTCCCGGTGGACGATTCCCTTTTCGTGCGCGGCCTCCAGGGCCTCAGCGATCTGCTTTGCGAAGGAGAGAGATTCTTCGAGTGGAAGAGGGCCGTCGGCGATGCGCACGTCGAGGCTCTCTCCCTCGACGAGTTCCATGACGAGGAGATGGCGGGACGACGAGAGGGAAGATGAGGGGATTTCTTCGAAGGAGTAGACGGCGGCGATTCCGGGATGGTTGAGCGCTGCGAGAAGCCTCGCCTCCCTCTCGAACCGTTGCCTTCTCTCTTCACCTTCTAAGAAATCTTCCGGCAGTACCTTGATCGCGACCTCGCGACCGAGGCGAGGGTCCTTGGCCCGGTAGACCTCCCCCATCCCTCCCGCGCCGAGCGGTGCGAGGATCTCGTACGGGCCTAGCTTCGTTCTCGGCGCGAGTGTCATCGGAAGACGCGTCTCAGTATACGGACGCTTTCGCACGATCCCGGCGTCTCGTTTGCGTCCCGGGCGCGATCGGGCAAGACTCGTGCGAAGGAGTCACACCATGCGTCTCGCGCGCGCCGTCGCCATCCTGTGCCTCGCGCTCCCAAAGGCGCCTCTTTCGGGCGCCGAACCTCCGAAGCCGGCGCCTCCGGCGACCGTGATCCGCGCCGGGATTCTCATCGATGGCGTGTCCGCCGCGCCCCGCCGGAACCAGATCGTCATCGTCCGCGGGAACCGCATCGAGAGCGTCGGCGACGCCGCGTCCGCGAAGGTGCCGGCCGGCGCGCGCGTCGTCGATTTGTCGGGCGGGACGGTGTTGCCGGGCCTCATCGACAGCCACACGCACATCTTCCTGCAGGGCGAGGACCCGGCAGAGGGCGGATACGACGTACAGCTCCTGAAGCAGCCCGTCGCGTTCCGCGCCGCCCGCGCGACCGTCTCCGCTCGCCGGGCGCTCGAGCAGGGCTTCACGACGATCCGGGACGTGGAGACCGAGGGGGCGGGCTACGGGGACGTCGGGATCAAGGAGGCGATCGAGGCCGGGTACATCCCCGGTCCGCGCATGTTCGTCGTGACGCGGGCGATCTCGACGACGGGCGGCTACCCCCTCGAAGGCTACGCGCCCGAGATCGTCGTGCCGAAGGGAGTCCAGATCGTGGACGGGCCGGTCGAGGCGCGGAAGGCCGCGCGCGAGCAGCTCGACAACGGCGCCGACTGGATCAAGGTCTACATGACGCACCGCTCGTGGCTGGACCGGCAGGGAAACCTCGTCTCGCAGCCGACCCTCACGCTCGAGGAGATCCGGGCGATCGTCGACGAGACGCACGGCTGGGGTCGCAAGGTCGCGTGCCACGCCTACAGCGGCCTCGGGCTCCGGCGCGCGCTCGACGGGGGCTGCGACTCGATCGAGCACGGCCTCGAGCTGGGCGACGAGGACGTCGCGCAGATGGTGAGGCAGGGGACGTGGTACTGCCCGACGCTGAGCGTCTACTACGAGGGCTGGGCGCCCGCGGGCACGCCGGTCGGCGAGCGCGACCGCAAGCGCGTCGCGCTGCACGGGCCGTCCTTCACGAAGGCGCTCCGGGCGGGCGTGAAGATCGTCTTCGGAACGGACGTCGGCGGGTTTTCGTGGTCCGAGCCGATCGTTCAGGAGTTCCCGCGCATGGTCGAGTTCGGGATGACGCCCATGCAGGCGATCCAGGCGGCGACGTCGAAGGCCGCCGAGATGCTCGGGCGTTCGGGCGAACTCGGCGTCGTCGCGCCGGGCGCGCTCGCGGACGCCGTCGCGGTGGACGGCGACCCGCTGAAGGACGTGAGAGTGCTCGAGCACGTCCGCTTCGTCATGAAGGACGGGAAGATCTACAAGGACGAGCGGGCGCCGTAGGGATCCGCTCTCCTCACCGTTGGCGCGAGGAGGAAGACGAAGAAGAGGGGATTTCTTCGAATGAATAGATGGCCGCGACGTTGGGGTGGTTCAGCGAGGCCAGCAGCTTCGCTTCCCGCTCGAATCGCTGCCGTCTTTCTAGTGAGCGAGGCTGCGGCCGATCATCCAAAGCTCTCCACGGGCGCCATCGGCTCATTTCGCGCCGGGAGATTCGCGGGGCCGCCCCGGCTTACTTCGTCTTCCAGGTTCCCTTCCAGTTGTTGCCGGTGCGTCCGTCCTTCCACTGGAACGTCGGCTCGTAGGTGCCGCCGCCCTCGACGTTCGCCCACTTCCCGGTCCCGCCCAGGAAGCCCCAACGGCCTCCGTTCTTCTCGTCGGTCCGCCACCAGTAGAACGCCACGTCGCCCTGCCCGTCGACGGAGTCGCAGGTTCCGGCTCCCCGGACGGGCTTGCCGTCCTTGGCCGTGATCGACGTGCCCGTGCAGGTCATGCTCGCCAGCCGGAGCGGATTAGACGGATCGTCCGAGGCGATGAAACCCGTTGACGAAACGCGGCTCGCCGTCGAACCGTCGGCAAGCGAGAAACTCTCGTTCACCTTGTTCACGAACATGTTCGTGCCGGAGGCCTTGACCTCCTGGGCAGACAACGGCGCCGTGGCCAGAGCGAGACCGACGCACACGATTCCCAGCGTGATCAGATTCTTCTTGGACATGCAGTCCTCCTGAGACTCAATATATCCCAGCGCTACGCGGACGGCAGAACGGAGCCCGCGAGAACGACGCGGTTTCTTCCGGCTTTCTTCGCGGCGTAGAGAGCACGGTCGGCGCTCGCGATCACCTCGAAGACCGAACCGTCCGACACCGAGTCGAGGCCGGCGACACCAGCGCTGATCGTGACGCGCCGGGACTCCCCCGATCCGGAGGCCTCCATCGGAAGCTGCTCCACCATGACTCGCAGCCGCTCGGCCAGCCCAAGCGCTGTCTCCACCGCGGCCGCGGCCGGGAACGCGAGGAACTCCTCGCCGCCGTAGCGCGCGATGAAGTCGTCGGGGCGCCGGAGCGTGGAGCGCATCACCTCCGCGACCCGGACGAGGCACCGGTCGCCCTCGAGGTGGCCGAAACGGTCGTTGAACTCCTTGAAATGGTCGATGTCGATCATGATCAGGGACAAGGGAGTCTTGGTGCGCATGGCGCGGCGCCAGGCTCTGTCCAGCATCTCGTCCATCATCCGGCGGTTCGGAACTCCGGTGAGCGAGTCGAGCGTCGCAACCAGGCTCAGGGAGCGGTTCGCCGCCTCGAGGGCGGTCTTCGCCTGCAGGAGCTCCGCATACAGGCGTCCCTTCTCGACGACGAGGGAGAGCTGCCCGGCGATTTGCATGAGGAGCTCGACGTGGCGCTCGGAATAGGTGTTCCGCCGGTTGCTGCTGAAGAAGACGAAGCCGACGCGCTTGCCTTGCGCGACGAGGGGGCACGTGAGGCTCGACCGGACTCCGTCGGACACGATGAGACGCGTCGCGTGCGACCCGGGATGCTCGCGCAGGTACTCTTCGAGGTCGTTGAGGATGCGCGGTCGGCCCGTCTCGATGATCCGGGTCAGGCTGCTGCCGTCGAGTGGAGCGCTGTACCCGACCCCCAGCTTCGGAGCGGCCCCGAGCGAGCGCGCCCAGACCGCTCGAACCGTGCGCCTGTCGTCCTCGAGCAGCGAGCACCCGATCCGGTCGTAGGGAAAGACCGAGTGGAACGAGTCGAACATCTGCTCGAGGACCTCGTGCAGCACGAGACCCCCGTTGACCTTCTCGCCCAGCCGGATCAGGGCGTTCGTCTCGGCGAATCGCCGCTCGAGCGCCGTTCCCAGGCGCGACAGCGCGACTCCGAGGCGGTCGACCTCGTCGGGCGCGGGTCCCTCGACGACAGCCGGAAGGGGCGGCCGAAACCGGCCGCGCGCCATCCCCTGCACAGCCCGGCGATAGGCCGAGATCCTCTCGTCCGTCACCTTGCGCTTGCTGCTCACGGCAAACGCCACTTTAGACGATCGCCGAGAAAACGAGCAGGAAATACATCTCGCGATCAGGGCGCCGCGCGCAGGCCGCAAGAATCTCGCACGGGTCTCTCGCGAGTCGCGTGTCTTTCGCCCGGTAGACCTCTCCCATCCCTCCCGCGCCGATCTGGTCGAGGATCTCGTACGCGCCAAGCTTCGTTCCGGGCGCGAGGGTCATCTCAGCCCTTCGACGACGTAGAGCGTGCTGCGCTGCAGGATGTAGCGCGCCGCCATTTGCCGCCCGTCCGCGCTGAACCGGATCGTGGAGCCCTCCACGCCCACGTAGCCCGCGGGGCTGATCGTCTTCCAGGGCTGCCGCTTACCGGTCGCGGGGTCGAGCTTCCAGACGTCGATCGGGAAGCTGCCGGGCCTCGAGGCGTAGAAGCGCCCGTCGGGAGTCCACTGGATGAGGCGCTCGCCCTCCTCGAGGCCCGCGACCCGCCGCGCGGGCGCCTCGGGTTTCCGAAGGTCGAGGATCCCCCATCCGGCCTTGTCCCGCACGAGGGCACTGCGCCCGTCAGGGCTCAGGAAAGGCCACGTGTCGAGGCCCGTGACGCCCTCGGGCGTGACCGGCCTCGGCGCACTTCCGTCGAGGCTCTGGACCCAGACGCGGTCTTCCTTCTCTCCCTCCGTGCCGATGAAGATCAGGCTCTTGCCGTCTTTCTGGAAGCTCACGGATTTGATGGAGCGGATGCCGTGGACCGGGAGCTCGCGGGGACTGCCGGTTCCCGTCGGATAGAGGACCCACCGCGGCGCCGGCTTGTCGAGCCACGCCACCGCGAGCGTCCCGTCGGGAGAGAGAGCGCCCCAGCCCCCGCTCTTTCCGAGCGGCGTCGCATGACCGCCGGCCGAGGGCCGCAGGAACAGATCCGGGAGTTCGCTCTCCTCCTCTTCGAAGAGAAGCATCTTCCCGTCGGCCGAGCAGTCGAGAAGAAAGCTCCACGTGCGCCACGACAGGTCCATGGGCTGAACCTGTCCGTCGGTCTGCGCGAGGAGTCCGCCGCGCATTTCCTCGCGGCTCATCAGGACACGGCCGTCGGGCGAGACGTCGTGAATGGACAGACCGCCCGCCTGACTGAAGACCCCGCGCTCGTGCCCCGAAAGGTCCACGGCGTAAAGGGCGCGGTTCAGAATGTTGGTCCCGGCGGTGAACCAGATCTCGCGGCCTCTCCAGGCGAGGCCCCGGAGGGTGGCGTGATCCTTCGACAAGATCCGCGTCTTCCCCGCGTCCACGTCGAGGACGGCGACCCTACCCGCGTCGTCGCCAGCAGCCGGGTGGTCGACGTAGGCGAGCAGCTTTCCATCCCCCGAGAACCTCATATCGCCTAACCACCCCGCCGATTCCACCTTCACCTGCCCCTGCGGAAACTCGAGAGAGGAGCGTCCTCCCGCCTGCCGGACGAGCGCGAGCTGGCCCTTCGGGCCCCAGGCGGCCTGAACGACTCCTCCGAGGAGGGCTTTGGGAGCCAGATCTCCTCCCAGTGCCGAGCGCGCCAGCGTGCCTTCGAACTGCCACGTGTCGGCGACCTTGCTGTTCAGACGCAGGGCGAGCTCGCCCGCGGTCGAGAGATCCATCAGCTGGACGTCGCTCTGGCCGAGCGGCCGCTCCTTGGGGTCGGCAATCGGAGTCGAGAACAGCTGCCACGGCTCCCCTTGCCAGCTCGCGTCGTAGATCACGTCCTGGCCGCCGGGAGCGAATCGGGCCTTCGCGACGCGCCCCTGCCGGAAAGACACCTGGTGGAAGACGGGTTG
>JBAUSZ010000347.1:0-2221 GCA_049581965.1 Thermoanaerobaculia bacterium | reverse complement strand
GTCCTGGGAGGTCGCGCAGGCGCTCGCGGCGCGCGGCATCGACACGCCCGAGCCCCTCGCGGTCGGGCTGGTCGGTGGCGAGGGCTGGTACGTCGCGCGGCGTCTCCAGGACGCCGAGCAGATCCGTCGGTGGTTTCTCCGGCGCGACGACGCCTCGCAGCCTCCGCCGTCGCTCCCGTACGAGTTCGAGGAGGTCGTCACCGCGCTCGGGCGCCTCGCCCGGCGGCTGCACGACCGGGGCGTTTTTTTCCGCGACTTCACGGACGGCAACGTTCTCGTCACGAAGGGCGAGGCGGGCCCGCGCCTCTGGCTCGTGGACCTCGACCGGGCCCGCGTGGGAGAGCAGCCGGTTACCGCGTTCCGAAGGTGGCGGGACCTGGCGCGGCCCGGCCTGAACCGGCCCGGGGACGTCAAGCTCCTTCTTTCCAGCTACTTCCATCCTGAAGCCGTGCCCCGGACCGCTGGACTGGTCGTCCCTGGCCTGAGGCGCCGAATCGTCCTCTGGGACGCCTTCAAGGCCCGCGTTCGGCCGTGGCGGAAGTGACGGGCCCGCAGAGGCTTATCCTTCGTAAACCGGCTGCGACCTCCCCGCGTCCAACTGCCGTGACCGGAGTCGCCTTGGCCAAGGTCCTGAACTTCCCGCCGCGGGCGGACGAGAACATGAGCGTGACCGAAGAGCCCCGGCCCGACGAGGAGGCGCGCGCGCGAGCCGAGCGCCTGAAAGCGGAAGGGGAAATTGTGGCGCGCGTCGTCGCGGGCGACGTGGACGCCTTCGAGTACTTCGTGAGGACCTACCAGAAGCGGATCACGCGCTTCGTCTTCACGCTTCTGCGGGATCCCTCCGAGGCCGACGGCGTCGCGCAGGACGTCTTCGTGAAGGCCTTCCGCGCGCTCGGCGAGTTCAAGGGCGAGGCCGCGTTCGAGACGTGGCTCACGCGGATCGCGATCAACACGGTCCGCGACCAGATTCGCCGCCGCCGCCCCGTCGTCACGTTCTCGGAGCTGCGCGACTTCGACGACGACGACGGTCCGGAGATCCCGCCCGCGCTCGATCCCGCCGACGGAACGTCTCCCGAGAGGGACCTGCTGTCGAGCGACATCCGCCGGCGCATCGCCGAGGCGCTCGTCACGCTCTCGCCGCGCCAGCGGGCGATCTTCGTCATGAAGCACTACGAGGAGAAATCCATCTCCGAAATCGGGCAGTCGACCGGCCTCGACGAGGGCACGGTCAAGTCCCATCTGTTCCGCGCGGCGCGAAAGCTGCGCGTCTGCCTGGAGGACCTGCGATGAACGCCACGCCCCACCTGAGCGCCGACGAGATCTTCGCCCGCGTGTTCCCCGAGGACGGAGGCCCGGTCGCCGTGCCCCGGCACCTCGCGGGCTGCGCCGCGTGCCAGGAGCGCGTCGCGCGCCTGCGGGAAGCGTGGCTCCTCGACCGCGGTGCCGTGTCCGGGTACGTCGACGCCCTGCCCGGGTCGTTCTGGACGGCGCAGGCGGAGCGGACCATGGTGGCGATCCGGTCGGCCGCCGCGCCGAGGGCCTCGGTGCGCGCGTTCCGCCCGCGCCTCCTGCGCCACCCGTTGCTCGCGTTCGGGAGTCTCGCGGCCGCCCTCGTCCTCGTCGCGACCGTCACGATGGTGCGAATCTCCACGACCGCGCCCGTCGCGCAGAACGCCACGGTCGAGCGCCCGACCCCCGCGCCGGGCGACGGCTCGGACGAGGAGCTCCTCCGGTCGATCGACCGCGTCCTCGACGACTCGTCCTTCTCGAGCCTCGTTCCCGAGGACACGCTGTGAAAACGCGCGTCGTCCTCCTCGCCGCGGCCTGCGCGGCGCTCGCCGGGGCACCGGCGGCCGCCCAGATGCCCGAGACCCCGCCGGGAAAATGGTGGAAGCGTCCGAGGGTCGTCCGGCTCCTCGAAATCTCGCCCGAGCAGCAGGAGAAGCTCGAGGAGATCTTCGCGAAGAGCCGTCGCTCGTTCGTGGACCTCAAAGCCGACGTCGAGAAGCACCAGATCGACGTCGAGGAGCTCGTCGCCAGGAAGGACGCCGATCCGAAGACGGTCTCCGCGGCGATCGACGCGCTCGAGGCGGCGCGCACGAAGCTGCGCAAATCCGTCACGATGATGTTCCTCGACCAGAGGGCGGTCCTGACGCAGCAGCAGTGGACGCAGCTTCTCGAGCGCCGCGAGGACTGGCGCCGCGAGCGGATGGAGGAGCGG
>JBAUSZ010000346.1:0-1759 GCA_049581965.1 Thermoanaerobaculia bacterium | reverse complement strand
GCCGTGAAGCGCCCAGGCCTCGCGCAGCCGCAGCGCGAGGTTCAGGAGCGATTGCGAGAGGCGGCGCCGGAGCGCGTCTTCGGAAACTTTCAGTGTCGCGAAGGGATCGTTCCCGAAGAGGACGCGGCGTCTCCGCCCGATGTCGGCGAACTTCACGGCAAAGGCCTCGGCGGCCTCGGCGATCTCGCTCTCGAGGAGGAACATGACCTCGAGCCGAGCCGCCGCCTGGGCGGCTCGCAGCGCGCCGCGCAGCTCGCTCACGCCCTTCTCGGGGAAGGTCTTCAGGACGAGGACGACGTTTACGTCCGACTCGGGTCTGAGCGCGCCCTCGGCCGCGCTCCCGAAAAGGACGGCGGATGAAAGGTCGCCGCCAAGGCGCGTGCGGGCGGCGGCGAGAAAGTCGTCGAGGGCGCGTGCGGTCGGTTCGGGAAGGTCCATGCGGAGGTCCTCTGGCTGCCGTAAAGACTACCTGGAGATTCCGAGCTCGGCCGCTCCCGGCGCCCCCACGGAGGCGGCACGCGCCCGCGCCTTCGCGAGGAGGCGGTCGCGGAACAGGCCCGGCGGGATCTGCCCCTCGGCGAGGAACTCCTCGTGGAAGCGCTTTTCCGAGAAGGACGGCCCCTCGATCCTCCGGCATTCCTCGCGCAAGGAGAGGATCTCGGACTTCCCGAGGTAGTACGTAATCGCCTGGGTCGGCCACTTCGAGTATCGGAACGCCTCCTTGCGCATCGCCTCGACGGCCGCGCGCTCGGCGGCGCTCGGGTTGAGCTTCGCGTCGGTCGAGACGGCCCCCTGCACGAACACGACGTTGCGGGCGAGGTACGTGACCGCGTCCTCGAAGGACATGAACCCGCAGTGGAGCCCCGTGTCCACGACGACGCGCGCATCGCGCAGGAGCTGGTTCTGGAGCTGGAAGAGGCGTTCCTCCGGCGTGTAGAAGCCCTCCGGGAAGCCCTCGCGCGGCTCCCCGACGAGCTGCTCGCAGTAGAGCGCCCAGCCCTCGGCGGACATCGAGTCTTCCCACATCGACGCGGAATCCTCGACGCCGCCGGGGAGGAGCCACCGGATCGCGGGGATCGAGGCGGAACGAGCGCGCGCGAACTGGTAGTACCAGTCGTGGCCGGGGAAGCCCTCGTGCGCCGCGAGGGACGCGACCGCGGCGCGTGCGTGCTCGCGCAGTGCCGCGGGATCGTTCCCGGTCGGCGTCACGTAGAACTGGCCGACGCCTGCCCGCTTGAACTGCGGCGCGGGGTAGTAGGCGGCGTCGACGGTGTCGCGCAGGGGCGGGGGCGTGAAGACGACGTCCAGGCGGTAGTCGGCCGGCAGGTCGAACATCCCGGTCTTCCGCCCGTACGCGACGAGGCGTCGGCAGGCGTCCTGATACGAGTCGAGCATCTCGGCGTCGGTCTTCGGGATCTCGCCCGAGAGCTTCAAGAAGACGGCCGGAAGGGAGGAGTCGGGCCAGCCGCGGGCGGTGGCGATGCGGCGCGCCAGAGCCGTCATCTCAACGAGCGTCGCCGCGACGGAAGCCTTGCCGCGCGCGTTCAGCTCGCGCGGCGATGCCGTGATTCCCAGGTTGTTCTTCAGGTCCCACACGTATTCGGCCTCTCCGGCCGCGTAGCGGTCGCGGTCGTAGACGGGCTTGAGGGCCTTGCCGTCCGGCTGGTAGTAGAGGTCGAGAAGGCCCACGCGAAAATCCCGGAACGCGGCCGCGGCCGCCGCCGACGCCGAGAGCAGGGCGGCCCGGCCGGCGTCGTCG
>JBAUSZ010000345.1:0-4969 GCA_049581965.1 Thermoanaerobaculia bacterium | reverse complement strand
GGCGAGCGCCTCCTGGTCCGCGGCCGACCCGAGCGCGAGGAGCGCCCGCGCGTGCCCCGCCGTGAGTGCTCCCGACTCGAGCGCCTCGCGGACGGAGGCCGGAAGTTTCAGCAGGCGGAGCGCGTTCGCGATGGTCGCGCGGTCTTTGCCGACGCGCTCGGCCACGTCCTCCTGCGTGAGCCCGAAATCCTCGCGCAGGTGCTTGTAAGCCTCGGCCTCCTCGAGCGCCGTCAGGTCGCGACGCTGGACGTTTTCGACGAGAGCAAGCAGAAGGTGGTCGCGGTCCGCGACACCCTCGCGCACGACGACGGGAACCTCCGCGAGGCCCGCGATGCGCGCGGCTCGCACCCGGCGTTCGCCCGCCAGGATCCGGTACCGGTCTCCTTCGCGCGTGACGAGGACGGGCTGGAGAATTCCCGTCTTCCCGATGGACCGCGCGAGCTCGGCGAGGCCGTCGTCGTCGAAGCGGCGCCGCGGCTGGCGGCGGTTCGCGTCCAGAAGGGCGAGGGCGACCGATCGGACCCCGGAAGCCTCGCGCTCGGGCCTCGCCGTGGGGATCAGGGCGGAGAGCCCCCGACCGAGTGCGGATTTTCTCGACACGCCGAGATCCTAACAGCCGGCGAACGGCCGCGGGCCTCAGCGCGCGTCGCGGCGGAGGAGCTCGCGGGCGATTGCGAGGTAGGCCTCGGCGCCCCTGGAGCGCGCGTCGTAGAGGAGGATCGGCTTGCCGAAGGACGGCGCCTCGGCCAGCCTCACGCTCCGCGGGACCGGCGACCTGAAAACGTGGTCCCCGAAGTGTCCTCGGATCTCCTCGAGAACCTGGCGCGAGAGGTTCGTGCGCTCGTCCCACATCGTCGGGACTACGCCCGCGACCGTCAGGTCGGGGTTGAGGCTCTCCTTGACGCGCCCGAGCGTCGAAAGGAGCTCGGAGACGCCTTCGAGGGCGTAGTACTCACACTGGATCGGGAGAAGGAGACCGTCCGCAGCGGTGAGGGCGTTCAGCGTGAGGAAGCCGAGGGACGGCGGGCAGTCCACGAGGACGTACTGGAACCGTTCCTTTACGGGGGCGAGCCGTTCCTTCAGCCGAAACTCGCGCCGCTCGGCACCCACAAGCTCGACTTCTGCGCCGACGAGGTCCCGGTTCGCGGGCAGGAGCGTCAGGTACGGCAGCTCCGTCGCTCGGGCCACCTCCTCGAACGAGGCGCCGCCGAGCAGCCAGTCGTACGCGGTCCGTTCGAGAACCGTCTTATCGATACCGAGGCCACCCGTCGTGTTCCCCTGAGGGTCGAAGTCGACGAGGAGCACCGTCCGCTCGAGAACGGCCAGCGCCGCGGCCAGGTTGACGGCGGTCGTGGTCTTCCCTACTCCGCCTTTCTGGTTCGCGACGGCCAGAACCCGATGTTTCACGTGAAACGCTCCAGTGCGAGGATCCCCCGGCGCTGGGTCCCGGGCACCGGGTGGAAGGCCGCGCCTTTGGCGCGACTGTCCCGGAGGGCGTCTCGTGCGAGGGGCGTGGTCGTCCACAGGAGGACGCGCGCACCGGGCGCGAGGATGCTCCGCGCCGAACGGACGAGCTTTCCCGCCGAGCCGACGGCTCGGCTCGTGAGGATGTCGAAGGTCCCGGTCGTCGCCATCGGGAACGAGTCCGGGAATCTAGCGTTCACGACGTGGAGGGTCAACGAGAGTCGCTCGCCCGCCTCCGCGAGAAAGGCACATTTCTTCCCCACCGAGTCCACGACCGTCCCTTCGATGTCGCGACGCACGAGAAGGAGCGGGATCGCCGGGAACCCCCCTCCCGAGCCGAGATCGAGAAGGCGGAGGGGCGCGGGGCCGATCGGGGGGAGAAGGGCAAGGCCGGCGAGCGCGTCGGCAAGATGGGTTCCCGCCAGCACTGCGGGTGCGGCCGCGCGGGCCGAAACGAGGTTCATCCTGCCGTTGCGCTCGAGAAGCAAGGCGAGGAATTCCAGGAGCCCGCTGCGTGCCGCCTCGGCCACGAGCCGCTGCGAACTCGGCAGAGCCGCGAAGACTCCGTCGGCCGCGGCCTCGAGCTCTCGGCGGCTCACGCCGCCGCGCCCCGTTCCTTCACGAGAAGGCGCGCCAGAAGGAGTGCCGTCGCCGCGGGCGTCACTCCCGGAATGCGCGAGGCCTGGCCGAGCGTGCTCGGGCGGTGCCGCTCGAGCTTTTCAGTGGCCTCGAGCGAGAGTCCGGGCACACCGCGGTAGACGAAATCCGCGGGGATTCTCCTCCCGCCCGCCCTCTTGAGGCGCGCGATCGTCTGCCGCTCGCGCTCGTGGAAGACCGCGTACCTCACCTCCGCCGCCGCGCGGTCCAGCTCTTCGTCGTCGAGCGACGCGAGGTCCTCGCGCGCCGCCGAGCCCAGCGTCTCGGCGAGGAACCGGCGCAGGGCGCCCACGTCCACCTCGGGCCGCCGGACGAGTCCCGCGAGCGTCGTCTCCTCGGTGAGTTCGACACCCTCCCGTGAGAGCCGCGCGCGCGTCGAGCGATCGGGCGTCACCTGCGTCTCTCCGAGCGCCGCCGTCAGGCGTTTGAGACGCGCCTCCGCCTCCAGAATCGGCTCGGCGTCTTTTTCCTGGACGAGCCCGAGCGCGACCGCCCGCGCCGTGAGGCGGGCGTACGCGCTGTCCGGCCCCAGAAGCAGCCGGTGTTCGGCACGGGAGGTGAGCAGGCGGTACGGCTCGTCGAGACCGAGCGTCACGAGGTCGTCGAGCATGACGCCGACATAGGCCTCGTCGCGCGACAGAACGAAGGGCTCGCCGAGATCCTTGGCGGCGCGCGCCGCGTTCGTTCCCGCGACGAGTCCCTGGCCCGCGGCCTCTTCGTACCCGGAGGTCCCGTTGATCTGGCCGGCCAGAAAGAGTCCGGGCAGGGCGCGTGTCTGGAGAGAAATGTCGAGCTGTTCGGGGAAGACGACGTCGTACTCGACCGCGTACGCCGGACGCAGGATCTCCGCCCGCTCAAGACCATTAATCAATCGTACGATGTGTTCCTGGATCCCCGGCGGAAGCGACATCGAAAGGCCGTTCAGATAGAGCCAATCGGTCGAAAGGCCCTCTGGCTCGACGAAGATCTGGTGGCGAGCCCGGTCCGGGAAGCGCACGACCTTGTCCTCGATCGACGGGCAGTAGCGCGGCCCACGGCCCGTAATGCGCCCCGAGTAGAGGGGCGACAGGGGGAGGCTCTCGCGGATGAGGTCGTGGACCGCCTCCCCCGTGTGCGTGAGCCAGCAGTCGACCTGCCGCTGCGCGGGGAATTTCTCGCGCCGCGAGCGGAACGAGAACGGCACGGGCCGCGCGTCGCCTGTTGCCCGTTCCATGAGCGCGGTGTTCACGGTGCCGGCGCGCACGCGCGGCGGCGTCCCGGTCTTCATCCGGCCGAGGCGCAGGCCGAGCGCCGCCAGGGCCCCCGAGAGAGATCGCGCCGGCGGCTCGTCCCAGCGCCCCGCCTCCCGCCGGCTCTCCCCCACGTGGACGAGACCAGAGAGAAACGTTCCCGTCGTCACGACGGCTGCGCGGCACCCGAGGCTCGCCCCGTCCTCGAGAACGACGCCCGTGAGCCGCCCCTTCCCCACCGAAAACCCCGCGGCGGTTCCCGCGGCGACAACGAGGTTCGGCGCAGAGGAGAGGAGGCGCCGGAGTTCGGCGGCGTAAAGCGCCTTGTCCGACTGGCAGCGCAGGCCGCGGACGGCGGGCCCGCGCGAGGCATTGAGGACCTTGAACTGGATTGCCGTCCGGTCCGCCACGAGGCCCATCGCGCCACCCAGGGCGTCGACCTCGCGGACGACCTGGCCCTTCGCGAGGCCGCCGACCGCCGGGTTGCAGCTCATCCGGCCGATCGTCGCGGGATTCCCCGTGACGAGGAGCGTCTGCGCGCCGAGGCGGGCGGAGGCGAGGGCGGCCTCCGCGCCCGCGTGCCCGCCTCCCACGACGACGACGTCCCAGCCCTTGCTCACGCGAGACACTTTACTTGCCGACGCAAAACGTCGCGAAGATCCTGTCGAGGAGGTCCTCGGTCGCGGTCTCCCCCGTGATCGTCCCGAGCGCAACGAGCGCCTCCCGCACCCGCGCCGCGACGAGTTCTGGTGCGAAGGCCCCGTCGCCCGCTCGCGCGAGGGAGGCCGCCTCGGAGAGGAGCTGCGCGGTCGTTTCGAGCGCTTCCTTGTGGCGCGCGAGGACGAGGAGCTCGCCCTCGGCCTCGACGAGGCCGAGGCGAGTCGCGAGCGCGGCGCGCAGCGTGTCGAGTCCCTCGCCCGTGACGGCCGAGACGAAGAGCCACGGGGAACAAGAGGAAGAGAGATTTTCTTCAAAAGGAAATGCGGGTTGGGTGTTTCTTGCACCGGCGGCGGGTGCGCGACGAGCGACGACGTCCGGGGGCCTTTCGCGCGACTCCGAGACGAGATCGGCCTTGGTTCTCACGAGAAGCGCGGTTTCTCCTCTTCCCCTTCTCAGAAATTCTTCGTCCTCTTCGGACATCCCAAGGCAGGAATCCACGACGTAGAGAACGAGGTCCGCCGTCTCCCCCGCCCTTTCCGCGACCGCGACGCCGATCCGCTCGACCTCCTCGCCCGTCTCGCGCAGTCCTGCCGTGTCGAGGAGCGTCACGCTCTCCCCAGAGACCTCGAGGGTTTCGGAGATCGCGTCGCGCGTCGTGCCCGGAGTCCCTGTCACGATCGCGCGGTCACGCCCGAGGAGCGCGTTGAAGAGCGTCGACTTTCCCGCGTTCGGCCGTCCGAGGATCGCGACGACGGGGCGGCGCTCCCCGGCGCCCTCCGAGGAGTGCGCGAGCGCGCCGAGCTCCGCTGCGATCGCCGCGAGAGAGGTCCCGGCCCTTCGCGCCTCGGCCTGCGGCACGTCGTCGGCAAAATCGAGCGTCGCCTCGAGGGAAGCGAGGGCGTCGAGCGTCCTTTCGCGCGCTGCGTCCAGCCGGGCCGACAGGGCGCCCTCGACGAGCC
>JBAUSZ010000344.1:0-11516 GCA_049581965.1 Thermoanaerobaculia bacterium | reverse complement strand
GCCCACGGCTGCGAGTACATGACGGGCGGCACCGTCGTCGTCCTCGGGAAGACGGGCGCGAACTTCGGCGCGGGCATGACGAACGGGGTCGCGTACGTTCTCGACGAGGGCGCGCTTTTCCCGGCGCGTTGCAACACGGACCTCGTGGCCGTCGAGAACCTCGGCCCCGAGGACGACGCCGCGCTCCTGCCGCTCCTCGTCGCTCACGCCGAGCGGACGGGCAGCGCGATCGCGCGGACCATCCTCTCGAACTGGCCGGGCGCGCGCGACGCCTTCCGGCGCGTCACGCCGAAGGTGGCGCCGGCGCCCGCGCAGGCCGTCCCGCCCGCCCGTGAGGAGAAGGACGACAAACCGCCGCTGGCCCGGCCGGCGTAGAGTGTTCGTGCATGCCCGACTCCGACCCGGAGCCCTCGTCCTCTCCGTCCTCGCCCTCTCGGGCTGCAGCGGAGCCCCGCCCGTGACGCGCTTCTCGCCCTGCCCGGCGACGCCAAACTGCGTCTCGTCGACGGCGACGGACGAGAAGCACCGCGTCGAGCCGTTCCCGTTCTCGGGCACCGCCGCCGAATCCCTCGCCCGCGTCAGGGCGGCGGCTCTCGCGCTCCCGCGCTCGAGGGTCACGGCCGAGGAACCCGGCTACGTGAGGCTCACGTTCAAGAGCGCCGTCTTCGGGTTCGTGGACGACCTCGAGCTCGAGACGGACGAGGCCGCGCGGGTCGTGCACGTGCGCTCGGCCTCGCGCGTCGGGCGTTCGGACTTCGGCGTCAACCGCAAGAGGGTCGAGGCGATCCGGGCGAAGCTCGGCAGGTGACACACCCGCGTGGGGCCTGATAGCGTCCGCGCCATGTTCCTCGCTGGTCTCCTCTTCGAGGCCGCCGCGGCGGCCTTGCCCGTTCCCTCCGCGCCCGTCCTCACGGTCGTCCCGAAGCACGACGAGCTCGCCTACACGTTTGGCGGCGTCCCCGCACGCTGGCGCGTCAGGCCGGGGACGCGGATCGTCGCGTGGACGGAGGACTGCTTCGACGGCGCCGTGAAGACGACGGCTGACCTGCCCTCGAAGGTCATGGCGCCGGGGCACGACAACCCGCAGACGGGGCCGTTCTTCGTGGAAGGCGCCGAGCCGGGAGACACGCTCGCGATCCGGATCCTGAGGCTCGCCCCCGCGCGGACGTGGGCCGTCTCGGCGTTCGGGCCGGGCTTCGGCGTTCTCGTCGGGACGGACCGCACGCCAATGCTCGGGCCGGAGCTTCCCGAGACGGTCTGGCGATACGAGGTCGATGCGAAGAAAGGCGTCGCACGGACCGCATCCGGCGACGGGAAGCAGGCGTGGGAGGTGCCGCTCGCGCCGTTCCTCGGCTGCCTCGGTGTCGCGCCCTCGATGGGCGAGGCCCGGTCCACGATCGTGCCGGGCAACTTCGGCGGGAACATGGATTGCCCCGAAGTGAAGGCGGGTAACACGGTGTACCTCGGTGTGAACGTCCCGGGCGGGCTCGTCTCGTTCGGCGACGGGCACTACGCGATGGGGGAGGGCGAGATCATGGGCGCCGCGGTGGAGGGCGCGATGGACGTCGAGCTCGTCGTGGACCTCGTGAAGGGGAAACCCACGCCCGTGCCGCGGATCGAGAACGCGGACGAGGTCATGTTCGTCGGCTCGGGACGCCCGCTCGAGGACGCCGCGCGCGTCGCATTCAAAGCGATGGTCGGCTGGGTGCGCGAGGCGACGGGCCTTTCCGAACTCGACGCGTACCAGTTCGTCTCCCAGTTCGCGAAGGCCCCGATCGTGCAGCTCGTGGACCCCGAATACACGGTTCTCGTGAGGCTCGAGAAGAAGCGGCTGCCGGCGAAAAGGCCCTGATCCTCAGGCGGGCGGGCCGACGTCGTCCACGACCCGGTCGCGCCCCTGCTTTTTCGCCTCGTACATGAGCGCATCGGCGCGGGCGACGAGCGAGGCCACCGTGTCGTCGCCTCGCGCCTCGGTAACGCCGATCGAGACGGTCACCTCGAGGCCCGGGACCGAAGGTACGCTGGAGCGCGCGACGAGCGCGCGCAGCCGCTGGCCGGCCTGAGGGAGGCGTTGCGCGTCGAGCCCCCCGACGAGCACGACAAATTCCTCGCCGCCCCAGCGTCCGAGGAAGTCGCCCGCCCGCAGAGCGTTCGCGAGCGTCTTCCCGACGACGCGCAGGACGTCGTCGCCCGCCGCGTGCCCATGGCGGTCGTTGACGACCTTGAACCGGTCGACGTCCACGAACAGGACCCCCACGGGGAGGCCGTAGCGCTTCTTCTCGGCGAGCCGCGAGGAGAGCTGGATTTCCGAGTAGCGCCGGTTCCCGGCGCCGGTGAGCGGGTCGATCAGGGAGAGGGTCTCCAGCTCGCGGATCCGCTCGGCCGCGAGAACCTGCCCGGAGATGTCGTTGAAGACCTCGACGGCCCCGACGATCTCGCCGCCGACACCCCGGATCGGGACGGCGCGCACCGTGATCGGGACGCGATGCCCCTTCTTGTGGTGGAGGAACACTTCCGCCACCTTCTCCTGTCCATCCCGCATCGTCGCTTCCATCGGGCAGCCGTCGTTGCAGAGGAGCCTGCCCTGCGGGTCCATGTGCTGGAGCAGGTTGTCCGCGCAGCGCCGCCCGAGAACCTCGTCGGCGGGGAAGCCCGTGAGGCGCTCGGCGCCGCGGTTCCAGTAGGTGATGCGCCGCGACCGGTCGAGGAAATAGATCCCCTCCGTGAGGTTGTCGATCAGGTCCTTGAAGAAGCGATCGTCCTGCACGCGCAGCCCCCCGGAGCGTCACCTCTCAGGATACAGGAGGTATTCCGCCCGGCTCTTCTCGAACTCCATCGCGCCCGCGGCCCATGCGCCGGCGATTTCGCCGGCCGTCTCGCCCCGTGAGAAGCGCGCAAGCGCGGCGGCGTTCGCGAGGAGGAACGGGAGGCGCTCGGCCTTCCACTCCTTCGGGTGGAGGTCGCGGAGCGCCGTCGCGACGTGGAAGCCGAGGGAGACGGCGTTCAATTCGTTCCGGTCCACGAGGGTGATCCTGACGCCCGAGCACGTCTCGCCCCTGAAGACGGACGACGCCGGCGTGAACGTGACGGGCGTGAAGCGCACCCCGGGGATTCCGCGCGCGTTCAGCGTCGCGGCAACACGCGCCCCGTCCATCCAGGGCGCACCGAACTGTTCGAAAGGCGTGTCGGTGCCACGGCCCACGGAGAGGTTCGTCGTCTCGAGGAGGCCGATGCCTGGGTAGAGCGCGGCCGCGGTGAGCGAGCGCAGGTTCGGGGACGGGTTCAACCACGGAAGGCCCGTCTCGTCGTACCAGAGGTCGCGCGAGTAGCCGACCATCCTCACGACCGTCAGGTCCGCGCCGATCTTGCGCTCGGCGTTGAAGAGCCCGGCGAGCTCACCGATCGTCATGCCCGTCCGGATCGGCACGGCGTGGTACGCGACGAACGAGAGCGCGTCGAGGTCGGCGGGGGGGCCTTCCATCACGTCGGCGCGGATCGGGTCGGGGCGGTCGAGGATGACGACCTTGACTCTCGCCTTCGCAGCCTCCTCGAGGACGTAGCCGAGCGTCGTGAGGTACGTGTAGAAGCGGCAGCCCGCGTCCTGCAGGTCCACGACGACGGCGTCGAGGCCCTTTAAGTCCTCCGGGCGAGGCCGGCGCGACTCGGGCGTGTCGCCGTAGAGGGACCGCACGGGCAGCCCCGTCTTCTCGTCGACGGAATCGCCCACTCTCTCGTCGAGCGCTCCCCTGATTCCGTGCTCCGGAGAGAAGAGCTTCGAAAGGGCCACACCCGCGGCTCGAGCTTTCTCGGAGAGCAGCACGTCGATCGTCGGCCGCCCGTCCCTCGTGAGCCCCGTGTGATTGGTCAATAGGCCGATGCGCATCCCGGAAAGCTGTTTGAAGGAGTTTTCTTCGAGTGTGTCGATGCCCGGCCGGACCTGCCCCACGACGCGCGCCGGCGCTGCCGCAGCCTCTTTACCACTCGAAGAACGCGCCGCGGGCGCGGGTGCCGAAGGCGCGGCAGAATTCCGTGAAGGCGCCCGTCCCGAGCCGATCGCGGCGAGCTCCGCGACACGCGCCGAAGAATCGGCCAGCATCTTCGGAGAAACGTCCGTGATCGCGCCCGCGACGATCGACGCGACCTTCCCGCGCAGGGGGATCACGTTGCCCGATTCGTCGGGGTGGTTGCGGTTCGTCAGGAGGATCACGAAGACGTCGGTCGCTGGGTCGAGCCACATCGACGTGCCCGTCCAGCCCGTGTGCCCGAAGGAGCCGAGCGGAAAAAGGTCGCCGCGGTTCGAGGAGAAGCCCGTCGCGACGTCCCAGCCGAGGCCGCGCAGGCTGCCGTCTCCGTAGAAGCGCGGGCGGATCATCGAGGCGACGCCCGCCGGCGAGAGAACGCCTCCTCCTCCTCCTCCGAGTATCGCCGTGCAGAAACGCGCGAGATCGTCGGCCGTCGAGAAGAGGCCCGCATGCCCCGCGACCCCCCCGAGGGCATAGGCGCGCGGGTCGTGGACCGCGCCGCGGCGGATCTCGCCGTTGATCTTCTCGGTGGGGGCGATGCGGGAGAGAGGAAGAGCGAGAGAAAGAGATTTCTTCGAATGGTTCCCGAGCGGGATGAAGCCGGTTTCCTTCATTCCGAGGGGCTGGAAGACGTGCTGCGCCGCGAATTCGTCGAGGGGAAGAGAGGAGACCCGGCGCACCAGCTCTCCGAGCACTTCGAATCCCACGTCTGAATACAGGAACCGCGAGCCGGGGGCCGCGACGAGAGGCTGCTTGTACTTCCTTTCGAAGATCTCCTGCGGCGTTCCGACGTAGAGAGCCATTGGATCGTCAGCCGCCAGCCCCGCCCGGTGCGTCAGGAGCTCCTCGACCGTGACCTGGTCCCGCGCGCCGCCGCCCGATGCGAATTGAGGGAGGTGCCAGGCGACGCGGTCTTGGAGGCGGACCCTGCCGTCCTCGACGAGCGTCATGACGCTCGTCGAGGTCGCGACGACCTTCGTGAGCGAGGCGAGGTCGAAGATCGTGTCGACCGTCATCGGCTCGCGGGCGGGGACGGTCGCGCGGCTTCCGTATGCCCTGCGGTAGACGACCTTCCCGTGCCGACCGACGAGGACGACGGCCCCGGGGCACTCTTTCCGCGCGATTGATTCCTCGATCGCGGCGTCCAGTCTCGCGAGGCGCGCCGCGGACATCCCCGCGGAGGCGGGAGGCACGGCGGACAGGGGCCGGAGCGCCACGACCGCGAGGAGGACCGGCGCGAAGAGCATGCGTCTGAGTCTAGCCGCCCCCCGGGCGGCCCCCTTGAAGCAATCGCATCATGGAAGGCCGCTGCCTGCAACCGGCACTCTCTGCCGACCACGAGTACAGGCCCGCGCGCGCCGCCGAGCATCGCGCGCGGGATTGGTGCATTGGGATTCGTCCGCGAGGGAACGGGAGGATCGTTGGAAAGCAGCCTGGCTCGTGACCCGAACGCCTCGTTTTCGCGCCGCCGCTGGATCGACGCCCTGCTCGGGACGAGCTTCGTTGCCTGGGCTGGCGCCGTCGTCTACCCGATGCTGCGTTACCTGACGCCGCTCAAGGACGGAGGAGGCGCGAACAAGATCACGCTCACGGACGCGCAGAAGCAGGAGCTCGCGAGCAATGGTTTCCTGATCGCGCGTCTCGGGACGGATCGCGTCCTCGTCCTGAAGGACAGGAGCCAGAAGCTCCTTGCGCTGTCGGCCAAGTGCACGCACGAGGGCTGCACGGTCCAGTTCTTGCCCGCCGACAGCATTGTCTGGTGCGCGTGTCACAACGGAAAGTTCGCGCTGGACGGGCGCGTGATCTCGGGTCCGCCACCCCGGCCCCTCGCGGCCTTCGAGGTGGGGGGAGACCTCAAGGGCGTCGTGACGATCACCCGCGGGAGCGCCGCGTGAGCGCGACGCCCGCTCCCCGCAACCTCTTGGACCGGGCCTGGCAGGCTCTCGACGAGCGCTTTCAGCTTTCCGGCCTCGTCGGCTTCCTCTCGCACAAGGAAGTGCCCGTTGCGCACTCGATCGTCTGGTACTACCTCGGCGGCCTCTCGCTCTTCCTCTTCATGGTGCAAATCGGCACGGGCATCCTCCTCCTCATGAACTATCAGGTCGGGGAGAACACGTCCTACGAGTCCATGAAAGTCCTCGTCGGCCGCGTTCCGTTCGGCTGGCTCATCCGGTCGATTCACTGCTGGTCGGCGCACCTCATGAGCCTCGCGGTGCTCGCGCATCTGTTCAGCGTCCTGTTCGTGAAGGCCTACCGCAAGCCGCGAGAGCTCACGTGGTACTCGGGCTTCGCGATGCTCGGTCTCGTCCTCGGGTTCGGCTTTTCGGGCTACCTCCTCCCGTGGAACGAGCTCAGCTACTTCGCGACCGCCGTCGGGACGGACTCCGTGAAGGCGGTCCCCGTCGTCGGGCCGTGGCTCCTGCGGGTCCTGCGGGGAGGCGAGGAAGTCTCCGTGCAGACGCTGTACCGGTTCTTCGCGCTTCACGTCTGCATCCTGCCGCTCGTGATGGCCGGCCTCATCGGCGGCCATCTCCTCTTCATCCAGCGGCAGGGGATGGCCGAGCCGCTGGGCGCCGGACACGACGCCTCCCGGCCGGGCAAGGGGATGCCCTTCTTCCCGAACTTCGCGCTCCGCGACTTGCTCCTGTGGGTCGTCGTCCTGAACGTCCTCGCGCTCCTCGCCGTCATCCTCCCTTTCGGTCCCGGGATTCCGGGCGCGGAATGGGAGCTCGGCGCCAAGGCGAACCCGCTCAAGCCCGCGTACCCGGGCATCAAGCCCGAGTGGTACTTCCTGTGGGTCTACCAGATGCTGAAGGAGTTTCCGGCCCACATCCTCGGCATGGAGGGGCCGCAGGCCTGCCTCCTCCTCGCGACCGTCCTGATGGGGATCGCGTTCTTCGTGCCGCTCCTCGACCGCAACGCGGCGAAGGGCAGGCCGAGCCCCCTCTTCACGGATCTCGGAGTCGCGGGCATCCTCTTCCTCGGCTTCCTGACGCTCAAGGCGTGGGACGTCGGCGTCACCGTTCCGAAGGGGAAGGACCCGGCCGCCGATCCCGTCCTCGCCGGGACGATCGCGCGGACGGCGGCGCTCTGGATCCTCGGAATCGGAATCGCCGTCATGATCCTCCGGCGTCTGAAGTGGAAGCACTCCGCGTTTGATTTCACGATCGCCGTGCTCCTGCAAGCCGCATTGAACGGCTTCGCGCACCTCTCCTGGCTCGCCGCGGGAGGCATCGCTCTCGTGTTCCTCGCGGCGACGACCCTCGCGCGGCGCGTGAAGGGCGGCGGAGCCGCCGCGGTCGCCGTCCTTGCGCTCGCGGCACTCGTCGCACCGGCCGCGCGCGCCGAGGAAAAGGCGGACAAGGCCGCCGCGCCCACGGGGCACGTCTCCGAGGAGGCCTGGCCGGCCGACTTCGGGAAGATGTTCTCCGCGACCGAGAAGAACGTTCCGGTCCTCGACGAAAAGGCCCGCGCGCGCTTCAAGGCCCTGCCCTCGCATGCGCAGGAGCTGTTCTTCGCCGCCGCGAAGGCCGGGACGCTCACGGGCGCCCCGCACCTCGCGACGCTCCTCGCGCTCGACATCGACGACCGCAAGGTCGAGCTCATTCTCGGCGACAACTGTTTTCTCTGCCACACGAACCCCGACCTTCCGGACGAGATCCTCTTCCGCCCGCGTGAGAAGACCGATCCGCTGCGGCACCTGGACATCCGGGAGGTCGTCGCGGACGTGCACCTGCGTGGCGGTCTCATGTGCGCGGGCTGCCACGGCGGCAAGCCGTCCGATGCGGAAATGTCGGCGGAGATCGGGAAACGTTGGCCCTCGTCCGAGGTCCGGCACAAGGACCGCTCGTGGATTCCCGAGTTCTGCGCCCGCTGCCATTCCTCGAGCGAGTTCATGCGGAGCTACAACCCCTCTCTGCCCGTCGACCAGCTCCTGAAGTACCGGACGTCCAGGCACGGCCAGCTCCTCCTCGAGAAGAAGGACTCGAAGGCGGCGCAGTGCGTGAGCTGCCACGGCGTGCACGGGATCCGCCCGCCCGACAGCGCGACGTCCCTCGTCTACCGCGAGAACATTCCGGCGACCTGCGGGAAGTGCCACGCGGACGCGGCCTACATGAAGGGCTACACGAAGGACGACGGCAAGACGCCGCTCCCGACGAACCAGCTCGAGCAGTACAAGAAGAGCGTCCACGGCGTCGCGCTCCTCGTCAAGCACGACGCAGGCGCGCCCGCCTGCAACAGCTGCCACGGTAACCACGCGGCCCTCCCGCCGCAGGTGTCGTTCGTCTCGCAGGTCTGCCGGACGTGCCACGCCGCGAACGGAAATCTCTTCGACGGGAGCCCGCACAAGAAGGCGTTCGAGAAGCACGGCTGGCCCGAGTGCGAGACCTGCCACGGCAAGCATGACATCGAGCGGCCGACGGACGAGATGCTGAGGGACGACGCCGATGCGCTTTGCCACGCCTGTCATGCGAAATATGGCCAGCCGAAGTGCGACGAGGCGGCGCGCTACTTCTACGCGACGATCAAGACCCTCAACGCGTCGCACGACACCCTCGACAAGGACGTCGACCGGCTCGCCGAACGCGGCTTCGACGTGGACGAGCTGCGCTTCCAGTCGAGTGCCGTGAACGACGCTCTCCGCAAGACGCGCCTCGGGATCCACACGTTCGACCGGAGCGACTTCGCCCGCGACTCGAACGCGACCGCGCAGGCCCTCGGCGCGCTCAAGACGGGCGCTGCGTCCGACTGGGCCGAGTACCGGTTCCGCCGGAACGGACTGCTGCTCGCCACCGTCCTCATCTCCCTCTTCGGTGCCCTCCTCTATCTCAAGATTCGCGAGGTCGATCGGCGATGAACAAGCTCTTCAAGGACAAGGAGCACCTGGTTCGGGTGGCGGGGCTCTTCGCGGCCGGGATCGTCCTCTTCGTGATCGTGCGCGCGATCTTCGTTCCGAAGACCTTCGGCGAGTACGGCCACTACCGGGGCGGAGCGCTCGCGGACGTGCGGAGCAAGCCCGTCGTCTTCGCGGGACGCTCGGCCTGCGTCGAGTGCCACACGGAGGAGGGCGACCGTTTGAAGAGCGGGAAGCACGCCGGCATCGGCTGCGAAACCTGTCACGGGGCGCTCGCGAAGCACGCGGCAGACCCCTCCGCCCTCAAGCCGGAAAAGCCCGACGCAAAGACGCTCTGCCTGACGTGCCACCAGACGAACGTCGCGAAGCCGGCGAAGTTCCCGCAGATCGACGCCAAAGCTCACATGGAAGGCGGTCCCTGCCTCACGTGCCACGACCAGCACGCGCCCGACAAGGAGCCGAAGAAATGAATCAGGACCGCCGCGACTTCCTCGTCAACGCCGGCAAGGTCCTCGTCCTCACGGCGCCGGCCGCCGCCTACTGGGAGGCGCTCGCCGCGGGAAAGTCCGAGCCCGCGGAGCCCGCCTACCGGATGGCGGACCACTACTGGGGAATGATCGTCGACATCGACAAGTGCATCGGCTGCGGGAGCTGCGTGAGGGCCTGCAAGACCGAGAACAACGTGCCCCTCGAGCCCTTCTACTTCCGGACGTGGGTCGAGCGTTACCACGTCGAGGACCCGGATCATCCGGAGGTCGACGCGCCGAACGGAGGCTACGGTGGCTTCCCGGAGAAGTACGCGGCCGGCGACAAGGCGAAGAGCTTCTTCGTTCCGAAGCTCTGCAACCAGTGCGCTCACTCGCCGTGCACGCAGGTGTGCCCCGTCGGGGCGACGTTCGAGAGCCCGGACGGCGCCGTCCTCGTCGACAAGACCTACTGCCTCGGCTGCCGCTATTGCGTACAGGCCTGTCCCTACGGTTGCCGGTTCATCGATCCCCGCACGAACACGGTCGACAAGTGCAACCTTTGCTATCACCGGATCACCAAAGGCCTCACCACCGCCTGCTGCGAGAACTGTCCGACGGGTGCACGCCAGCTCGTGGACCTCAAGGATCCGAGGGACCCCGTCCACGAGTTCCTGCGAACGCACAAGGTGCACGTCCTGAAACCCCACATGGCCACCGGCTCCAAACTGTTCTACAACGCCCTCGACGGGTCGGTGAGGTAGACAAATGGAAGAAGGCCTTCTTCACGCCGTCCAGGGGTACATGTACCCGAACGAGCTCGAGCTCCAGTGGAGCATCCTGATCGTCCTCTACCCGTTCATCACGGGCCTCGTCGCGGGCGCGTTCATCCTCGCCTCGCTCGAGCGCGTCTTCAACGTCGCGGCCGTCAAGCCGACGTACCGCCTCGCGCTTCTTTCGGCACTCGCGTTCCTCGTCGTCGCGCCCCTTCCTCTCCAGCTCCACCTCGGCCACCCCGGGCGCTCGATCGAGATGTACCTGACGCCCCACACGTCGTCGGCGATGGCGATGTTCGGCTTCATCTACCTCTGGTACCTCATGGCCGTCCTCGTCCTCGAGATCTGGCTCGACTACCGCAAGGAGATCGTCCTGATGGCCCGTACCCAGACGGGCTGGAAGAGGATGCTCTACAGGGTTCTGAGCCTCGGTGTCGACAACATCAGCGAGGAGTCCCTGAGGATCGACGACAAGCTCGGGCGGTTCATCACGATCATCGGCATCCCGTCCGCGTTTCTCCTGCACGGCTACGTCGGATTCATCTTCGGGTCGGTCAAGGCGAACCCCTGGTGGTCGAGTCCCGCGATGCCCATCGTGTTTCTTTTCTCGGCGATCGTCTCGGGGATCGCGCTCGTCATGCTCATGTACATGGCCGTGTGCGTCCTGAAGGGCGTGCCGGTCGACATGCCCTGCGTGGACACGATCGCCCGGTATCTCTTCTACGCGTTTCTGATCGACTTTTCGATCGAGCTCATGGACCTCATCCACCGCATCTACGAGGCGGACGAGTCGTTCCAGTCGCTCGACTTCATGGTCCACACGCGCCTCTACACGTCTCAGATCCTGATCCAGATCGTCTTCGGCACGATCGTCCCGCTCGGCTTCCTCGCCTTTACGCAGCTCGTGAAGCTCAGCGAGAGCGCACGCAAGGGGATCTACACGCTCGCCGGCTGCCTGACGCTCATGGGAATCTTCGCGATGCGCTGGAATGTGGTGATCGGCGGCCAGCTCTTCTCGAAGAGCTTCCTCGGCTACACGACCTACAAGATGGACTTCGCGACGAAAGAGGGGCTGCTTCCGGCAATCGTGCTGCTCCTCCTCCCGTTCGCGATTCTCTGGGTGCTCGTGAAGGTCCTCCCACCCTGGGAGGAGCCGCACGATGGGGTGAAAGCTCAGATCGCAACCACCTGACGAGGAGCCGTGCGATGGACGGACAACCCGTCGACCTCGAGCGCCGGGTTGCGCTCCTCGAGGGAGCGCTGAGGGACCTCTCCGTTCGGCTGGCGGCCCTCGAGAACGGCGCGACGGCACCGCGGGAGCAGCACCCGCAGCCCGTCGTTGCGAGCACGGCGGCCGCCGGGTCCGCGACGATGCCCGCGGCCGCGATCCTGACGCCGG
>JBAUSZ010000343.1:0-1536 GCA_049581965.1 Thermoanaerobaculia bacterium | reverse complement strand
GGGGCGGCGGGGGGGAGACTGGCGCACTCGCGGGCAAGAGCCTGCCGCTCCTCCTCGGCCTCGTCTTCGTCTCGGGCCTCGCCCTCAACCTGACGCCCTGCGTCTACCCGCTCATCCCGATCACGCTCGGCTTCTTCAGTCGCCAGAGCGGCGGGAGGTCGGGCGGGACGTTCGGCCTTTCGGTTCTCTACGTCCTCGGGATGAGCGTGACGTACTCGGCGCTCGGCGTCTTCGCCGCCCTCTCGGGCTCGCTCTTCGGCGCGTGGCTCCAGAAGCCCGCGGTCCTGATCGCGATCGCGGCGATCGTCGTCGCACTCGCTCTCTCGATGTTCGGCCTCTACGAGATCCAGGCGCCGCACTTCATCACGGACCGCACCGGTTCGCAGTCGGGCTCGCTGGGTGCCCTGACGATGGGTCTCTTCGTCGGGTTCGTCGCGGCGCCCTGCATCGGGCCGTTCGTCCTCTCCCTTCTCACGTACGTGGCGGCCAAGGGCTCGGCGCCACTCGGCCTCGCGCTCTTCTTCACGCTCGCGATGGGGCTCGGCCTGCCGTACCTCGTCCTCGGAACCGTCTCGGGCAGCCTCCGCTCGCTCCCGCGTTCGGGCGAGTGGATGACGGCCATCCGCAAGGTGTTCGGCTTCGCGCTCCTCGCGCTGGCCGTCTATTTCCTGCGCGCGATCCTTCCGGCGCGCGTCTACGAGATCGGCCTCGCGCTCCCGCTCCTCGCGGGGGGGATCTGGTTCCTCTTCTTCGAGAAGAGCGGGGCCTCACTCTCGTGGTTCAGGGCCGCAAAGGTCACGGCGGCCGTGGGGCTCCTCGCGGCCGGAGCCGCGTTCGCGTTCCCGCGCAAGGGCGGCCCCGAGCTGGCGTTCGCGCCGTACTCGGACGATGCCGTCGCGGCGGCGAAGGCGGCCGGAAAGCCCGTCATGATCGACTTCTACGCGGACTGGTGCCTGCCCTGCAAGGAGCTCGACCACAAGACGTTCACGGACGCGCGCGTCCAGAGAGCGCTCGAGGGCTGGGTGCTGCTGAAGGCGGACCTGACGAGGTAAAGGAAGAGAAAGAAAGAAACCGAAAGGAACGAAAGACGAAGAGGAAGATTCTTAGAAGGTGAATCGGCCGATTCGCCACTGCGTGGCGCCGGAGCGCCGAGAAATGCGGCGGCCTCACTCACCCTTCTGAGAAATCTCTGTTTTCTCCTCTTCCCTCTTTCTCAGCATCGCCTCCGCCGCAGCAGCCTGGGCTTCTTTCTTCGAGTTTCCCTCCCCCATCGCCCGCTCGTTTTCGCCGTACGTCACCTCGTACACGAAGCGGCGGTCGTGGGGCGGCCCGGTCTCCTCCACGAGACGGTAGAGCGGCAGGGCGAGCCCCTCGGCCTGCGCGCGCTCCTGGAGCGCGGTCTTCGGGTCGCGGCGGTGGAGCCCGCCGAGATCGAGGGACGCGATGTCGTCCGCGAAGAGGCGCCGTGCGACGGCACGGGCCTCGTCGAGGCCCGCATCCAGGACGAGCGCCGCGAAAACCGCCTCGAAGGCGTCC
>JBAUSZ010000342.1:0-9876 GCA_049581965.1 Thermoanaerobaculia bacterium | reverse complement strand
GCCCCGGCGGGGCCGCCCGCGCGGAGCGAGAGGAGGTAATAGACGAGGAGGTCGATCTCGGACTCCGAGAGGCCGAGGGCCGGCATCTGGGAGTTCGCGACGAGCGTCGCCGGCGCGCGGAAGTGCTCCGCGAGCCACGCGGGTACGCTCCTCTGACCCGAAACGTGTGCGAAGTCGAGCCGCCCCGGGTCGACGCGCCCCTCGCGCGTGAGGTCGGGTCCGTCGGCGCCGCCGACGCCGTTCACCTTGTGGCACCCGCGGCAGCCGAGCGCGTGGAAGAGCGCCTTGGCCTCGGGGAGACCGGGAGCGCCGACGCGCGTCGCGAGGAACGTCGTGAGAGCCTGTCGGTCGTCCGGAGCCAGGGGCGCGAAGGCGCCCTTCCACGGCGGGCCTGCAGCCTTCGCGCTCTTGTCGAGGTGCGACGCGTACCAGCCGGCGGCGGGAGTCTTGAGTCCCGCCGCCGAGAGGTCGGGGCCCTCCATCCCGCCGCCGTCCGGCCGCAGAGTCCCGCCGCGTCCGTCGAGTCGGTGACAGGCGAGGCAGTCCTGTCGCGTGAAGACCGCGGCGCCCGCCGCGAGGCGCGCGGTGTCGGGGACGCCGATCGAGGTGTGGCAGCTTCCGCACCCGGCGTACGAAAACCGGCGCGGGAGCATCGGTTCGGGCCAGTGCGGGACCGTGCCGTGCGCGTCGGCACGGTCGGTCGCTCGGCCCTGGCCGCCGTGACAGATCGTGCATCCCATGTCCGCCGGCTCGTGCGGGATGCGCGGGTGCGGGCCGAGGACCTTGTGGCCGGGGACGGCCTGCTCGCCGGGCGCCATCCCGACGTGGCAGCTCACGCAGCGGTCCGCGGCTCCGAGGGACGGGACGTAGACCTGCCGCAGCCGGACCTCCTCGGGCGCGCCGGACCGCGAGGCACCGCTCTGGACGCGGCGCCACTCGCGGAAGAAGTTCTCGTGCGCCGCCGCGGCCGCGAGGAGTCCAAAGGTCAGGAGGCTGCTCCAGAGGAGGAGGTGCTTGTTCCGCATTGCGGCCACCGTCTCAGTGCGCCGGCCAGTCCGCGTGGGACCAGTAGAAGACCCAGTTCGGGCCGCGGAAGTACGACCCGATGACGGTGAGGACGACGAAGCCGCAGAGAAAGCACGTGAAAAGGCCGAGCGCGCCCGCGCGCGTCGAATCGTGGCGCCTGACGAGCCACATCGAGTACGCGGCGAAGACCGCCGTCAGGACGGTGCCGGGGTTCAGGAACGTCACGACGAGCTGCGGGACGTGGGGGAACCACTCGCGGATCCACCCGAAGCGGATCGCGACGGCCTCGATCCCGATCGTCGAGAGGAGGCCGACGCCGGCCGCCTGGAGGGTGAGGCGCTTGCCGCCGGGCCCGCCGAACCACTCGCCCGTTCCCCGCGTCTCGCGGTCGAGGAAGGGGATGAAGCCGAGGCCGAGGAGGACGATCGCCGGGATCCCGATCCCGCCCATGAAGGCCGAGTACGAGACGAGCTCCTGCAGCCCGAGGAAGTACCACGGCGCCTTGGCCGGGTTCTCGGGCACCGAGGGGTTCGCCAGCTCCTTGAGCGGCGCGTCCGAGAGGATGCCGAGGGCGAGGCAGCCCGCGACCGTCAGCATGAGGACCGCGAGCTCCGCGTAGAAGAGATGCGGCATCGAGGGAACCGTCGCCTCGGGCCCCCGTCCGACGGCGGGCGTTCTCCCGCGCACGAGGGCCGCGAGCTGGTAGGTCTTGCGCGGGGCGTCCGTGAACACGGGCAACGAATCCACGCCGGGGGCCCCGACGCGCGCGTCGGCGTCGGCCGGGCGCGCGAGACCGCCATCCTTGCGGATTCGCCAGAAGTGGACGGCCGCGAGCGCCGCGAGGACGAGCGGCAGGAGCATGACGTGGAGGACGTAGAAGCGGATGAGCGCCTCCTCGCCGACCGTGTCGGATCCGAGGAGGAGGAGCTTCTGGAGTCCGCCGGGGTCGAAGCGCTCCGTCAGGTTCAGCGCGTCGGTCACCTCTCGGGGCGACTGCGCGATGTTCGCGCCGATCGTGATCGCCCAGTAGGCGAGCTGGTCCCAGGGGAGGAGGTAGCCCGTGAACGAGAGGCCAAGCGTCGTCGCGAGGAGCGCCATCCCGACGAGCCAGTTGAACTCCCGCCGATTGCGGTACGCCGCCGTGAAGAAGACGCGCGCCATGTGGAGCAGCACGACGACGACCATCGCGTTCGCGGCCCAGCGATGGATGTTCCGGATGAACCGGCCCGTCGGGACGACGAAGTGGATGTCCTTGATCGAGTCGTAGGCCGCGAGCGGGTGGGGCTTGTAATAGAACATGAGGAGGACGCCCGTCGCGAGCGTCACGAGGAACGCCGCCATCGCGGCGATCCCGAGCCCCCACGTCGTCGACCAGCGGAGGCTCCAGCGGTGCGTGCGCGCGGCGTGGAGGTGGAGGAAGACGTTCCCGAAGACGAACGTCGAGCGCGTGCGGTCCGTCGACGGGGCGCCGCCGCGGAACGCGGATTCCTTCACGAGACGCGGGGCGCCCCTCAGGTTCTGGACGAGGCGGCGGAGCGCCGTGTCTCCCGCCGGTTTTCCGGCCGGGCCGGGAAGCGCCGCGCTCATGCCGTCACCTTCGTTCCCGGGGCGACGTCTTCGCCCTCGTCGACGATGTAGGTGCCGCCGCTCCCCGAGACCCTGCGCCAGGCGAGGGCGCGCGGGGCGGGCCCTTTCGTGACGGAGCCGTCCTTCGCGAATCGCGAGCCGTGGCAGGGGCAGTCGAAGCCCTCCACCGTCGGCTTCACGATGCAGCCGAGGTGCGTGCAGACGGTCGAGATCGCGAAGACGCCTCCGGCGTTGCGGAACACGGCCACGTTCCGGCCCGGCGGGACGAAGGCCTCGTCCGGAGGCAGCGTGTCGGGGAGCGAGACCTTGAACTTGCGCGAGGGCGAGGGCAGGACCGCGGCTTTCGGGAGGCGGAGCGCGCCGAGCATCGCGAAGGCGAGCGCGGAGCCGGCCGCCCAGAGCGCGGAGAGACCGAGGAAGTCGCGGCGCGCGACCGGCTCGGGGTCGAGCCGCGAGCGCGCGGGGAGGGCGGACGTCGTCATGCGGTCCTCCACGTTGTGGCGAACGTCACGCGGTCCATCGCGATCGCGTCCGTCGGGCAGCGCATCACGCAGAGCGCGCAGCGAATGCAGCGATCCTCGTCCTTGAGGATTGCCGTCGCGTCGCCGGAGTCGGGGCCGAGGTCGCTCGCGACGGCCGACGCGAGCTCGGGCGAGGGCGCGAGATCGAGGAGGTCGACGAGCTTGAGACAGAGCGTCGGGCAGACGTCGACGCAGCCGCCGCAGAGGACGCAGCGCGAGCCGTCGAAGACCGGCGTGACGCCGCAGTCGAGGCAGCGCGAGGCCTCGCGCGTCGCCTGCTCGGCGGTGTACCCGGTCTCGACCTCGGCCTCGGGATGCGCGAGTCGAGCTGCGGGCTCGGCGACCGGCACGGTGACGCGCCGGATCGACTCGTACCCGCGCTCACGCCGGTAGCCAGGGAGTGTGAGGAAAGCCGTCAGCGTGTCGGGCGTGAGGGCTTGCCCCGTGAGCGCGCGGTAGATCGAGCGGGCCGCCGCCTTTCCGGACGCGACCGCGTCGATGAGAAGGCGCGTCCCGTGGGCGAGGTCTCCGGCGACGAAGACGCCCTTCGCCGTCGTCTCGAGCGAGAGGGCGTCCACCTTCGGCCAGCCGGGGCGCATCTCCGCGACGTCCTTCCCGCCCTCGGCGAGGAACGAGAGATTTGGCGCCTGCCCGACGGAAAGGAGGACGCTGTCGGTCTCGAGCGTCTGCCGGATCGCGTCGTCGTAGAGAGGCGAGAACCGGCGGTTTTGGTCGTACACGCGCACGCACCGCCGAAACGTGACGCCGGTGACGGCGCCCGCGGCGTCCCGGACGATCTCCACGGGCCCCCAGCCGTTCAGCCGCTCGATCCCCTCCTCGTCGCCCTCGCGGATCTCGACGGTGTCGGCCGGCATCTCCTCGAGGCTCTCGAGGGACACGAGCCGCACGCGACCCGTCCCCGGGAGGCGGGCCGCCGTACGCGCCGTGTCCCACGCGATCTGCCGGAGAACCGAGCGGGCGACGTCGTACGCAACGTTGCCTCCTCCGACGACGACAACGTCGCGCCCGAGAGGGAGAGGCTCGCCGAGGGAAACCGCTCGAAGAAGATCGACGCCACCGAAAACGCCCGGCCCATTCTCGCCAGGCAGGCCCAAATCACGCGAGCGCTTCGCGCCGACGGCGATCAGAACGGCCGCGTGCCTCCGGCGCAGCTCCTCGAAGGAAACGTCCTTTCCGACGGTGACGCCGCAGCGGATCTCGACGCCCAGCGCCTCGATCACGGCGACTTCCTTCCGGATGAGCTCGCGGGGAAGGCGGTAGGCGGGAACGCCGACCGCGAGCATGCCCGCGGGGACGGGCTCGCTTTCGTAGACGACCGGCGAAAAACCGAGGAGCGCGAGGTCGTGCGCGGCCGAGAGGCCGGCCGGGCCGGCGCCGATGATCGCGACCTTCTGGCCCGTGGCGCGTGGGATGCGCCCGTCGATCGAGCCCCTCAGGAGTGCCGCCATCTCGTCGGCGTCCGAGCAGACCTGGGGGACGAAGCGCCGGACGGCGTCCAGGACGGCTGTCGGCATCCGGGCCTCGGGCCCCTTGAGCGAGCAGACGAAACGTTTGAGGGCGCGGATCGCGATGGGCCGGTCGTTCGCAACGAAGGTCCCGTCGTCGTCCACGCGCGGCACCTTGCCGCGCCGGCAGGCGGCCTCGCACGGCGCGCCGCAGACCCGTCCGCAGATCGAGGCAAAGGGGTTCGGGCCGCGTGCGATCAGGTAGGCCTCCTCGAAGCGGCCCTCGGCGATCGCCCGCACGTACCCCCGGGCGTCGGTGTGGACGGGGCACGCCGCCTGACAGGAGATGAGGCCCTTGTGGTAACTCTCGCCGGGGACCTCGACCGTGAGCGGCACGGGCCCTGCGACAGCCGGCGGAGCGCCATCGACCGCGGTCCCGGCGACGTCACGCATGCGTGCTCCCCCCGGTTCGAACCTTTCGGGAACGCTAAGTCGGACGAAAACGGGCCGGTATGACGGGCGTCATACGCGTGGGGCGAATGTAGTGCCCGCGGGGCGGGGCCGCATCGGGTCAGGCGGCCTCCAGCGCAATCGCCGGCCCGCGGAAAGCTTTGCTAGAGTCCCGCCGGCCGGGCCGCGCACGTGACCTCCTTCGACCGGAACCTCCTCCTCGGGGCGGGCCTCCCGCTCCTCCTCGGCATCGTGCTTTTCGCCGACCGGAAGGGGGCGTTCCGCCGCGACGCGTTCCCGTCGCCGTGGCGCAAGTGGGCCGCCCTTGCGCTCCTCTTCGTCCTCCTCGTCGCGACGACGCTCCTGCCGGCCGCGGCCGGCGGGCGCCCGCCCGAGGTCTCGACCCTGCGGATCTCGCAGGTTTTCCTCGTGCAGGGAATCCTCGCGGCATTCCTCGCGGCCTGGTGGCTCCTCGCGGGCCGCCCGCCTCTCCGGCGCTTTCTCGCGCTGGAGTCACCCCGGCCCGCGACGGAGGCCGCCGCCGGCGTCGCGCTCGGCCTCATCGGCTGGACACTCACGATCGTCGTCAGCCTCGTCGCCGCGGTCTTGCTGAACGTCCTCGACTTCCGCGAACAGCGCGCGGTCCCGCCGCTCGTCGCCTGGCTCGCGGGCCGCCCGGGAATCGAGCGGCTCGCCGTCGTGATCTCGGCGATGACGCTCGAAGAGTTTCACTTCCGGGCGTTCCTGCAGCGCCGGCTCGGGGCGGTCCCGGCCTCGATCCTGTTCGTCCTCGCCCACGCGGGCTACGGGGAGCCGTTCTTTTTCGTCGGCCTGCTCGCGATCACGTGCGTGCTCGCGATCGCATTCCGCCAGACCGGCAACGTCGTCGCCTCCGTCTTCGCCCACGGGACGTTCGACGCCGTCCAGCTCTTCATCTTCCTGCCGGCGGCGCTGAAGTTCCTGCAGGGGAGCTGAGGGGCCTGGGCGGCTGCGGCCGCCCGCGGACGATCTCGAGGCGGTCCTCCTCGACCACGATCGCCGCCACGGGCCGCCCCTCCGGGCGCTCGTAGAGCGGCGCGAGTGCGGCCGCGAGCCGGCGCGCCGCCTCGGGGGAGGCGGCCCGGATCCGCCAGAGGAAGCCCACCGGCCGAACCACGCCCTCCATGAGTCGGGGCTCGAAAAAGAGGATGCGGTCGTCCTGCCACTCGGCCGCGAGGGCGCGCGCATCGGGAGCCCCGGCGCGCTCGAGGAGCGTTCCGAGCATCCACTCGCCGAACGTATCCCCATAGAGGACGCGCATTCCGGAGGGGAGTTCCGTGGCGGACGGCCGGTCGGCCGCCGCGAGTAGGAGACGCGTCGCGGCCCGCTCGGGGTGCAAGATCTCGGCGGTCGTCGCGGGCGGGCGGGCGTAGTTGGCGTCGATGAGCGTCCAGCCGACGCCGCCGGCGCGCTTCGCCTCGATCCATTTCGTGCCCGAGACGTAGGGGAAGAGCATCTCCTTGACGAAGAAGTCGGGCACGCCGTCCGCACCCTCGATGTTCGTCGTGCCCGCCGCGAGACCCGAGAGCATGTTCGAGAGCGTGTCGGTGCCGAACAGCTCCTTCGTCTCGGGGGGGAGGCGGACGAGGAGCGCGTCCATCATGACGACCGTCGCCTCGCCTTCGAGGAACGCCTCGAGGGCGAGGAGTGCGTCCGACGATTCCTTGAGCGCCTTCATGCGTGGGACGAGATCGAGCCGCCGGTCCTGAAGGGCGTGTGTCAGCTCGTGCGCCAGGAGCGTGTCCTCGAGGAGGTCGCCGGTCGAGAGACCGAGCGCGGCCGCGCCGGCGGCTGCCTCGGTCGTGCGCTCGGGGACGATGAAGAATTTCTTCTCGTCGGGGTCGTAGAAACCCGCGACCTGGCGTGCGTAGAGCTTCGTGATCTTCTCCTCGAGGGCCGGCTCCGGCTCGAGGAACCCGACGGCCGCCAGCGAGGCCGCATAGCGGGGGAAGGGCGCCGGCAGATCCTCGACGAGCTTCTTGCGGAGGATCCGGAAGAGGTCCTTCTCGGGGAGGACGGCCGAAGGCACGCGGCCCCGGAACGGGACGCCGCGCACCTTCTCGACCAGCTTCTGGGCCTGGGCCACGGCCTCGGGGAGGCGCTGTGCAAGGGGAGCGGACCCGGCCGCGGGCAGGGTCGCCACGAGGGCGAAGAGGGCGGCGGCCTGCCCCCGAGCCCGCCCTTTTCGCGGCGAGACGACGCCCTGTATCATGCGCGCGGCTTCCGCGATTGCGGAGAGGTGACACATCGGGGCCAGCTTAGCAGCGCGTCCCCCTTGCAAACTGCGATGAGCATTCCGACACCCGGTCCCATCGTCCTCTGGCTCTCGAGCCGCTACGAGAATCTCGAGCTGGCCCAGGCCGTGCTCGAGCACGTGTGCAAGGTGCGTGGCGTCGGGACCGACGCGGAGCACTGGATGGGGGTCGCGCTCCGCGAGGCGCTCGCGAACGCGATCAAGCACGGCAACCGCCAGGATCCCGCCAAGCGTGTCTACCTGTCGCTCGGCGGCGGCGCGAACGTGATCGAGATCGTCGTGGGCGACGAGGGCGAGGGCTTCGAGGCAGCCGCCGTGGCCGACCCGCTGGCGCCCGAGAACCAGATGAAGACGTCCGGCCGTGGCATCTTCTACATGAAGACGTTCATGGACGAGGTGACCTTCTCGCGCGGCGAGAAGGGCGGGACGATCCTCTCGATGAAAAAGAAACTCGAATCGGACTCACAGAAGGGAGTGCTTTCATCATGAAGACCAGCGTGACCATGCGCGACGTCGGCGACGTCAAGATCATCGAGCTGCACGGGAAGATCACGATCGGGGCGGGTGATCTTCAGATGCGCGAGGCGATCCATGCGGCCGTCAGCGCGGGCGCCATGAAGCTCCTCGTCGACATGAAGGACGTCACGACGATCGATTCCTCGGGCGTCGGCGAGCTCGTCGGGTGCTACACGACGGCGACCCACAAGGGGGCGAAGCTGAAGCTCCTGAACCTGCCCCCGAAGATCAGTGACGTTTTGACCGTCACGCAGCTCATCACCGTGTTCGACGTCTTCTCGAACGAGAAGGACGGGCTCGCGAGCTTCGGCTGAGCTCTCCTCTCGAGGACCTGCTCCGGGAGGTGCGTGAGGCGGTCGACGCGCGCCTCCCGGTGCTCCTCGCCGCGCCCCCGGGGGCGCCGGATCCCCTCGACCCTCTCCCGCCCGCGGTCCGTGAGGCGCTGCTGTCGCCGGGTAAGCGTGTGCGGCCGACCCTCGCGGTGCTCGCCGGCGACCTGTTCGGCGCGTCTCGCGCCCGGCTCGTGGACGTCGGCGCGGCGATCGAAATGGTCCACGCGGCCTCCCTCGTCCTCGACGACCTCCCGTCCATGGACGACGCCGCGACGCGGCGAGGCCGTCCCGCGCTTCACCTCGCCCACGGGGAGAGCATCGCGATCCTCGCCGCCGTCACGCTCCTCGTCCGCGCGTTCGGGGCGCTCGCCGAAGCCGGCCTGCATCCCCGCCGGGGCGCGGGCGTGCCGCCGGCGACGGCGCTCGACCTCGTCTCGCGCCTCGCGGACGCGTCGGGCCTCCTGGGTCTCGCCTCGGGCCAGGCGCTGGACCTCCGGACGGAAGGCGCCGACGCGACGTTCGACCGGCTCGAGACGATTCACTCCCGCAAGACCGGCGCCCTCTTCGTCGCCTCGGCGGAGTTCGGGGCCGTCGTGGGGGGCGCACGCGAGAAGGAACTCGCGGCGCTCCGCTCGTACGCGCGCAACGTGGGCCTCGGGTTCCAGATCGTGGACGACCTTCTCGAGACGGGGTCGACGACTGCCGAGACCGGAAAGTCCGCCCGCCGCGCTCCGGCACCGACGTTCGTCCGCCATGTCGGCGAGAAGGGCGCGCGGACGCTCGTCGCCGAGCTCACCCAGCACGCCCTCGACTCCCTCGCCCCCTTCGGCAAGAAGGCCAACATGCTGCGCGAGTTCGCGGTGATGCTGCGGGACCGGAAGAAATAGATTCGGATTTCTTAGAAGGGTGAACGAGCGGAGCGCGTCCCGGTGGCGTCGGGCCGTAACCCGCCGACGCGGCGCCACACGACCTTCGAAGAAAATCCGAAATCTACCGATGCGGTAACGTCAGAGCCCGCATGGACTCGCGAGACGAGCGCCCGAGAGAGGGAGCAAAAGGAACTTCTGGCGTCGAGCTTTCGCTCGACGCGGCGCGCGAACGGCTGCGCGAGAAGGGTTATCTCGACCGGGGCGTCGAGGGGGCCGTCCTCAAGGGCGCGCTCGCGGCCCGGAGCCGGACGCGCGCGCTCCTCCTCGGAGCGGCGACGGGCGCCCTCTTCCTCGCGGTGGCCGTTGCGCTCCTTGGCGCGGTGCTCCACACGGTCTCTGCGGCCCTTCCGCCGGGCGACGGCGCCGTCCTCTTCCTCTGGCTCCTCGCGGGCGCGACGGCGCTCGCGACGCTCCTCGTCGCCGCCCTCGTCGGCCTCGCCCTCCTGAGGGCCCGCCTGCGCGGGGACGCGGACGAGGCGTCCACCGAGGTGGCCGTCGCGTTCGGTGTCCTCGCGGGCGTCGCGGGCGTCGCGGCGGCGCGCCCGGCCCTCGAGACGGCGGGCCTCCCGGGCGTCGTCGCGGTCCTCGGAACCGTCGCCCTCGCGGTCCTCATCGCCGTGCGCGTCGCGCGTGGCCTCGCGTTCACGGTCTTCGCGGCATCGGGTCGCCTTCTCCTTCCGACCTCGCGCCGCGGCCGGCTCGCGGGCTCCCTCGCCGCCGCGGCGACGCTTCTCGCCGTCGCGGCAGCCCTCGCGC
>JBAUSZ010000341.1:0-6062 GCA_049581965.1 Thermoanaerobaculia bacterium | reverse complement strand
ACGCTCCTCGCCGCCGAGTCGGCCCGCCTCTTCCCGCTTCTCGAGGAGGGCGGAGGCTGCGCCGTCCTCGTGAGGCGCGGAGCGTTGCCCTCGGGTGGATCGGCGCGGACGGTGAGGGAAGTCCTCGCCCGGATGCGGGCCGATGCGAAGCGGATCCGCCTCGCGGACGACACGTGGGTCTCGGGTGCGGCCCTGGCCGCGGGCGAGGCGCCCAACCGCGTCGTCGAGGGAATCGCCGCGCGCAGCGCGGTTCTCCCCGAACGCGTCGGGCTCCGCGAGAGGGCGCGCGAGCGCTTCGAGGGCAGGCGCGTTCTCTACGTCCTGCCCGTTCTCGAGCGCGGCGGCGGGTCGAACGTCGTCCTCGCCGAGGCCCGGGCGATGACGCGGATGGGGGTCGAGACGCGCGTCTTCAATCTCGCGGCGCACCGGGCCGTCTTCGAGAAAAGCTACCCCGCTCCGGGCGTACCGATCGTCTACGGGCGCGAGTCCGATCTCGTCGAGGCCGCGCAGGGGTTCGACGCCGTGATCGGCACCGCTCACTACTCGGTGCCCTGGATGGCGCCCCTCGCGGAGCTCACGCGGCCTCCGGTGCTCGGCTACTGCATCCAGGACTACGAGCCGCTCTTCTATGCCGAGGGCTCGCCGGACTGGAGGCGCGCGTTCGCGTCGTACGGTCTCGTCCCGGGCATGAAGCGCTTCTCGAAGTCGAAGTGGAATGCCGACGAGGTCGCCGCCCGGACGGGCCTCGACTGCGCGCTCGTCAGCGCGAGCTTCGACGCGGAGGTCTTCCGTCCCCGGCTGCCGGAGCCGGCCGCCAGCCCCGTGCGGATCGCCGCGATGGTGCGCCCCTCGACGCCCCGCAGGCAGCCGGGCCTCACCGTGGACGTCCTGCGGGCCCTCGCGGAAAAGCTGGGCGACCGGGTCGAGATCGTCCTCTTCGGATCGGAGCGGTCGGATCCGGCGCTCCGCGCCTTTCGTCTCGATTTTCCGCACCGCTTCGCAGGCGTCCTCGACGAGAGAAAGCTCTCGGCGCTCCTCTCGCAGGTGCACGTCTTCGCCGATCTTTCGTCCTACCAGGCGCTCGGCGTCGCCTCGCTCGAGGCGATGGCCTCGGGAGCCGCGGTCGTCGTTCCGAAGGCGGGTGGGGCGGAAACGTTCGCCCGGCACGAGACCAACGCGCTCGCCGTCGACACGTCGTCGAGGGACGCGTGCACCGCGTGCCTCGAGCGGCTCGCGACGGACGGAGCGCTCCTCCGGCGCCTGTCGGCGCAGGCGATCGCCGACGCCGGGCTCCACACGCCCGATCGAGCGGCGGCGGGCATCCTCGAGGTCCTGTTTGGCACGGCGTAGGGTCCACGTCCTCCACGGGTTCTACGGCGCGGAGATTCCCTACAGCTGCACGTACATCCGGCTCCTCTGCCCGCTCTCCCATCCGGCGTTGGCGGACTTGGTCGAGCTGACGCACGGAACGGCCGAGGCCTTCCCGGACTGCGACCTCCTCGTCGTCGAGCGGCACACGCTCTGGCCGTACGAGAGGCAACTGGACGGGTTCACGCGCGTGCTGCGCCAGTGTCGGCAACGCGGCATCCCGGTCGTCTACGAGCTCGACGACAACCTGCTCGATCTGCACCGCGGCGAGCCGTGGGAGACGTACCCGGGAGACGCGCTCCGCGGGGTCGTCGCGTTTCTCGCGCGGCAGGCCGACGGGATGATCGTCTCGACGCCGGCGCTCGCCGAACGCGTGGCGCGCCTTCGGAGCGGCGTCCTCGTCGTGCCGAACGCCCTCGACGAGCGGCTCTTCGGCCCCGCGCCGGAGCCCGCCGCCCCGCGCGGATCCGCGCTGACGATCGGTTTCATGGGCACGCTCACGCACGAGGCCGACCTCCGGATGGTGCTCGCACCGCTCCGGGCGCTCCTCGCGCGGCACGCCGGCCGGGTGCGGCTGGAGGTCGTCGGCGGTGGCGAGGAGAACAGGATTGCGTCGCTCTTTTCGGGCCTGCCGTTCCGGATGCGGACTCCTGGACGCGAGGACGCGTATCCGCGATTCGTCCCGTGGATGCGGCAGCATCTCCGCTGGGACGTCGCAATCGCGCCGCTCGAGGACGACGCGTTCACCCGCGGCAAGTCGGACCTCAAGTATCTCGACTACGCGGCGCTCGGAATTCCGGGTGTCTTCAGCGACGTGCTCGCCTACCGCGAGACGGTCCGCCACCGCGAGACCGGCCTCCTCGCCGCGAACGAGCCGGGGGCGTGGGCGGAGGCGCTCGAGGAGATCGTGCGCGACGGTGCGCTGCGGGCACGTCTCGCGACGGCCGCGGCGGTTGAGGTGCACTCGAGCCGCATGCTGCGGACGAACGCCGTGCGCTGGCGTGAGGCGATCGAGACGATCGTGCCGGCGTTCTTCGGCTAGTCGCTCAGCGGGCAAGACGCAGCTCGATCTTCGGCGCCTCGAAGACGAGCGGCGCGTCGCCTTCCGCTTCTTCCGCCGTCAGCCTCAGCGTCACGGTCTTCCCGGCGTACGCCCGGAGATCCAGTGAAAGCAGTTCCCGGCCGCCGGCCGGCACGAGAACGCGCGTCTCGACGGCTTCGCCCATGACCGCGACGCGCGCGCCTCGGGCAAGCATGGGATCGTCCGTGGATGCGCGCACGCGGGACTCGAAGCGCGCCGACCTCAGGTTTGGCGGCAGGTCGACGCGCCAGGTGACGGCGGCGCCGGGGGCCAGGACGAGGTCCAGGCGCCGGAAGTCGTTCGGATCGCCGGGTGTCCGCGCGTCGCGCGAGAGGAACGCCGTCGCGTTTGGGGTCTCGATCCCCACGCGCCCGACGGCCAAGTCGCCCTGAAGGAGATACGTTGGGCGCGGCCCGAAGACGGAAAGCCCGCGCTGCTCCAAAGGCTCCCCGAGGAACGCGAGCTCGTTTGGCCGGCCGCCGTTTCCCCACTGGAACACGCGGTCGTGACAGCTTGGCGGCGCCGTGCGCCATTCGCGCAGGCATGCGGCCGAGGCCGGCGCGCGTGAGGGAAGGTAGAATGACTTGTCCTCCCACGAGCGCTGCACCCTCAGAGTCAGGAAGGCGACGACGAGGATCCCTCCCGCGCGGAGCGGACCGGGCGCAGCGGCGAGCAGCACGACCAGTCCGACCCAGAAGAAGATCATCGAAGAGACGTACCAGGGCGTGACGTCGTTGCGGAAGGCGGCGATCTCGACGGCCACGAGCGTCGCCCACGAAACGAGGAGAAGCGGAGCGACCTGCTCCTTCAGGCTCGATCGAAAAAGGAAGAAGAGCACGGCGAGGAGAAGCAACCCGGCCGCCCCGGCCGCCTGAGACCACTCTCTCGGTCCCATGTACGTGATCCCGTTCACGAAGGGCCGCCCCAGCAAGTCGAAGAAAAGCCGGGCCTTCACCCAGGAAATGGAGACGGGGGCGCCATCTGGCGTCCGATGGGGCAGGAGGTACGCGTACTGGGCGAGGCCCAGCACGGTGCCCGCCCCGAGAATGGCCCAGGCCGCGAGCCGGCGCTCCCGCCGCAGGGCGAAGGCGGCGAAGAGGACGGGCCACGCCATGACCCCGCCGCCCCACGACCACGAGGCGAGGACCCCACCGCCTGCCGCCCGGACCGCGCGAACGAGCGGGCGCTTGTCCACCTTCGCGAACGCAACCGCTGCGATCACGACGCCGAGCTGGGAGAGCCCCATCTGCAGAGTCGATTCGCCGAACGTGAAGCTCGAGACCTTCGTCGTCGAGAAGAGAAGGAGCGAGAGGAGCGGGAGGAGCGTCCAGCGTGCGCGGGGCGGTAGGGTGGCCGTGATCAGCGCAAGCGTCGCCCCGGCCGCAAGTAGGCCGACCGCGAGCTCGAGCCGCACGTCCCAGGCGAAGAACCGTGCGCTCAGCCAATAGACCGGGACCACAGCGAGCATGGAATGGCCGCCCGCGTTCCAGGCCTCACGGACGAACAATTCGACGGAGCCGGCGCCATCGAGTATCGAGGACACGAGAGGGACCCGGAACAGGTAGTCGTTAGACAGGTTGTTCTCGCCGAACGTGAAGACGATCCACGCCATGCGCGCGGGCGCGAGGAGCGCGAGAGCGATCGAGAGGGCCTTCCCGGCGCGGGAGACAGGCTGATCGTCCCGCTTCATGGCGCTGGAGCGTAAGCCGTCACGGACGGGACTGTGTCGCATCTCGACTCGGGGGTGCAAGGCGCAGCTCGATCTTCGGCGCCTCGAAGACGAGCGGCGCGCCGCCCTCCACTTCTTCCGCCGTCAGCCTCAGCGTCACGGTCTTCCCGGCGTACGCCCGGAGATCCAGTGAAAGCAGTTCCCGGCCGCCGGCCGGCACGAGAACGCGCGTCTCGCCGGCGTCGCCCATGACCGCGACGCGCGCGCCTCGGGCAAGCATGGGATCGTCCGTGGATGCGCGCACGCAGGACTCGAAGCACGCCGACCTCTGGTTTGGCGGCAGGTCGATTCTCCACGCCGCAGCGGCCCCAGGGGCGAGGACAAGGTCGAGGCGCCGGAAGTCGTTCGGATCGCCGCGCGTCCGGCCGTCAGCCGAGAGGAATGGGGGCGCGCCGCCCGGCTCGATCCGGACGCGTCCGAGAGGAGCGTCCCCCTGGAGAAGGTAGGTGCGGCGCGGGCCGAAGACGGAGAGGCCGCGCCGTTCCAGGGGTTCTCCGAGGAGCGCCAGCTCGCCCGAGTGGCCCTCTTCTCCCCACTGGAAAACGCGCGCGTGACACTCCGGCGGTGCCGTGCGCCACTCCCTCAGGCAGGAGGCGGAAATGGGCGCTCGCGACGGAAGGTAAAAGGACTTGTCTTCCCAGGTGCCCTCCACGGCCAGCGTCAGGAGCGCCACGCCGAGGATCCCTCCGGCGCGAACCAGAGGGGGCGCGGCGGCGAGGAGCATGAGGAGCCCCGCCCAGAAGAAGGCCATCGGTGACGCGTACCAAGGCGCGACGGCCGCGCGAACGAAGGCGATCTGCGCCGCGACGAAAAGCGCCCAGGAGACCAGAATGAGCGGGGCTGAGTGCGTTCGAAGCCTCGTCCGCAGGAGAAAGAGAACCGCGGCGAGCGCGACGAGTCCGGCCGCGCCCGCGGCCTGGGAAAACGCGTTCGGATCGGCATGCGCGATTCCATTCGCGAACGGACGGCCGAGAACGTCGAGGAAGATCCTGCCCTTCGTCACCCAGGACGTGCGTCCGGTCGCGACGCCCGAAATCTCCCGGGGCAGTAACCATGCGTACTGCGCGAGACCGGCCGCCGCGCCGCCCGAAAGGACGGCCCACGCCGCGACGCGGCGTTCGCGCCGAAGGGCGAGGGCCAGGAAGAAGACCGGCCACGCCATGATCCCGCCTCCCCAGGACCATGACGCCAGGACTCCACCGAAGGCCATGGCCAGAGCGAGCACGACGGGACGCTCGGGGCGACGCGCGAACGCGAAGGTGCCGATCATCAGGCCGAGCTGCGAGAGCCCGTATTGCAGGGCCGGCTCGCCGAACGTGAAGACCGTCACACGCGAGGTCGAGAAGAGAAGGAGCGACAGGAGGGGCAGGAGCGGCCAGCGCGCAGGGTGCGGAATGGCGAGCACGAGGAGAACGAGTGTCGCGGCGGCCAGGGCGAGGCCGAGACCGAGCTCGACCCAGACCGACCACGCGAAGAACCGCGCGTTGAGGGCGTAGATCGGCGTCACGGCCAGCGTGGAGTGGCTGCCCCCGATCCAGGCGTTCCGGACGAAGGTCCCGAACGAACAGGTCCCGTCGAGCATCGAGCCGACGAGCGGCACCCGGGCGACGTAGTCGTTCGAGAGATTGTTCTCGCCGTTCGTGAAGACGATCCACGCCATGCGGGCCGGGGCGAGGAGCGCGAGGGCGATCGAAAGGGCCTTCGCGGCGCGAGAGACGGGCCCGTCGTCCGCGCTCACAGGCCGAGCGCGAAGGCCTCGGCGGCGAGGCGGACGTTGCGGCGCGAGTCCGCGAGACTCCCGGCCAGCGCGAGCGCCTCCTCGGCGGCGCCGAGGAGGCGGGGGGCGGACGTGGTCCCGAGGCGGCCGAGGTCCGCGTAGCGCTC
>JBAUSZ010000340.1:0-6361 GCA_049581965.1 Thermoanaerobaculia bacterium | reverse complement strand
CGCCGAGCGCCCCCGTGTCGAGGCCGCGCCGCTCGAGACGTCGGCCTTCAAGCGCAAGCTCGCCGACCCGGCGGCCCGCGTCCTGACGGTCGAGGTCGAGCCGCCGAAGGGTTTCGACGCCTCGGCTGCGCTCGACGGAGCGCGGTCCCTCAAGGCGATGGGCGTCGACGCCGTGAACGTGACGGACAACCCGATGGCGCGCCTGCGGATGTCGTCGATCGCGGTCGCGCACCTCATCCGCCACGAGACGGGCGCCGAGACGATTTTTCACTTCTCGCCCCGGGATCGCAACGTGCTCGGCATCCAGTCCGACCTGCTGGGCGCCGCCGGCCTCGGGATCAAGGCGCTCCTCGTCGTGGGCGGCGACCCGCTCAAGATCGGCGACTACCCGCAGGCCAAGCCCGTGGGCGAGGTCGACACGCTCGGGCTCCTGCGCATCGTCCGGGGCCTCAATACGGGCGTCGACCTCGCCGGCGGGGCGATCGGCGCCGCGACGTCGTTCGCGATCGCGTGCGCCGCGAACCCCGCGGCGAAGGATCTCGACGTCGAGATCTCGAAACTCGCCGCGAAGATCGACGCGGGAGCGACCTTTGCCCAGACTCAACCCGTCTGGGATCTGTCGGCGCTGGATCGATTCTGCGCGCGCGCCGAGGCTCGCGCGATCCCCGTCCTCGTCGGCCTCATCCCCCCGAAGAGCCTCAAGCAGGCCCTGTACTTCGCGAACGAGGTCCCGGGGATGGTCGTCCCCGACGCCCTGATCGAACGGATGAGGAAGGCCGCCGAAAAGGGGCCCGAGTTCGAGGAGGAAGAGGGGCTCGCGCTGGGCCTCGCCCTCGCGAAGGAAATCGTCGCACGCGTGCGCGGGCTCCACGTGATGCCGATGGGCCGCTACGGCGTCGTCAAGCGGATCCTGGAGGCGATCGCGTGAGCGCCGAGGCGCGCCTGCGCGCGCTCCTCGCCCGGCGGATCGCCGTCCTGGACGGCGCGATGGGGACGATGATCCAGCGCGAGGGACTGGACGAGGCGGCGTACCGCGGCCCTAGATTCCGGAGCCACGCGAAGGATCTCAAGGGCGCCAACGACCTCCTCGTCCTCACGCAACCCGCGATCGTCGAGAGAATCCACCGGCAGTACCTCGAAGCCGGGGCCGACATCCTCGAGACGAACACGTTCAACGCGCAGGCGATCTCCCTCGCGGACTACGCGCTCGAGCCGCTCGCGTACGAGCTCAACGTCGCGGCCACGCGTCTCGCGCGGAGGGCCGTCGACGCACACCGGTTGGCGACCGGCAAGGACGCCTTCGTCGCCGGCGCCCTCGGCCCCACGAACCGGACGCTCTCTCTCGCCGTGGACGTCAACGACCCCGGCAAGAGGACGCACGTCTGGGGCGACCTGGTGGCCGCGTACACCGAGCAGATCCGCGGCCTCCTCGACGGCGGGGCCGACGTCCTCCTCTTCGAGACCGTTTTCGACACGCTCGTCCTGAAGGCCGCCCTCTTCGCGGCACAGACGCTCTTCGACGAAGGGGCGCGGCGCGTGCCCCTCATGGTCTCCGTCACGATCACGGACAGATCGGGCCGCACGCTCTCGGGCCAGATGGTCGAGGCCTTCTGGAACTCCGTCTCGCACGCACCGCTTCTCTCGGTCGGGATCAACTGCGCCCTCGGCGCGAAGGAGATGCGGCCCTACGTCGAGGAGCTGTCCTCTCTGGCGCCCGTCTTCCTGAGCGCGTACCCGAACGCGGGCCTCCCGAACGCGTTCGGAGGCTTCGACGAGACGCCCGAGATCATGTGCGCGGACCTCGCCGGCTTCGCGCGCGAGGGCTGGGTGAACATCGTCGGCGGCTGCTGCGGGACGACGCCGGACCACATCCGCGCGATCGCCGAGGGCCTGCAGGACGTTCCGCCCCGGAGAGTCCCGCAAATCGAGAGGAGGACCCGCCTCTCGGGTCTCGAGCCCTACACGCTGCGCGACGGCGTCTTCACCGTCGTCGGCGAGCGGACGAACGTGACCGGCTCGCCGAGGTTCGCGAAATGCGTCCTCGCCGGCGACTTCGAGGGTGCGCTCGCCGTCGCGCGCCAGCAGGTCGAGGGCGGCGCGAACGTCCTCGACGTCTGCATGGACGAGGGGATGCTCGACGGGAAGACCGCGATGACGCGCTTCTTGAACCTCCTCTCGGCCGAACCGGACATCGCGAGGCTCCCGATCATGCTGGACAGCTCCTCGTTCGACGTGATCGAGGCGGGACTCAGGTGCCTGCAGGGGAAGGCCGTCGTGAACTCGCTCAGCCTCAAGGAGGGCGAGGAGGCGTTCCGCGAGAAGGCACGCCTCGTCCGGCGCTACGGCGCCGCCGTGATCGTCATGGCCTTCGACGAGGAGGGCCAGGCGACGACGGTCGAGCGGAAGGCCGCGATCGCCGCACGGGCCTACCGGATCCTCGCCGAGCAACTGGGGTTCCCCCCGGAAGATGTCGTGTTCGACCCCAACGTCCTGACGGTCGCGACGGGGATCGAGGAGCACGACGAGTACGCCGTGAATTTCTTCGAGGCCGTGCGCCGCATCAAGGAGACCCTTCCCTTCGCGAAGGTCTCGGGCGGCATCTCGAACGTGTCGTTCTCGTTCCGCGGGAACAACACGGTGCGCGAGGCGATGCACGCCGCGTTCCTCTACCACGCGATCCGCGCCGGGCTCGACATGGGGATCGTGAACGCGGGCCAGCTTGCCGTCTACGAGGACATCCCGAAAGACCTCCTTGAACGGGTGGAGGACGTCCTTCTGAACCGGAGGCCCGATTCGACCGAGCGCCTCCTCGCATTCGCCGAGTCCGTCAAGAGGAGCGGACCGGCCGCGGCGAAGACCGACGCGTGGAGGAGCGGAACGGTCGAGGAGCGCCTGTCGCACGCCCTCGTCCACGGGATCACGGACTTCGTCGAGGCCGACACCGAGGAGGCACGGCGGAAGCTCGGCCGCCCTCTCGACGTGATCGAGGGGCCCCTCATGGCCGGCATGAACGTCGTCGGGGACCTCTTCGGGGCCGGGAAGATGTTCCTGCCGCAGGTCGTCAAGAGCGCGCGCGTCATGAAGCGCGCCGTCGCGTACCTCGAGCCCTATCTCGCCGCCGGTAAGGCCGCCGGCGCCACGTCCTCGCAAGGCAAGGTTCTTCTCGCGACCGTCAAGGGCGACGTCCACGACATCGGGAAAAACATCGTCGGCGTCGTTCTCGCCTGCAACGGCTACGACGTCGTCGACCTCGGCGTCATGGTCCCCGCGGACCGGATCCTGAAGGCCGCGCGCGAGGAGCGCGTCGACGTCGTCGGCCTTTCGGGCCTCATCACGCCGTCACTCGAGGAGATGACGCACGTCGCGCGGGAAATGGAACGTCAGGGCTTCACGATCCCCCTGCTGATCGGCGGCGCCACGACGAGCCCCGTGCACACGGCCGTGAAGATCGCCCCGGCGTACGCGCGGACCGTCGTCCACGTGCACGACGCCTCGCGGGCCGTGGGCGTCGTCGCCGGCCTCCTCGGGTCCGAGAAGGCGGCGCACGCGGAGGCGAACCGCAAGAAGCAGGCTCTCCTCGCCGAGGAGCACGCGCAGCGCGAAAGAAAGCCCCTCGTCCCCCTCGCGGCGGCCCGCGCGCGGAGCCGGAAGACGGACTGGGCCGCGGCCGACGTCGCCGTTCCGGATTTCCTCGGCGTGAAGATCCTCCACGACGTCCCGCTCGAGGCTCTCGTCCCGTTCATCGACTGGTCGCCGTTCTTCCACGCGTGGGAGCTGCGCGGGCGCTACCCGCAAATCCTGGAAGACGCGGTCCTGGGTGAGAGGGCAAAGGAGCTCTTCACCGACGCGCGGGCGCTCCTCGCGCGCGTCGTGAGCGAGCGTCTCCTGACCGCGCGGGGCGTCTACGGATTCGTCCCGGCCGAGGCCGAGGGCGACGACATCGCCCTTTATGCCGACGAAGCGCGAACGCGGCGGCTCGCGACGATCCACACGCTGCGCCAGCAGATGGAGAAGCCGGAGGGGCAGCCGCTCGAGGCCCTCGCGGACTTCGTCGCGCCCGCGAGGAGCGGCCGCCGCGACCACCTCGGCCTCTTCGCCGTGACGGCCGGGATCGGCGCCGAGGAGCTCGCACGCTCGTTCGAGGCCTCGCACGACGATTACTCCGCGATCCTCGTGAAGGCCCTCGCGGACCGCCTCGTCGAGGCCTTCGCGGAGATGCTCCACAGCCGGGCCCGCGCGGACTGGGGCTACGGGCGGAACGAAGCGCTCTCGCACGAGGACCTCCTCCGCGAGAAATACCGTGGGATCCGCCCGGCTCCCGGCTACCCGGCGTGCCCCGACCACACGGAGAAGCGGACCCTGTTCGACCTGCTCGGCGCGGAGGAGGGCGCGGGCATCCGCCTCACGGAGAACTTCGCGATGACGCCCGCCGCGTCCGTCTCGGGCTTCTATTTCGCGCACCCCGACGCCCACTACTTCGCCGTCGGCCGGCTCGGGAAGGACCAGGTCGAGGACTACGCCCGCCGCAAGGGCCTCACGGTGGAAGAGGTCGAGCGCTGGCTCGCCCCGAACCTCGGCTACGAGCCGGCGCGGGCGGCTGCCCCGGCGGCCGCGGCGCGCTGAATCGCCCGCTCGCCGATTCTGGGCGTGCGTTCGCCGATTTTCGCGGGCCGAAGGCACCCGGGGCGCGTACCTTTCCCGTGGAGGCACACATGGATCCGACCCCTTCGACGCCCCGGAACCCCCTGACCGGACGCCTGCTCGTCGGGCTCCTGTTCATCGCCGGAGGCCTCCTCTTCACGGCCGCGAACCTCGGGTTCGTCCAGGTGCGCGAGGTCTGGAGGTTCTGGCCCCTCGTCCTCGTCGCGATCGGACTCCTCCGCTTCGTCTCGCGCAATTTCTTCGCGGGCTTCATCTTCATCGGCCTCGGCGGCCTCTTCCTCGCCCGCGAGTTCGACCTCTTCTGGTTCCGGCTCTCGATGCTGTTTCCGCTCATCTTCGTCCTCGTCGGGCTGAACATCGTGTTCGAGCAGGTCCGGCGGCGGTCGGGACCTCCCTTCGGGGGTGGCGCGCCGGGCGGGATGCTGAGCGAGTGGGCGATCTTCGGGGGCGGCAAGCGCCGCATCCAGACGCAGGAGTTCCGCGGCGGGCAGGCGAACGCGATGTTCGGCGGCTTCGAGATCGACCTGCGCGAGGCCCAGATGGCCGGCGACTCGGCGACGATCGACGTCTTCTGCTTCTGCGGCGGAGGGGAGATCCGCGTCCCCGAAACGTGGAACGTCTCGATGAGAGCGGTTGCGATCTTCGGCGGCAAGGACGACAAGTCGCGCCCGCCCGCGCCCGGGTCCACTCACAAGGAGCTCTTCGTCACCGGGTTCATCCTCTTCGGCGGTCTCGGCGTCAAGAACTGAAGGATTGCCGTGCACCCGTTTCTCGCGCGGCCCGCGTCCTTCGCGGTCTACCTGATCGCGTGGATCCCGCTCACGGCGATCCTCGGTGCCCTCCTCGTCCTCGCGGGCGGGCTGAGCGCCCTGGAGGCCGCCGTCGTGTCGCCGCTCCTGACCGGCGTGTACGCCTTCGTGTGCCTCTCCTCGTGGTACCTCTGCGTCGCGCTCCCGATCCGCAGCTCGCGGCTCTTCTCGCTCGCGGTCACGCTCGCCGCGGCTTCGATCGTGGCCGCGGCCCTGTGGGTCCTCTGGGGCGCGACCCTCGGCGCCCTCCTCGCCCTCGCGCCGCCCTTCGCGGCGCTCCCGGAGTCCCTGCGCCGCGCGACGCCCGTCGTTCTCCTCCTCGGAATCCTCCTCTACCTTCTCGCGGTCGCGCTCCACTACCTCCTCGCCGCCTCCCGCGAGGCGAAAGAGCGCGAGGAGCGCGAGGCCGAGCTCAAGTCGCTCGCCCGCGACGCGGAGCTCTCGGCCCTCAAGGAGCGCCTGAACCCCCACTTCCTCTTCAACGCGCTGAACTCGATCGCGTCCCTCGCCGCGACGCGGCCGGACGAGGCGCGGCGGATGTGCGCGCTCCTCTCGGACTTCCTCCGCACGACGCTCGGGCTCTCGGGAAGGGCGCAGATCCCGCTCTGCGAGGAAATCGCGCTCGCCCGGCGCTACCTCGCCGTCGAGCGCGTCCGCTTCGGCGACCGACTCGGCGTCGCCGAGGACCACGACCCCGCGGCCCAGGACGCGCTCGTGCCGCCGCTCCTCCTGCAGCCCCTCGTCGAGAACGCCGTCAAGCACGGGATTGCGGGGAGGCTGGACGGCGGGACGCTCACGCTCGTCACGAAGCGCTCCGGCGGCCGCGTCTCGATCGTGATCGAGAACCCCGCCGGCCCGGAGACCGGCGGCGCGCGGCCGGAGGGCACGGG
>JBAUSZ010000339.1:0-2517 GCA_049581965.1 Thermoanaerobaculia bacterium | reverse complement strand
GGCATCGGGCGCTCGCGCACGACGATGCGCGGGACGCCTGGAATGTCCGGAACGGTCACGACGTGCGTGGACCTCGGCGAGGTGAGACGCCGGGCCTGCGCCTCGGTCGTCCCCTCGGCGAGGACGAGAATGCGCCCATTCAGGTTCGAGACGCGCACGGAGGCGCCGCCATCGCCGACGCTGCCTTCATACGCGCGGTTCAGGTTCACCGTGATGCTCCGCGAGATCTCGCGACCGAGGTCGGACATCTCCCGGTTCAGCTCGGCCATCGCCTCGTTGAGCTCGGACAGGTCGATCACGATGTCCTCGTCACCGTCCTTTCGGGGTTTTGCCTCCCTCTTCCGGATCTCGTCCCGGAGTTTGCGCTGTTCGCCCCGGATCTTCTCCCGTGCCGCGCGCGTCTCCTCGCGGTCGCGTTCCGCCTCCGGCGCCGCCACCGCAGGAAAGCCGAAGCTCGAGAGGATCTCCCCGCTCATCGTGTGCCCCTCGAACCGGAAACCGGCCTTCGCGGGCAGCGTGAGCGCGATGGCGCCGTTGACTGTCCGGACGTCGAGAGTTGCCCCCTTCGGGAGCTCCGTGAAGACGGCCTCGATCGCGCCGTTGACCGTGCTCAGCTTGGCGTCGCGTCGGCCGCCCGCGAGCGTGATCTTGCCGTTCACCGTCGTGAGCTCGACCGGGGCCGAGACGCCGGTCATGCTCACTCCGCCGTTCACGGCCGAGACGTTCACGGCGAGGGAGGGGGGCACGGTGACCCGGTACTTCGTCTCGCTGCGCCACCGGTCGTCGCCTCGGCCGCGTACGCCCAGGCCGCGGCCGAAGCGTCGGACCGTCACGCCCGGCTCCTCGGTGAACAGCGCGAGCGCGCCGTTCTCGTTCTCGAAGCGCACCTTGACCTCGCCGAGGTTCTTCTTGGCCTCGGCGTCCGTCGCGCCCCAGGCCGTGACGTCCACGTCGGCGCGGAACGACGTCCCCGCGAGGATCTCGACACGGCCGTTGACGGCCTCGACCGAGAGCGACTTGAGGTCGCCGGACGCGTTGAACGTCTCCGTGCGGCTCGCCTTCGCGTTCCATTCTTTGGCCGGCGCCTTGAGTCCGGCGGCGAGCGAAAGGAGGACGAGGGCGGCGACCGCGAGCGCCCAGGCGAGGACGCGGCCCTCACGGCGCGGGTGTTCACGGGTGGGTGCGGCGTTCGTGCTCATGTAAAAGAGACGCTCCAATCCGGAAAGGGTTCTTCAGATCTCGATCTTCGAGAGCGCGAGCGCGGCCTGGCTGCGCACGTAGCCGTTCTCGCGGTCGTCGGCGGCCTTCTGCCTCAGGCTCTCGATGGAGGACGCGTCCTTGAGGACGGCGGCGGCCTTCGCGAGCCCTTCGACGGCGAGGATGCGGACGGCGGGATTGACGTCGCTCTTCAGGGCCTTCGCGAGCGCGTCGCGCGTCTCGGGCGTCGGCGGCATCTGCGCGAGGGCCTCGGCCGCTTTCTTGCGAACGCCGGGGTTCTTGTCGGTCTCGAGCGTGTGCCTCAGCAGCGTCACGATCTCGGGCGACACGGTCGCTCCGTCGCGCGTCCCCTCGGACACGAAATCGAGAGCCCGGCCCTTGGCGCCCTCGGAGCCCGCGCCTCCGGACACGAGCGAGACGAGGAGGTTCGCGACGGCCTGGTCCTCGGGCCGGCCGACGAGGGTGTAGCGCGTCGTGACGTCGAAGGACACGGCGACGCGGCCCGCGGAGTCCGCGGGCGCGTACGCGACATTCGCGAGGCGCGGCTTGCCCGAGAGGTCGAGCAGGGCAGACGCGTCGAGCGTGCGGTTGGAGACGAGGGCAATGCGCTCTCCGCCGCGGAGAGGCACGGGCGTGGGCATCGCGGCGGTCGAGCCCGGCAGCGCGCCGCCGCCCGTCGCGCGGGCGAGAAAGAATCCGGCAACCGCGGCCACGAGAACGGCCGCGACCTTCAGGAGCGGCGACTCGGCGCCGCGCGGCTGGAACGGACGGACGTTCGTCGCCCGCCGCGTCACGGCGGCGAGCACCGCCGTGAGCCGCGCGGCGAAGGCAGGGCTGACCTCGAGGTCGGCCGCGTCGTCGTCTCCAAGGCGCGCCCAGAGGGATTCCATCTCGGCGGCCATCGCCGAGCACGAGGCGCAGCCGGCGAGGTGCGCCGCGAGCGCGGCGGCACCGTCCCCGGCGCTCTCGCCCGTCAGGCGGGCGAGGACGTGTTCCCGAACCTTCAGCGACTCGCGGCATTCCATGGGGTCTCTCCTTCGGAGAACAGGGCCTTGAGCGTCTCCATCGCCCGGAAGATCCGGGTCTTGACGGCGCCCTCGCTGATCGAGAGGGCGCGCGCGATCTCGGCGTACGGGAGCCCGTGGTAGCGGGCGAGAACGAGCACCTCGCGCTGCTCGACGGACAGGCGCGAGAGGGCGCGGCGGACGGCGGCGCGGCGTTGGCGCTCCACGAGGCGGAGGTCGACCGGCAGGTCCGGTTCGGGCGCCTCGGCGACCGCTTCGAGCGGCACGCTCGGCC
>JBAUSZ010000338.1:0-14761 GCA_049581965.1 Thermoanaerobaculia bacterium | reverse complement strand
CCCGTGCCGCTACCGGCCGCCGGCGGCGCGAACACGTCGGCGTTCGCCGGGTTCGACGCGCTCCCGGCTTTCGCGATTTCGATCGCGAGGGTCGCCGTGAGCTCGGTGGGCGGGAGGCACTGGTTGTCGTTGCAGGGCTGGTAGGACAGGGCGGCCGTGAGCGTGCGCGGCCCGGGAGCCGCCGCGGCGTCCACGGTGCCCGGCAGGATGAAGACCGTCTTGCCCTCGTAGACGGCGAGCGTCTGGTCGGAGAAGGCAAACTTCCGCTCGACGTGCCTCGGGTAAAGAGCGGCCGAAACCACGAGCCCGGCGGCGGGCTTGATCTTCGCCTCCGTCGGGATCAGGAAGTCCTCCTTCGGCGTGTGGCTGTTGACGTGCCATCCCGGCCTGATGTCGGCCAGGATCGCGAGACGGAACGGCTTGCCGGCCACGAGGCGGTCGGCGTCGGCCACGAGGCGTGGGACGACGACCTCGGAGGACTTCGGGATGCGCTGGGCGTGCGCGGCGCCCGCGAAGACGAGAACGGCCGCCGCCGGGCCGGCGAAGAGGGCGCGGGTCGTCAACATCATTTCTCCTTGGACGCCGGGTCCGCGGGTGCGTTCTTCTGCAGGGCGTCGAGGAGTGCCTGGGCTTCCGCGGCGAGAGGCGAGTCCGGATGCGCCTTCCGGAACTGTCGGAGGCGGTAGGCGGCGAGGTCCGCGCGGCCGCGGGCGATTTCGACGTCGGCACGCCGGAGCTCGGCGCGTTCCCTCAGCTGCGGGTCTTTCGCGGAGGCGATGAGACCGTCGAGCCGCTTCGTCGCCTCGTCGAATCGTTGGGCGTCGAGGTCGATCGAGGCGAGGTATCCATCCACCTGCTCCCTCGTCTCGGGGCCGACGTTCGGGTCGGCCGCGAGACGGCGAAAACGTCCTTCGGCCTGCTCACGCGCGCCCCGCCGGAAGAGCTGCCGCGCGACCTCGTACACGGTGGCCGTATCGCCGGGATTCTCGGCCTCGGCCGCGGCGGCCCTCTTGTAGCCGGCCCACTCGCGCTCGCCCCGGACGAAGGTCTCGACCCAGCCCTGCTGAGTCGTGACGCCTTCCTGCCGGCTGCATTCGAGAAGGTCTGGGGTCGCGACGACCCATGTCGGGACTCCGACGACGCGCATTCTTTGCGCGAGCCTGAGGCCCGCAGGCGTCGAGACGTCGACCGGGACCGGTACCTTGTCGCGCGTGAACGAGTAGAACGACGTGGAGGGCGCGATGATCTTGAGCATCCGGTCGCATTCGCCGCAGTCGGCGTCCGTGAAGAAGATCAGGATCCTTCCGTCCCGCATCTCTCGGGCGCTGGACTGCGCGGCCTGGACAGTCGGTGCCCAGATGACCTCGAGGCCGGCGGGGCCCGCGTGGGAGGAGAACGTCGGGGGGGTGTCCGGGGGGGGCGACATGGAGCCCCCCCCGCCGGATGTCGTTTGCGCGATCTGGGCGAGCAGCAGAGCAGTCGGAAAAACCATTCGACGTCCTTCGGTTGACTATTCTAGGCGCGCCACTTATAACGCGCAGACGCGTCGGGCGCTGCTTCCCGCAAGAGGCGTGCCCGGGCGTGGTGCCGAACGCCCAGGTAGCTCAGTTGGTAGAGCACGCGACTGAAAATCGCGGTGTCGACGGTTCAATTCCGCCCCTGGGCACCATCCCTTTCCGCCGTTGGCGCGAGGACCCGGAGCGCACGGGGCAGGATCCTGATGCGAAGGGGTACGGGGTGCGCGACGCCCGTCGCGAGATTGCCGTCCACGTGCGCCGTGAGCGGGCGATCCGATGTCAGAACGACCTCGCGACCGTGCAGGAGCGTCACCCACGGGAGACCGGCGTGCGAGCCGTCGAGAGCCTTCGGCAAGTGCCGCAGCGCCTCGAGCTTCCCGAGATCGCCGAGCCGGCAGACGTCGAGGAGGCCGTCGTCGGGCCTCGCGTCGGGCGCGAGGAGGAACCCGCCGCCGCTGCGCGGTCCGTTCGCGACCGCCGCGAGGAAGGCGCGGCCGGAAATCCTGCGTCCGTCCACCGTGAGCGTCAGCTCGAAGTTCTCCCAGGCCCTGAGGACCGCGAAGACCGACCACAGGTAGGCCGGGAAGCCCTTGAGGTAACGGACCTTCGCCGCCGCCTCGGCGACGGCTCCGTCGAAGCCGAGGCCGACGCCGTTCGCGAAGAAACGCCCGTTCACCTCGCCCGCGTCGAGGACGCGCGAAGCGCCGGCCGCGATCACGCGCGCGGCGCCGTCGAGGTCGCCCGGCCGGAGGCCGAGCAGATAGCCGTAGTCGTTGCCCGTGCCGTCCGGGACGACGCCGAAGAGCGGCCGCCTCGCCTCGGGGACGCGCAGGAGGCCGTTCGCGACCTCGTTGACGGTCCCGTCGCCTCCGATCGCGACGACGGCTTCCGCTCCGTCCCGCGCGGCTTCCTCGGCCAGAGCGATGCCGTGGCCGGCGCGCTGCGTCTCGACGAACGTCCCGCCCGCGCCGGCCCTCTCCAGCGCGGCGCGGATGGCGTCGCGATCGCGGGAGGCGCGGCCCTTGCCCGCGACGGGGTTGAACACGAAGACGGTGCGGATGCGGAATTGTAGGCGGACGGACCGTACAATGCGCGCAGGCGGAGCGACCCGCGCCCGCCGGGAGACTCCGTGGCCATCCTGAAAGTCGCCAAGCTGGGGTCGCCGGTCCTGCGCCGGCGTGCCTCCGAGATCGAGACTCACGACCTCAAGAAGGGGCGTCTGAAGCCCTTGTTCGAGGACATGATGGAGACGATGGTCGAGTACCACGGCACGGGCCTCGCGGCGCCGCAGGTCTCGACGGGCCTGCGGGTCGTGCTCTACGAGGTCCACGGCGAGAAACGCGGCAAGGACGTCCTCGAGGTCCCGGCGACGATCCTTGTGAACCCCTCCTTCGAGATCCTCGATCCGGCGGAGGAGGAGGACTTCGAGGCCTGCCTCTCGGTTCCGTTCCTCGCCGCGAAGGTTCCGAGGCCGAAGAAGATCCGGGTGCACGCGCTCGACACGAGCGGCAAGAGCGTCATGTTCGTCGCCGAGGACTTCCACGCGCGCGTCGTCCTGCACGAGAGCGACCACCTCGACGGCGTCGTCTACCTCGACCGGGTCAAGGATCGCGCGTCGATCCGGTACACGGTCGACTTTTGATGTCGGCCGCCCGACCGCTGACCACCGACGAGAAGCACCAGCTCATGCTGCTGAAGTTCCGGCCCGTCTGCATCTGCAACACGATCCGGGGCCCGCGCGTGACGGACGCGATCGCCCGCGGCGCGCGGACGGTCGAGGCGGTCGCACGGGCGACGGGCTGCACGACGGGGGAGTGCAAGGGCGAGCGCTGCCGCCCCGTGATCGAGGCGATGCTCGCGGAGGCTCAGGCGAAGGTGTAGGTCCCCGCCATGAGCCTCTTGACGACGTCCTCGGTCTCTTCCTTGCCCGGCACGCAGAGCGAGAGGTCCTTCTCCGTGCCGTTCGCGATCGCCTTGGCGTAGCCCTCGCAGTCGTAGCCGCAGGCCGTGCAGTCGGTCTGCGCCATGGCCGCGTAGAGCTTCAGCGCGAGGTCACCCGTCCTGGCGAACTCCATCCGCTTCTGCAGCGGGATGGTCTCGTCGTGGAACGGCGGCGCCTCCTCCTTTTTCTTCGTCGGCGGGACCGTCGACTCGTCCTTCTTGTCCGTGTACTCCCAGGCGCCGAACGAAAGGCACTTCGGGCAGCAAAAACTCCAGTCCCACTCGCCGGGGAAGCGCGTCGCGGGGATCCGCTTGACGTAGAGAGGCTCGAAGTCCTGCGGGCAAACCGGGTTCTCTCGTTCTTTCGCGTCGCGGACCATCGACTTGACGTGAGACGGCGAGTAGACGATCTGGCGCGGCTTCTGGTCGAAGCGGAGGTGTTCGCCCTTCGTCCCGATCATGACGACCTGCGGCGCGAACGTCCGCTCGACGAAGAAGGCACGCATGGGCCGGCCCGTCTTCGGCGAGGGCACGGGCTCGCCCGCCCAGAACCTGCGCAGGAGGGCGGCGCTCTCTTCGACCGTCAGTCTCATGCGGCGCGATGATACCGGACTTCAGGCGGGTATATAGGAGGCGTCGCCGACGAACGGATTGCGGCGGCCCTCCTCGGCGACCGTCGTGTCCGGGCCGTGGCCCGGGATGACGCGGAGGTCGCCGGGCAACGTGAGAAGCTGATTTCGGATCGACGCGAGGATCTGCTCCATCGAGCCACCCCAGAGATCCGTCCGCCCGATCGAGCGCCGGAAGAGCGTGTCCCCCGAGAAGAGGATGTCCCCCTCGTCGCCCTCCATGCGGAACGAGAGGCTCCCGGGCGTGTGGCCGGGCGTGTGCAGGACCTGCAAGGCCCCCGCGCCGCAGGCGACCCTGTCGCCGTGGACGAGGAGCCTGTCGACGCTGCCGGGCTTGTCCATCGAGACCCCGAACGCCTTTCCCTGTTCGTCGAGATTCTCGTAAAGGGGGAGATCACTCTCGTGCATGAGGATGGGCGCGCCCGTGATGCGCTTGAGGAGAGCCGAGCAGCCGACGTGGTCGAAGTGCGCGTGCGTATGGACGAGGGCGACCGCCTTCAGGCCCGCGCCCGAGAGCGTTTCCAGGATGCGGTCGGGCTCGTCGCCCGGGTCGACCACGACGGCCTCGCGCGTCGTCGGGTCCGCGACGATCGCGCAGTTGCACTGGAGCGGCCCGACCGGAAAGGTCTCGATGAGGTAGAGGCCCATTCGTGCCGCATTATCCCGCTAGACTCGCCGGAATGTCGCACGCGGACGTTCTTCTCGAGGTCTCTCGCGTCCTCGTCGCACTCGGGCTGGCCGTGTTCGTCGGGGCGCCTCTGGCGGCTCTGATCGCCCGATCGTTTCGCTCCGACCCTCCTCCTGCGCAGGCCGGGAGGACGTTTTTCTTCGAAGGTGAAGAGGGGAGAGAGTGCCTGGGAAGGGCTCGGTTCATGGCTGCCGGCGCTCTGCTCGTGGGGGTGCTCCTCGAGGTTCAGGTCGTGGGCAGCTCCCTCCCGCCGCGGCACGTGTGGCGGGCGGCGATCCTCTTCCTGCTCGTCGCGTCCTTGGTTTACTCCGTCATGGTCGTTGCTCCGAGGGCCCGGTACTACGACGAGCGTTCTTTCACCTTCGAAGAGAATCTCCGAGGGCCCTGGCATGCCCGCCGCGACGCCGCTCGTGCGCGCGGGAGCAGAATCAATCTTCTCTGTTTCCTCCTCGCCCTCGCGGCGCTCGTTCTGGGATGATTCGGGGATGATCGACGCCGCCTCCGACTTTCGCTCCGACACCGTCACGAAGCCCACTCCGCGCATGCGCCAGGCCATGGCCGAGGCCGAGGTCGGCGACGACGTCTACGGCGAGGATCCGACGGTTCGCCGGCTCGAGGAGAAAACCGCCGAGATCCTCGGCCACGAGGCCGCGCTCTTCGTCCCGACGGGCTCCATGGGGAACCAGCTCTCCCTTCGGGTCCACGCGCGTTCGGGGACCGAGGTCATCCTCGAGGGGAAAAGCCACATCTTCCACTACGAGATGGCGGGCATGGCCGCCCTCTCGGGCCTCCTCCCGCGTCCGATCGACGGACCGCGCGGTCAGCTGGCGCCCGACCAGGTGGCCGCGTGGATCCGGCCCGAGTCCGTCTACTACCTCCCGCGCACGTCCGTCCTCGCCCTCGAGAACACGCACAACCTGGCGGGCGGCGCCGTGACGCCGCGCGCGGCGACGGAGCCGCTTCTGGCCCTCGCGAAGAAGAAGGGGGTGAAGACCCACCTCGACGGCGCGCGCATCTGGAACGCGGCGGCCGCACTCGACGTCACGGCGGCGTCCCTCGCGGCCGGTTTCGACTCCGTCATGACCTGCTTCTCGAAGGGGCTCCGGGCGCCCGTGGGAAGCGCGGTCGCGGGCTCGAAGGAGTTCATCGCCGAGGCACGGCGCGTGCGCAAGCTCCTCGGCGGCGGGATGCGTCAGGCCGGGGTCATCGCGGCGGCCGCGCTCGTCGCGCTCGAGGAGGAGCGCTCCCGCCTCCCGGAGGACCACGCCCGGGCGACAAAGCTCGCCGCGGGGCTCGCCGGGATCCGCGGCATCTCGCTCGACGTGGCGTCCGTGGAGACCAACATCGTGATCGTCTGCCTCGAGGGAAAGTGGGCGCAGACGTCGGACGTTCTCTCGAAGCTCGCGTCGCGCGGCGTGCTGGCGGGAACGGCGGGCCCCGGATCGATCCGGATGGTGACCCACGCCGACGTCAACGACATCGACGTGGAGCGCGCCCTGCGCGCCTTCGGAGAGCTCGCGAAGGGCTTCTAGGGCAGGACGGTCCGCGGGTCGTTCGTCTTCTGGTCGATGATCGCCGCGTACGTCGCGACGCGGGCGGCGGCCGTCGTCGTCGAGACCTGGAGGACGGCGTTCGCGGTGCCGTCCGGCGCGCCGAGAGCAGTGACGACTCCGTCGACCTGCCTCATCTCGTAGGGCTGCAGGTCCGCCGAGCCCGTCCCGATCGTCGCGCCCGTCTCGGACTTCAGGACGAGATCCACGTGGGTCGGGAGACCCGTCGCGTTCGCGATCACGGCGTTGGTCCTGAAGGCGGCATCCTGCCTGAGCCCGACGAGGACCTTCGGCGCCGCGGCCGTCACGAAGTCGGCAGCGCCCGCCGCGGGGACCGACTGGCCGAAGGTCCCGATCCCGTCGGGCGGCGGGGTCGAGGTCTGGCTGAGAACCCTGAGGTCCGTGGACTCGGACGTGACGAGGATTGCGCCGTAGTCGCTCGAGACGCCGAAGAGAGACCCGAGGACGTCCGCGTACGTGACCGCGGAATTCGCCGGGATCGACTTGACGATCTCGGGGCCGGAGCGGCCGTCGCGGTTGTTGCCGAGGAACTTGAGCGTGACGCTCGCGTCCGTCGTGCCGGTGTTTCCGAGCGTGAGGTCGGTCGTGTAGAAGGCATTGTTCTTCCCGGCCGCGTGCGCGCTCGAGGGCAGGAGCCACGTCGCGTTCGCGCCGAGCTTCCCGAGGGTCACCGGAAGGATCGTCCGCGGATCGTTCGTCCTCTGGTCGATGACGGCCGCGTACGTCGCGATCCGGGCGCCCCCCGTCGGCGTCGACAAGACGAGGTACGCGTCTCTCGTTCCGTCGGGTCCACCGAGGGCCGTGACGACGGCGTCGATCTGTCGCATCTCGAGCGGCGCGAGATCGTGGGCGCCGGACCCGAGGAACGTCCCCGCCGACGCGAAGAGTTGCAGGTCGACGTGGGCGGGGGCGCCCGTCGCGTTCGCGATGACGGCGTTCGTCCGAAAGGCGGCGTCCTGCCTCAGCGAGAAGAGCGCCTTGGGTGCCGCGGTCGTGACGAGGCCGGTCCCACTGGCCGCGGGGACGGCCTGGCCGAACGTGCCGACGCCCGAGGGCGGCGGCGTGGAAGTCTGGCTGACGATCCTGAGCTGGTTGGAGTCGGCGCTGATCCGGATCGCGCCGTAGCCGCTCGAGACGCCGAAGAGCGAGTTCAGTACGTCCGCATACGAGACCGTCTGACCCGCCGGGACGACCCGCGTGACTTCGGATCCGGAGCTGCCGTCCTGGTTGTTACCGAGGAATTTGAGGACGATTGTCGAGTCGGCGGTGCCCGTATTCGCGACCCAGAGGCTCGTCGTGTAGAAGGCGTTGTTCTTCCCGGGCGCGCGAGCGCTCGAGGGCAGGACGTACGCCGTCGGGATGGCCGTGGAGCCGAGGAACCAGCCGATGTCGCGCAGCGCGGGCAGCGTCGCGTCCGTCGTGAGGCCGAGGTCGCCGCTGATGTTCGGCTCCATGAGGAGGCTCGGGAACGCGCTCGTGTCCCAATGCGAGACGGACGAGCCGCTCTCGTACGGATCCGGCGCGTACATCACGAGGCGGCCCGCCGTGTCGGTGCCGGAGAGTTGCGACGGGTCGGCCCCGATGTTCGCGTTTGCCGGGAGGGCGCCGCGAAGCCTCGCGCCGTCGGCCTGGCTCACCATGACGACCGGGATCGCGATCGTCGCGTCCGTGCCGGCCATGCCGACCGGATTGCCGGACACGTTGTTCACGATCACGACTCCAGTCGCGCCGGCGCTCTGGGCGTTCCGGACCTTGACGACGAACGTGCAGGTCCCGCGGTCGACGAGGGCGATCTTCCCGCCAACGGCCGGGGCGTTCGTGAGCGGCGAGCAGGCGTCCGTGACGGACGGGCCAGACGCGTCCGAGGGGTCCTGCGAGGCGACGATGTCTCCCGTCACGCCGGGCGTCGAGAGCGCGGGCCCGAAGGCGGCCGTGCCGATCGCGTAGACGCCGGCGACCGATGCGGGAGCGTTGACGAGGAGGCGCGGCCTGGCGGCGAGCCAGCCTTTCGCGAAGGTCGCGGCGTTGGCGCCGTTCCAGACGAGGTTTCCCGTGTTGATGGCCGAGGCGGCACGGTCGGCGTCGATGACCATCTGATCCCAGGTCTTGCCGGCGGTCGTGTCCAGCAGGAGACGGTCGAAGGCCCCGGGGAACCGGTTCGTCCCCGATCCGAAGAACTGGCCGGTGGAATCGGCGGTCGACGCGAACCCGAGGCCGTGACCGAACTCGTGGAGGACGACCGTCAGGAGGTCGATGTTCGAGCCGTGGTTCGTGTCGAGACCGAGGTAGAAGAACGTGCCCGTCAGGCAGCCCGTCTTCCCGAGCTCGCTGTTGAACCGCGCGCGGATCGAGTTCGGATTCGATCCCTGCGGCGAGCCCGCGAGCTTGTCGGACAGCGCCTTGGCGTACCAAGTGCCCTGGGCGGGCGCGTTCGCGAAGTTGGCCTGGACCGCGGTCGCTCCGGCCGATCCGAGGACGGCGGTGGTCTCGCTGCAGGTGAGAGCCGAGAAGCTCGAGTCCACCTTGATCGGGACGTCGCTCGGGAGGAGAGCGCCCCAGATGCGGGCCGCCTCCTGGAAGACGATGAGGCGCTGGGCGCCGATCGTCGTTCCCGTATTGCCGCCGATCGGGGTCGCGGGTGTCGCGTCGTTGAACCCGGCGCCGGGTCCGTCGGTCACGACGATCTGGAAGTCGGCGGCTGCGGCGGGGAGCGCCGAGAGGGCGAGAAAGAGCGCTCCCCGGCGGAGAAGGCGTGCGGCCATCGTGCCGTGCCTCACCGGTCCGACGCGGCCGTCGGGGCGGATGCCGGGGTCGGAGAGGCCTTTCGGGCCGCCGCGGCGCCGTGGACGCACGTCTGCGAGATCGTTCCGTCCGCGCCTCGAGCCGCGACGGCGTAACTCATGTCCGTTTCGCCGAGCTCCACCATCACGCTGCCGTCCGGCAGGGTGACGACCTTGTGCTCGCGAGACGCCAGCGGGTGCCGGCCGAGGAGCAGCTCGCGTTCGGCGGCCGTCGCGGGACGCAGCTCGCCCGTCTCGGGATCCTTCGTCACGATCATGTTCGCCTCGCCGGGGGTCGCGGGCTTCGCGGCGGGCTGCTCGGCCTTGTGGACGGTCTTCTTCTTCGCCCTGGCACCAGGGGTCGGGGCGGGCGTCGGGGCCGGTTCGCCGGCGAATGCGGGCAAGGCGAGCAGGGCACAGAGCACGGCGATCGCGCGGAGGCGGGTCATATGGGACTCCTGGCGCGGCGCCTCTCGGCGGCGCGAACCCTTATCTTACCGTCACGACGAGGTCGATTTCGAGCCTTGCGCCGGCTGGAAGGGCGGCGACCTGAACGGTGGAGCGCGCGGGCCGGTGGGCCCCGAAGCGGGCCGCGTACACCTCGTTCATCTTCGCGAAGTCGGCCATGTCCGCGAGGTAGACGGTCGCCTTCACGGCCTCGGCCAGGGTCGCGCCCGCACCCGCGAGGATCGCCTCGAGGTTGTCGAAGACCCGGTGAGTCTGCGCCGCGATGTCGCCCGTGACGAGCTTCATCGTCGCGGGGTCGAGCGGGACCTGGCCCGCCGTGAAGAGGAGCCCGTTCGAGACGATGCCCTGCGCATAGGGGCCGATGGCCTTCGGCGCGTTCTCGACGGCGATGGTCCGGAGGTCTCTCATGTCTTTGGATTCCAGACCGCCACGTGCGGCAGGTTGCGGTACTTCTCGTCGAGGTCGAGGCCGTAGCCCACCACGAACTCCGGCCCGATCTCGAAGCCGAGGAAGTCGACGGGGATGTCGCGGTTTTCGGGGAGATTCTTCTTGAGGAGGGCCGCGATCCTCAGAGACCTCGGGTTGCGTGAGGAAAGCAGCTCGAGGATCTTGCGGAGCGTGAGGCCCGAGTCGACGACGTCCTCGAAGAGGAGGACGTCCCTTCCCGCCACGTCCATCGAGAGGTCCTTGACGAGCTGGATGTTTCCCGACGAGCTCGTCCCCGAATACGACCGTACCTGCATGAAGTCGACGCTCACGGGGACGGTGAGACGCTTGAGGAGGTCGGTCAGGAAGAACACCGAGCCCTTGAGGATCCCGATCGCGAGGAGGTCCTTCCCGGCGTAGCGCGCGTCGATCTCCTTCGCGAGGACGTCGAGGCGCTTGGCGATGGTCTCCTCGGAGAGCAGGATGCGGTCGATCACGGCGGGGGAGACTATCACCCGGGAATCTCTTCTCTCCCGGGCTTTTGTATGATCGACGGTGACCGTGAGCGAGACAGAACGGGATCCCGAGAGCGTCTCAGAGGAATACGCGCGCCTGTCGGAGAAGTTCAAGGCGCTGTGGATGTTCCACCAGTTTCTTCAGGGCGTGCACCGCACGAACCTGAAGGGGGCTCCGCTGCCCGAGGTTTCGTTCGCGCCGCTCTACGAGCAGATCAAGCGCATCAAAGAGACGAAGGGCGTCGAGGCCGACGACGCGACGAGGGAGGCGATGAAGCGTCTCGACGGCGACCTGGACGGCCTCCACGCCGCGCTCGCCGACGACGAGCGCCTGATCCCTCCGAGTACGCTCCGCCAGTTCTTCGAGCGGGTAAAGGCGGGCGACGAGGAGCTGCTCGTCTCGATCCTGAAGTTCTACTACTACGCCGAGACTCTCGGGCCCGACGAGATGGACAAGGTCGATTTTCTCCTGACGCGTCTCGGCACGGCGAAGGACGACAAGGGCGAGGTCGTCCTGAGGTCCGCGGGAGAGCTGAAAAAGCTCAGCGACGCCCTGCTCGGACTGACCGGCCGGTCGCCGGTGGCCGCGTCGGAGGTGCAGTCCGTCATCTCGCTCCTCGACATCCTGCGGAGCGACCTCGAGGCCTGCGAGCGCTTTGAGGATCTCACGCGCAAGAAAACGCTCGAGAACATCCGCACGCTCAAGCACCGCCTCGGGGCGGCCTTCTACGCGCCGGAGGTCATGAAGGCCGTGCTCGCCTCGAACGTGGCCGTCAAGAAAAAGTTCCAGCTCCTCTACGGGGAAGAAGAGCGCCGGATCCTCGAGGCCTCCCGCGACGTCATCGCGAAGGAGAAGGATCTCGAGAAGGATCCCCGGTTCGTGAGTCCGGAGTTCCTGGAGGACCTCGAGCGCTTCCGCAAGGACAAGGAGGATTTCGAGAAGGCGAGCCGGCGGCGCGGCGTGCGCCCCCGGGACGTCAAGCGCCTGAAGGAGTCGCTCCACCGCCTCCTCGCGCGCCTCGATCCCGCCGCCGCCGACGACCTGGATTTCACCCCCGACTCATCCGCCGAGTCCGGGAGCGGCGTGAGGCGGCGCAAGGCCGCCGTCTCGGGGAGCACGCCCGTCCCCATCCGCGCGACGGGCGCGGCCTGGCGTGCCGAGCACGACCGGCTCACGAGCGAGATGGCGCGGCGACTCCTGTCCACGGTGGACCTTGCGCAGCCCGACGACGGCCCCGCCCTCACGGAACCCGGAGCGCGCCTCGAGGACTGGGAAGTGCGCGCGGCTCTCCGGGTCGGCCAGCCGGGCCGCGAGGGGGGCCGCGAGCCGATCTCCGCCCAGGACCGTCTCTTCTTCAACGGGGCCGTCCTCCGCAGTCGCATGGACGAGGAAGCGCACAGGCTGCGGGACCTCGTGAGGGAGGTCGGAGACTCCTCCGTCGCGGAAGAGACCCTCGCGGCTGCCGGAAAATGCCTCGGCCATGCGCGCGAGGTCGATGGTCGCTTCCGCGACGCGCTTGTCCTCGTCGACGGGCAGTCGGCCGATTGGAAGCAGCTGACGCGCTCGCGCTTCCGGCACCTGAGATCCTTCGCGGGCCTCTGGCTGCTCTTCAACTCGCTCGGCGGCGAGTAGCCGTCTCGCCGCCGAGCGAGGTGGTCTAATCCGGCTCGATGTCGCAGCCCGAAAAGCCCCGCGACCCCGAACCGGACGTCCCGGAGCAGATCGCGAACCGCCGCGCGGCCCGTGAGCGCATCGGCGCGCTCGGCCGTCCTCTCTACCCGAACCGCTGGGACCCGACGCACCTCGTCTCGGACGTCGTCGACCGCTGGTCCGCGAAGGACGCCGCCGCCCTCGAGGCCGAGCCGGCGGCGGACCGCCGGGTGCGCGTCCCCGGCCGCATTCTCGCGATCCGCAAGATGGGGAAGGCCGTCTTCATCGACGTCTCGGACGGCGCCCACCGGGTCCAGGCCTATCTGAAGAAGGACCTCCTCCGTCCCGGCGACTGGGATCTCCTCGATCAGCTCGACCTCGGCGACCATGTCGGCGTCTCCGGCGTCGTCTTCCGCACCCGGACAGGCGAGCTCTCCGTCAAGGGCGAGTCGCTCGACTTCCTCGCAAAATCGCTCCGGCCGCTACCCGACAAGTGGCACGGCCTCACGGACGTCGAGCGAAAGTACCGCCAGCGCTACGTGGATCTGATCGTCTCGCCCGAGGCGCGCCGGACCTTCGAAGTGCGCGCGAAGATCGTCGCCTGCATCCGGCGCTTCTTCGACGCCCGCGGGTACGTCGAGGTCGAGACGCCCATGATGCAGACGCTCGCGGGGGGCGCGGCGGCGCGACCGTTCGTGACGCACCACAACGCCCTCGACCTGAGGCTCTTCCTGCGCGTCGCGCCGGAACTCTTCCTCAAGCGCCTCGTCGTCGGAGGCTTTCCCCGGGTCTACGAGATCAACCGGAACTTCCGGAACGAGGGGATCTCCACGCAGCACAATCCGGAATTCACGATGCTCGAGTTCTACACGGCGTACGCGGACGCTCGAGACCAGATGGCCCTCACCGAGGAGCTTCTCGCGGGCGCCGCGCGGGAGATCCTCGAAACGACCGAGCTCGCCTGGGGCGACGAGACGATCTCGCTGAAGGCGCCGTTTCGAAGAGTGAGCATGGCGGACGCGATTTTGGAGAATCTTTCTGCTGCTGAAGAGGAGAGAGAGAAAGAGAAAGAGAAGATTTCTTCGAATGGTCCCGTGCCGGCGGGTGAGCGCCCCGCCGTAACCCGCGAGTCTCTCAGCGACCTCCACCTTCTAAGAAAAACGGCCTCGTGGTTTGGTGTGGAACACGTCGAGAGGTTCGGCGAATCCAAAGGAAAGCTATTAGCAGAAATATTCTCGGCCGTCGCGGAGCGACGGCTTCTCCAGCCGACGTTCGTCGTCGACTACCCCGCCGAGATCTCGCCGCTCTCGAAGACGAAGCCGGGGGACCCGTCCACCGCCGACCGCTTCGAGCTCTTCATCGGGCGCATGGAGGTCGCGAACGGCTTCTGCGAGCTGAACGACCCGGACGAGCAGGGCGAAAAGTTTCTCGCGCAGGCTGCCGAACGGACGCGAGGAGACGAAGAGGCGATGCTTTACGACGAAGACTACGTCGAGGCGCTCGCCTACGGGATGCCGCCGACGGCGGGCGAGGGCGTCGGCATCGACCGCCTCGCGATGCTCTTCACGAACTCGCACTCGATTCGCGACGTGATCCTCTTCCCCCTCATGCGGCCGAAGAAAGACGTGGAGAAAGACAAAGAGAAAGATGCTTAGAAAGGTCCGCAGATGGGGCCAAGCGCCGCTCGCGACGGATGACCGTACCGTCACGCGGGTGCATTTACCTTCTAAGAAATTCTTCTCTTGATCTCATTCTTCCTCGCCCGCCGCTACCTCCTCGCGTCCCGGCGCGACGCGCAGGTCGGGGTCGTCGCGCTCGCGGCGTTCCTCGGTCTCGCGCTCGGCGTCGCGGCGCTCGTCGTCTCGCTCGCCCTCCTCGCGGGCTTCCAGGCGAACATCCGGAAACGCCTTCTCGTCGAGACGCCACATCTCCTCGTGACGCCGGCGGGGCGCGGGGAGTTCCACGACGCGGACCGGATCGCCGGAAGGCTCGCGGCCGTCCCCGGCGTTGCCTCGGTCTCTCCGGTCGCGAGGGGCCGCGTTTGGGTGAGCCTGGGCTCGCAGGCGATGCCCGCGATGGCCGTCGGGCGCGAGAGAGAGAAAGGCCTCGTCCTCGATGCGGCGCAGGCGAGGCCGATCGGCCTCGTCGCGGGGGAAACCGTCACGCTCGTGTCCTCGCGCTCGCGTCTCTCGCCCCTCGGACCGGTCCCGATCGTCGCGACGATGAAGATCGCCGGTATCGCGCCGTCCGGCGTCGGCCGGAAGGCGGCCGAAGCCTCGCTGCCGCTCGAGGACGCGCGCCGCCTCTTCGCCCTCGGGCCGGACGGCTCGACGGGCTACGAGGTGCGCCTGACGGATGCCGAGCACCCCGGCAGGGCGGCGGCCGCCGTGTCGGGCGCGCTCGGCCCCTCGGTCGCCGTCGTGACGTGGGAGGAGCAGAACCGGGCGCTCGTCCTTGCGCTCCGCCTCGAGCGGTATGTCCTGTTCGCGGCGGTCTTCCTGATCGTCATCGTCGCGGGCCTCAACCTCGCGGCGACCTCGGCAGTTCTCGCCGCGACCCGCGCGTCGGACGCGGC
>JBAUSZ010000337.1:0-18206 GCA_049581965.1 Thermoanaerobaculia bacterium | reverse complement strand
CTCGCGGACGACTTCCGCGAGGCGCTGCGCCGAGCCCGCCACGAGGAGCGACTCGACCTCGATGCGGAGCGCCGCGTCGGTCCCGCAGGCCGCGGCGACGAACGCCGCGCGCTCGGCCTCGGGCCTGTCCAGGGCGTCGAGGTAGACCTCCTTCGCCCTTCGGAAAAGAGCCTCGGTCACGGCGGGCCCGTCATCTCCCGCTGCAGCCAGGCCTCGGCGTGCTTCCACTCGCGGCTCACGGTCGCGTGCGAGACTTGGAGCACCTCCGCCGACTCCTCGATCGTGAGTCCCGCGAAGAGTCGCAGCTCCACGAGGCGTGACTGCCTCTCGTCGAGGCCGGCAAGCTTCGACAGTGCCCGGTCGAGGTCGAGGAGGTCGAGGTTTCGCGGTGGTGTCGCCGCGTCTCCGGCGGCGGCGAGGGCGACGAGAACCTGCCCCTCGCCGCGCTTGGCCGCGTTGCGCGCCCGCGCATGGTCCACGAGCACCTGCCGCATCGCCCGGGCCGCGACGCCGAAGAAGTGCGCGCGGTCCTTCCACTCGATCGCGTCCCCGCCGACGAGCTTGAGGTAGGCCTCGTGGACGAGGGCGGTCGGCTGCAGGGTGTGGCCGGCGCGCTCGGCGCGCAGGTAGGCGCCGGCCCGGCGGCGCAGCTCGTCGTAGACGAGGGGGAGGAGACTTTCGAGCGCGTCCTTGTCCCCGGCGCTCCACTTTCGAAGCAGCCGCGTGACCTCTCCGGCCGGGGCGGGACTCTGGGGGTCTCCCATGAGGGGAAGTGAGACGAATTCTCGCATTTCTAGAAAGGGGTGAATCCCGAGTCCCCCGGGGAGGCGGCCATGAAGGCAAGACTCGCGCTCGCGTCCGGTTTCCATCGCGCCCTCCCGTCCGCACTCCGCGCGGTTGCCGCGGCGGCGGCGGCCCTGGCTCTCGCGGGACCTGCTGCCGGCCAGCCGGTCCAGAGCTTCTTCTCATACACGGTTCCCGGGGTCGTCAAGTCTCCCGGGCAGAACGGGACGAACTACGTCTCGGACATCGTGATCGCGAACCCCGGAAGTGCGCCGGCGAACATCCTGTTCGCGTTCGCGCCGACGATGGGGGGGTTCCCGATCGTGCAGGTCCTGCCCGCGGGCCAGAGCCTGACTCTGAAGGACGCCGTGGCCAGCGTCTTCGGCGCGGCGCAGGCCGTGGGAGCCATCCAGGTCACGTCCGACCAGCCGCTGATCATCCGCGGGCGGACTTACAACACGGCATCGACAGGAACCTTCGGCGTCGCGCTGCCAGTGATCGCGACCGACCGGTTCCTCCTGCAGGCGGACACTGCCGACAGCCTGTGGGTGACGCAGAGCCCGGACTACCGCACGAACATCGCGGTCGTCTTCCCGGACTCGGGCGGCGGCGACGCGACCGTGACGCTCTACGACCAGAGCGGCAACGCGATGGGGCAGCAGGCCTTCTCGCTGACGTCCGCCGGCCTCCAGCAGGTCTCCGTCGGAAGCTTCGCGACGGGGCCCCTGCCGGTGGGTCGCGCCAACATACTGGTGACGCGGGGACGGGCGGCGGGGTACGCCGTCGTCGTGGACAACGTCACGGGAGACGGCTCGCTGTACTCCTTCGAGGATCTCCCCGAAGGGCCCCAGGACGTTCTCGTGAACGGGGTGACGCGGGCAGGAGGCCAGCTCGGCACGTTCTGGCGGACGGACGGAAGGCTCTATAACCCCGACCCCTCGGCCGACGCGACCGTGACGGTGTCCTGGCTGCCCGCGGGCGACAGCAACCCCTCGCCGCGGACCGAGCAGGTGGCCGTTCCCGCGGGGAGGATCGTGGACCTTCCGGACATCCTGTCGGCCGTCTTCGGGCTGCCGGCGGGCTCCTCGGGGGCACTGCGGCTCCAGTCGGACGTCCCTGTCGCAATCCTCTGTCGGACGTCGAACCTCGACCCGACTGGCCAGCGGCCGGGCACGTTTGGCGCCCAGCAGAGGGCCGTCCCGCTTGCGGCGTTCCTGATGTCGGCGGACGCCGGGGCGGTCGTGACGGGCGTGAACCAGAGCTCCGCCTTCCGCACGAACCTCGGCTTTGCAGCGGGGCCGGACGGCGCCTCGTACGCGTTGACGCTGAAGAACGCGACCGGAGGTACGGTCGGTACGCAGACGGGCTCGCTCGGGGCGTTCGGCTGGACCCAGCCGAACGTGGCGAGCCTGTTCCCAGGCGCCGCTATCCCGGACAACGCGCAGGTGCTCGTGCGGGTGACGTCGGGGAGCCTTGACCTCTACGACTCCTCCATCGACAACGGGTCGGGCGACCCCGTCGTGACGTCCCTCGTGAGGTTGCCCGCGGCGATTCCCTCCAGCGCCACGATCGGACCGCAGGGAGGAGCGGTCCGGTCGGCCGACGGCGTCCTCACGCTGAAGATCCCGGCCGGGGCGCTCGCCGCGCCCGTGACGTTCTCGATCGCGCCGGTCGCGACGAACGACGCGCCAAACGGGATCGGAAGCGCCTACGACATCTCTCCCGAAGGCGTCACGTTCGCGAAGCCGGCCCAGCTCGTCTTCGGCTGGGCCTCGACCGAGATCAACGGGACGGGCTCGGGGAACCTCGGCCTGGCCGTGCTGAACGGCTCGGCGTGGTCCGCGGTCGGCGGCGCCTCCATCGACCTTCTGAACGGGGTCTTCGTGATCCCCGTGTCCTCGACCTCGCTGTCGGTCAACGCAGCCTCGCCGCTGCAGCCTTTGCTCGCGGGAGGCTCGCGCCGTGTCGCGCGCTTCGGCGCCGTCAGGCCTGACCCTCCCCCTCCGATCTGCGTCCTAGCAGGCCAGGAGCGAGTCCTGAAGATTACTTACGTCGGTGCCGGCTCGGCGTCCGCGCCGGGGCAGACGCCGCTCTCGGCCGCGGCGACCCAATCCGACCTCACGGCGACGTGGTCGGTCAAGGGAGGCGGTTCCCTCTCGACGGCCCCGTTGTCGGCAAGTTACACTGCTCCTGCCAGCCTCCCGGGCGTTCAACCCTCTCTCGTCAACGCCGTCGTCAAGTCCTCCGGGCGTCACCGCATCAAACCGATTCCCGTCTCGTTCCAGCTCATTCTCTACCCGAGACGCGGCACGCTCACGGTGAAACTGACCGCGGCGGTAGCGTGCAGCAACCCGACGATTCCGTTCGAGTTCTCGGTGAAGGACCAGTTCGACTTTGGGTTTGTCATCAACGACGATTACAACCTCAGCGTCGCCGTTCTCCTCTCGCCGAACCCGGACGCGCTGACGAACCCCTGCGTCTCCTGGCAGGGCGTCACAGGCGCTTGCTACGGCCAGAAGCTGGTCGGCTACTGGTCGCCGTCGCAGATGGACGTCGTCGCGGCCGTGTTCGACTGCAGGCTGCACCTGATCGAGTTTCGATTACAGGGGAAGACGATGAAGGGTCCCCCGTGGACGGGGACGTGCCGGGACCTCCAGGGTGGCCCGTCGGTCACGCTGCCCTCCGAGCCGCTGATCGACTCGATCGACCTTCCGACCTTCATGCAATTCACCGACCTGATCTCGCTGACGCCGTTCCGGGAGGACATCGGCGGGGTCTGGTCGATCGTCGGGGAGCTGAAGTTCGGGGGCTATTGAGCAGCCAGGCGCGATCGGTGCGGTTCGCCGCGCCCGGGGAAGATCGCCCTGCCCATTGCGGCGGCGTTCCGTCCACCGGTGGTGCCGATCTGCTGCCGACCAAGCGACGATGACGGGTTCGACCTGGACGGGGACGTGCCGAAACCCCGACGGAACAACGATTTCGCTACCCGTGGTGCCCCTGATCAACTCCGTGGGTTTCGATCTGGACCTGTTCTTCAAGGACCTGATCTCCCTGACGCCCGATTCGGTTGACCTGGGGCCCTTCACGCTGACCGGTCGGCTGACGTTCGGGAACTACTGAGCGGCGTGCGGTGATCGGTCCGGCCGGCCGCCTCCTTTCCGCGTGACATAGAATCGCCCTCGTGACGCTTTTCACAAGCGTCCGGAGTGTGCGATGAAGATCACGGGTCCCTCGCTGCCGGCAGTGCCGGGCAAGATCGCCCCGCCCCTCGCGCCGGGCGTGCCCTCCACGGGGGGCGCCGACTTCTTGACGACGAAACTCGACATCGCCGTCCAGTGGGCCCAGTCCAACTCGCTCTGGCCGATGCCGTTCGGGACGGCCTGCTGTGCGATCGAGTTCATGTCGGTCGCCTCGTCGCACTACGACATCTCGCGCTTCGGGGCGGAGGTCGTCCGGTTCTCGCCGCGCCAGTCGGACCTCCTGATCGTCGCGGGCACCGTCGTCGACAAGCTCGCGCCCGTCCTCAAGAAGATCTACGACCAGATGGCCGAGCCGAAGTGGGTCATCTCCATGGGTGTGTGCGCGTCGACGGGCGGCTTCTACCGCGCGTACCACGTCGTGCAGGGCATCGACGAGATCGTCCCGGTGGACGTCTACGTCGCGGGCTGCCCGCCCACGCCCGAGAACCTCATCCACGGGATCATCATGTTGCAGAAGAAGATCCAGTCGGGCGAGCTCGCGCGCCACCGCGAAGCCAAGACGTTCGTCCCGATCCGTGTGGGTGTGGATCCGGTCGTGTCCATCCCGGCCTGGTCGAACGCGGCGATGGCTCACCTGCCCGGCAAGCACGCCCTTCCGGAGATGCCCGGGTCTTCGGAGGCCGAGGCGACGGCCGAGGGCAAACGCGAGATGAACGCGGAGATCGCGGCGGCTCGCGGACGGGAGAACCCGTGAGCGCGACGCTCGCGCCACCGAAGGGGCTCGACTTCCTCCCCATCCTCGAGCGGAAGCTCGGCGGCAAGGTGACGGCGGAGGCGCGGCCCGCGGCCGACGTCCCGACGCTCGCGACCGACGCCGCGACGCTCCACGAGACCGCTCTTTTCCTGCGCGACGACCCGGCCGCGGCGTACGACCTCTTCCTCGACCTCGCCTCGGTGGACCTCTCGCGCCTCCCGGGCCCGCAGGCGCCGAAGCCGGGCGAGCGCTTCCAGGCCAACTACATCCTCTACTCGACGAAGAGGAACGCCCACCTGCGCCTGCGCGTGAACCTCCCGGAGAAGAGCCCCACCGTCCCGACGCTCACCGACGTCTGGCCCGCCGCGAACTGGTACGAGCGCGAGGCCTGGGACCTCATGGGGATCGGCTTTTCGGGTCACCCGAACCTCCAGCGCCTCCTGACGCACAACGGGTTCGTCGGGCACGCGCTGCGGAAGGACTACGACGCCAAGCAGCGCTGGCTCTGCACGGAGGAGGACCTCCTCCAGACCGAGCTCGCGGCGCAGACGGACAAGCCCGAGGACATGTTCGAGACGGTCACGCTGAACTTCGGCCCCTCCCAGCCCGCGACGCACGGCACGCTCCGGATCGTCATGCGCCTCGACGGAGAGACGATCGTCGGGGCCGAGAGCGAGTGCGGGTACCTGCACCGCTGCTTCGAGAAGATGTCCGAGGCGCACACGTACTCGCAGGTCTTCCCGTACACGGACCGGCTCAACTACTGCTCGCCGATGCTGAACAACAACGGCTACGCGCGGGCGATCGAGTCCATGCTCGGGGTCACGCCACCCCCGCGCGCGCTCGCGATCCGGACGATCCTCGGCGAGTTCAGCCGCGTCATGGACCATCTCGTGTGCCTCGCGGCGAACCTCGTGGACATCGGCGGCCTCACGAACTTCTGGTACGCGTACCAGCCCCGCGAGGAGATCTACGGCCTTCTCGAGGCCTGCAGCGGCGCGCGGCTGACCGTGTCGTACGGGCGCGTCGGCGGCCTCGCGAACGACGTCCCGGAGAACTTCGTCCCGTGGTGCCGCGAGATCATCAAGGGCACGCGCGAGCGGATCGCCGACGTCGAAAAGCTCGTGACGCGCAACAAGATCGTCTGGGGCCGGCTGCGGGACACCGGCGTCGTCACGAAGGAGCAGGCGCTCGCGTGGGGCTTCACGGGGCCGTGCCTGAGGGCGTCGGGCGTCCCGTACGACGTGCGCAAGGACCAGCCCTACGAGTTCTACGGCGAAGTGGACTTCGACGTCCCGATCATGACGGAGGGCGACAACTACGCCCGGTACCTCGTCCGCGTCGAAGAGATGAAGCAGTCGATGCGGATCATCGAGCAGGTCCTCGACAAGCTCCCCGGCGGGCCCGTCCGCTCGGACGACTACCGCGTGATCCTCCCGCCGAAGGAGATGGTCTACAACGAGATGGAGGCCCTCATCTACCACTTCAAGCTCGTCTTCGAAGGGGTGAAGGTGCCGCCGGGCGAGATCTACTCGTACACGGAGGGCGCGAACGGCGAGCTGGGCTTCACGGTCGTCTCCGACGGGAGCGGCTTCCCGTACCGCCTCAAGGTGCGGCCGCCGTGCTTCCCGCTCTTCGCCTCGTTCGAGAAGATCATCAAGGGCGGAATGGTGTCCGACGCCGTCGCGACGCTCGGAATGCTGAACATCATTGCCGGGGAGCTGGACCGCTGATGGGCGCCAAGGTCGTCACCCTCACCGTCCCGAAAACCACGCTTGCCGAGAGCATCTATCTCGTCGAGATCGTCAAGGGCCTCGCCCGCACGCTCTCCCACTTCCTGAAAAACATCACGAACATGAAGGGGCTTCCGACGATCCAGTACCCGGAGATGCTCCGCAAGTATTCGGGCCGCTTCCGCGGCCGGCACATCCTCAAGACGCGCGAGGACGACACGCTGAAGTGCGTCGCGTGCTACATGTGCGAGACGGCCTGCCCGGCCGAGTGCATCCACATCGTGGCGGGGGAGCACCCGGTGCTCGCGTACGAGAAGTACCCGACCGTCTTCGAGATCGACCTCCTGCGCTGCGTCTACTGCGGGTACTGCGTGGACGCGTGCCCGAAGGACGCGATCTGGATGACGCGGGACTACGAGCTGTCGTTCTTCGACCGCAAGGGCGGCGTCCTCGGGATCCCCGAGCTGACGGAGAAGGCGTCCGACACCGCGGCGGGCGGCCCGGGCTACGGCTACCGGCCGTACGAGGGCGAGAGCCCGATGAAGAAGGCGGGGGAGTTCGAGCCCTCGGGCCTCCCGCTCCTCCCGGCGCTCCTCGAGCGCGGCGTCGCGATCAACCGCATGCCGCCTCCGCCACCGAAGCCGGCGGCGCCCGCTCCGGCGGTGAAGGCAGGCTGAGGCACGGCAGGTCCGCCGGCCCCCGTCGGGCTGAGCCTGGCGATCGCCGCCTCGGCTTCGATCGCAGTCGCGGCGCATGCGCTCGGCCGCCGGCGCCTCGTGTACGTCTTCAAGCCGCTCACCACGGCCCTTCTCGTCTTGCTCGCCGCGTCCGGGGATCCGCGATTGGCCTCACGCTACACGCTGGCCATCGTTGCCGGCCTTTGCTTCTCCCTGGTTGGCGACGTCTTTCTCATGCTCCCGTCCGACCATTTTCGTTCCGGCTTGATCAGCTTCCTTCTCGCGCACGCGTGTTACGTCCTCGCGTTCACGTCCGACAGCCGGTTCGCGACGCCTCCGTCACCCTTCCTCCTGTTTCTTGCCATCGGCTGTTTCGTCCTCCCGGCTCTGTGGTCGGCCATCCCCAGGCGCCTGCGCGCACCCGTGCTCCTCTACGTCGCGCTCCTTCTCCTCATGGCCGGCCAGGCCGCGAGTCGATCCCTCCACCTCCACACGACTCCGGCCTGGTCCGCGGCCCTCGGCGCCGGCCTCTTCGTTCTCTCCGACTCGCTCCTCGCATGGAATCGCTTCCGGGCGCCATTCCGGGGCGCAACGGCGCTCGTCCACGCGACGTACTTCCCGGCGCAATGGCTGATCGCGATCTCCGCGTACCCCGTGTGGCCCGTGGGCTGACCGCGGACGGGCTTGCGCTCGCCACTCGGCGCGATATCGTCGAGCGGCAGAACCCGATCGGAGGTACGCGTGCCGTCAGGACACCGCTTCATGCTCTTCCTCTGCCTGGCCCTGATGGCCTTTCCGGCGAGTGGTCAGCAGGCAGAGCCTCCCCTGGATGGACCTCAGCGCATCTTCCAGGACCCCCTCTTCGAGCAGCTGACCGGCTCGTGGACCATGGCAGGCGCGGTACGAGCACGCCCTGCCAAGTATTCCCTTCGCGTCGACTGGACCCTCAACCATCAGTTCCTGAGGCTCGAAATGCGGGACGTGAGCGACCCGCCTGCGTATCAGGCCACCGCCTACATCGGCTACGACAACGCGAGTGAACGTTACGTGGCGCACTGGCTCGGCACCTTTGGCGGCAGGTGGTCGGAAACTCTCGGCTTCGGGAAACGGAGCGGCAACGCAGTCCTCTTCGTCTTCGAGTACCCGGACGGTCCGTTCCACACCACCTTCACGTTGAATCCCGAAACGAAGAGCTGGAACGTGCTCATGGAGGACCGGGGGAAGGGGGGCTCGTGGAGGGAATTCGCTCACTACGCCCTTACCCGGTAGGAGCAGCAATGGCGGAAAACAAGACGAAGGTCACAGAGGCGAGCGTGGAGAAGTACTTCTCCGCCATCGAGGACCCGGCCAGGCGCAGGGACTGCGAAGCCCTGGCAAAACTGATGACGAAGGCGACCAGACAGCCGCCGAAGATGTGGGGACCGAGCATCGTGGGGTTCGGCAGCTACCACTACAAGTACGAGAGCGGTCGCGAGGGCGACATGTGTCTCGTGGGCTTCTCCTCGCGAAAGGGTGACATCAGCGTCTACGGCCTGACGCGCTCTCCCGAGCACGAGGAGCTTTTCTCCAGGCTCGGTGAGCACAAGACGGGGAAGGGCTGCCTCTACATCCGCAGGCTCGCCGATGTCGATCTCGAGGTCCTCGAGCGACTCGTGGCGGGCTCCATTGGGAAAATGAAAGGCAAGCATCGATAGTTTTCAGACCTAGGTCCCTTTCGCACGGGCGAATCCGGCGGGGACGCGGCGGCGTACCGGGACTCACGCATGGGGGAGTGGAGGACCTCCGCGCATGAACGAGCTTCTGCTCTTCGGATCGAGTGTTGCGCTCTCACTCGCCGCCTGGGCGGGGATTTGCCGCCTGTATCTCTGGCCGCGAGTCTCCGGCCTGCCGCTGCCACAGGCGGCGCGCCCGATCCTCTTCCTGCATGTCTTTCGATTCGTGGGAGCGGCCTTCCTGATTCCCGGAGTGGCCGGGCCCACCTTGCCGTCGGGCTTCTCGGCTCCCGCGGCCACCGGCGACCTCGGGGCGGTCGTCCTTGCGTGGGCGGCCCTTGGGGCTGCCCGGGGGCCCGCGGCCCGCCCGCTCCTCTGGGTCTTCAACCTCTGGGGCACCGCGGATCTGCTCTTCGCGTTCTACCAGGGACTCGCGGGCGTCGGAATCCGGCCTTCGTCTCTCGGCGCGACCTACTTCATCCCAACGGTGTTCGTTCCGTTGCTCCTTTGCACCCACGTCGTCCTTTTCGTTCTTCTGCTTCGCCGGGACGCCGCGCTGACCCACCCCTGAGGACGCGAGGGGGAGGGCCGGGTGGCCGTCCCCGGGAGGACCCGATGTGCCGAAACATCAAGACGCTCTTCAACTTCGAGCCGCCGGCAACGGAGGAGGAGATCCGCGCGTCGTCCCTTCAGTTCGTCCGGAAGCTGAGCGGCTTCCACACGCCGTCCAAGGCGAACGAGGCCGCGTTCGACCGAGCGGTGGACGAGGTCGCGGGCGCCGCGCGCCGCCTGGTCCGCTCCCTCGTGACGAGCGCCGGGCCGCGGACTCGCGAGGAGGAGGCGCGCAAGGCGCGTGAGAGGAACGCCGCGCGGTTCGGAACGACGGCGCGGCCCCGGTCGTCCTGAGGCGCGCAGGAGCGTGACTCTGAACGAGCGTCTCCGGTCGTTCGACGGGATGCGCCGCGCCCTGCTCGACGAGCTGGAGGCGCTGGATCCCGCGGTGCTCGAGGCGAAGCCTCGCGCGGGCAAGTGGTCGATGCTCGAGATCGTCGAGCATCTCGTTCTCGCGGAGCGCGCCGTCTTCAAGGGGCTGCCCGACACCTCGCGTCTCGTGGACGGGAAGCGCGGGCCGGAGAATCACGTACGCTATCTCCTCGTCCTCTTCATCCTGAGGTCCGGCATCCCGGTGCGCGTGCCGTCGCCCGCGATGGTGCCGCGTGGCGATCGGAGCCTGGCCGAGCTGCGGCGGCTCTGGGACGAGAACCAGGACTGGCTCCGGTCGTGCATCGCACGGCTCGGCCCCGAAGGCGTGCGACGAGCCGTCTTCGAGCATCCGGTTGCCGGCCCGCTGACCGTGGAGCAGGCGGTCCGGATGCTTCGGGTCCACGTGGGCGGGCACGTGCGCCAGATCCGGGCGCTTCAGCGACTGCTCGCCTGACACGCGCCGACGGGATAGCCTTGTCGGCCATGCCGGTCTCCGTCTTTGTCGGGACGAGCGTCGACGGGTTCATCGCGCGGCCGGACGGCGCTCTGGACTTCCTTCCGCCGGGCGGCGGCGAACCGCACGGTTATGACGAGTTCATCGCGAGCGTCGACGCGCTCGTGATCGGCCGCAAGACCTTCGAGGCGGTCCTCCTCTTCGAGGCCTGGCCCTATGGCCGCAAGCGCGTCGTCGTCCTCAGCGGCCGCCCCGTCGACCTGTCCGCGGTCCGCGGAGGCGTCGTCGAACAGATGGCCGGCCCGCCGGCCGAGATCGTTTCGAAGCTCGGTGCGCGTGGGATCCATCACCTCTACGTCGACGGCGGAATCACGATTCAGAGATTCCTGCGCGCGGGGCTCGTGGACCGTCTCGTCATCACGCGCGTGCCTGTCCTGATCGGAGAAGGGATTCCCCTCTTCGGATCCCTGCCGCGCGACATCCGGCTCCGGCACGTCTCGACGCGCCACTTTCCGAGCGGCCTCGTGCAGAGCGAATACCGTGTCGAACGGTGACGGTCCGTTGCGGCCGCTGGACGCGCTGAGGCTGATCAAGGCCATCCACACGCTCGTCTGGGCGTTTTTCGTGGCCTGCATCGTCGCGATTCCGGCTCTTGCCTGGCGCGGGGACCTGCGCGCGGCGGCGGTCTTCATCGGAGTCGTTTTCGTCGAGGTTCTCGTCCTCGTCTTCAACGGCTGGCGCTGCCCGCTCACGCCGCTCGCCGCGCGGCACACGAGCGATCGGCGCGCCAATTTCGACATCTGCCTCCCCGAGGCACTCGCCCGGCACAACAAGCTCGTCTTCGGCGCGCTCTACGTCGTGGGCGTCGTCTTCACGGTCGCGCGCTGGGCGGGCGGGGCGCGCTGACTCGGGTCGGGCGCGGCCGCCTGTATCCTCTGCCGACGCGACGCGAAGGGGGTAACGTGAAGAGTTCCATCCGTCTCCGGGTCCTCGCAGTGTCGGTGCTCCTCTGGACCGCCGTACCGCTCGCGGCCGACGCGCCGAAGGCGAAGCGTTTCGAGCTCGACGACCTCGCGAGGATCGTCCGGCTGTCGTCCCCGAGGATCTCGCCCGACGGGGGCTCGATTGTCGTCGTCGTGACGCGCGCGGACGTCGAAAAGAACAAGTGGAACTCCGAGCTCGAGCTCGTGGACGTCGCGACGGGCGCACGGAGGGCCCTGACGCTTGGCCGGAAGAGCGCCTCACACCCGCGCTGGTCGCCCTCCGGCGATCGCCTTGCCTTCCTCGCGCCGGACGGTGCCGAGAAGGACGCGAAGCCGCAGATCTGGGTCCTGCCGATGGCGGGCGGCGAGGCTCAGAAGGTGACGAGCGCGCCGGCTGGCGTCCAGCACTTTGCGTGGCGGCCCGACGGAAAGGCCTTCGCGTACGCTGCCGAGGACGAACGGCCAAACAAGAAGGAGATCGAGAAGGGCAACGACCTCTTCGAAGTCGGAAACGACAACATGTTCGTGACCGAGGCCCCGATGCCCGTCCACGCGTGGCTCGCGCCCGCGGAGGGAGGAGAGGCGAAGCGCCTGACGTCGGGCGCCTGGAGCCTTCCCGCGGTCCTCCCGCCAAACTCGCCTTCGTCGCCCCTCTCGTGGTCTCCCGACGGAAAGCTCCTCGCCTTCGTCCGCGTCGAAACGCCGCACTCCGGAGACGGCGACCGAAGCGCCGTGCAGATCCTGGACGTCGCGACCGGCGCGATCCGCGCGGTCACCGGGAAGGCCTTTTTCGAGAGCACGCCGGTCTTCTCGCCGGACGGCACGAAGCTTTCGTACTGGTGCCCGCGCGACCGCGACCCGAACAACGTGAACGACATTCACGTCACGTCGGTGGCGTCGGGCGGCGAGGGGACGAACCTGACGAAGCCGATCGACCGCTGCCTCTACGCGTCCGTCTGGACGCCGGACGGCAAGGCGCTCCTCGTGGGCGGGAACGACGGGACGCGCGTGTCGCTCTGGCTGGCGCCGCTCGGCGGTGCGGCCAGGCGTCTCGAGCTGGGCGACGTGAGTCCCGCCTGGTCCTTCTTCGTCGACGCTTCGCTGGGAAAGAACGGCTCGATCGCCTTCGTCGGAAGCGAGCCCGGCCGTCCGGGAGAGCTCTGGATCATGGCGTCCGCGACGGCGGCTCCGAGGCGCCTGACCGGTCTCAACGACGAGATCGCGGGCCGGGACCTCGGAAAGGTCGAGACTTTCACGTGGCAGGGCCCGGACGGGTGGAAGGAGGACGGCGTTTTGACGTTGCCGCCCGGTCTCCAGCCCGGGGCGAAGGTGCCGCTCATTCTCTACATCCACGGCGGTCCGCAGGCCGCCTCGACGCGCGCTTTCTCCGTGCCGGCGCAGCTTCTCGCCGCCCAGGGCTGGGCCGTCTTTTCGCCGAACTACCGCGGGAGCGACAACCTCGGGAACGCCTACCAGCGGGCGATCTTCAACGACGCGGGGGACGGCCCCGGGCGCGACGTCCTATCCGGCGTCGACGCGCTCCTCGAGCGCGGGTTCGTCGACCCGTCACGGATCGCGGTCTCCGGGTGGTCCTACGGCGGCTACATGACGTCATGGCTCATCGGCCACGACACCCGCTGGAAGGCCGCCGTCGCAGGAGCGGCCGTGACGGATCTCGCCGACCAGTTTTTCCTCGCCGACTTCAACGTCCAGATGCGCTACTCGATGAAGGGACTCGCGACGCCGTTCTCCCCCGGGGGAGAGGCGCTCTACCGCGAGCAGTCGCCCATCACGTACGCGACGCGGGCGAAGACGCCGACGCTCATCCTCTCGGACACGGGCGACTTCCGCGTTCCGTTCACGCAGTCGTTCAAGCTGTTCCACGCGTTGAAGCGGGCCGGCGTCGAGACTTCGTTCGTGGCGATCCCCGTCGGCGGCCACTTCCCCGGCGACCCGGTCCGCTCGCGCGAGGTCTGGCGGCGGTGGATCGGATGGCTGGAGCCGAGGCTGAAGTGAGAGCCGTTCGCCGGGGAAGGGCCGGGCCGTCCGCCAAGCCGTTCCTTCGCTTCTACCATTCCGACGCGCTCCGCAAGAGGACGCTCGCGGTGCTGGAACGTCTCGAGGGGGCCTCGGACGCCGTCGAGCACCGCGACGCTCTCGCCCAGGTCGTCGTGGAGCTGTCGAACGCCGGCCTCGACACGTACTTCATGGGCCCGTTGAAACTCGCCAAGGTGGGATTCATCGTGCAACAGTCCGCGAATCTCGGCCTGTCCGGGGCGCAGCAAGTGATGGGATCGGTGATCCGCAACATCATCGGGCGGATGGACGGGCCGCAGCTGCTCTCCGTCTGCGCTTCCATCCGGCAGTTCATGGTCTGAACGGCCGGCGAGGGCCGCCGCGGCGGCCGCCCTCAGCGCGTCCCGGGCTTGTCGCCGATCAGAACGTGCGGCTGGACGAAGCTCGAGAGGCGCGAAACCTCGTCCGTGAGCGCCGTCGAGAGGACCTGCTCCCCGGGTCGCACCTTGAGGGTCGCCGAGTAGGTGAAGGACTTGCCCGAGAGCGCCGCGAGGTCGGCCTCGGGGACGTCGATCGGGGCTCGCTCGGTCGTGACGGGGGAGATGCGCCCGTCCGGCGACGCGGCGACGGCCGTGAAGAGGACGGCCCCTCTCGCCCGACCGCCCTGCGGAACGAGCGTGAGCTTGTCGAACGGGATCCTGAAGTCGAGCGGGACGAGCCACATCTTGCCGGACTTTTTCGGCGTGCCGATGCGGAGGGAGGCGCGCAGGGGGTTGACGGTGCGCGGAATGTGGACTCCCGAGAGGACCGCGTCGGCGACCTTCTCCTCCGGAGTGCGCTCGATGACCGTGCGGCGCGATCTCGCTCGGGCACCGGGGCGGCTGACGGACACCTTGATGGAACGTGGCTTTCCCGGCTTCGCGTCCGGACTCTCGTACCCGAGCGAGTAGTAGGCGGTCCAGTCCGCCTCGAGGCTCTTGAGGGCGAGAGCGAGGTTGTTGCGGTCCTGGATCGTGGCGCCCCCCGTCTCGTCCGCGAGGAGCCCGAGGGCCGCCTTCATGTCGAGCGACGCGATCCCCTCGTCGAGCCTCCCGAGGCTCGAGCCCGACTGCGCCGAGAACGTCGTGTCGAAATCGAGGCCGCTCGCCTCGATCGTGACGAGCGAGACGCCGGCCGCGTTCGCGGCGCTCGCGAGGCCCCGGAACGAGGACGAACGATCGAAGGTCCTGTAGGAAAGGTCGTCGACGCCGAGGCTCCGCGAGTTACGGATCGACTGCCCACCCGCCGTCTGGATGTAGTCGAAAAGGTCGCGTCCCGGCGACGGCGTGAGGCGCTGGGTCACGAAGAAGAGAACCTTGCGTCCTTCGACGCCGGCGACGGCGCCGAGGGAGGCGCGAAGGGCGCCCATCGTCGCATCCACGTCGGTCGACTGGGCATCGCACCACGCACGCAGCGAGGAGACCGCCTGCGAGAGGAGCACGTCCCGGGTCCGAGCATCCGCCAGGAGCGCGCTGTCGATCTGCTGCACGACCCGGTCCCGCTCGCGAATCGGGACGTCACCCGTGGACGATTCCTTCTCGAGCGTCTCGAGCATCGAGAGAAGGACGGGCACGTCCGACGTGAACGGCCCCCGGATCCTCAGGCCGCGGTCCCACGTGACGAGCTGCGCCTCGACGCCGGGTCCGATCACGGTCGGCAGGTACTCGCGGAGGCTCCGCAGGGCCCGGTTGCGGTCGATCGTCGCGAGGTGGATCTCGTCCAGGAAGACGATGAGGTGGGCGCGGGCCGCCTGCTGCTGCGAGAGGTCGGCCCGGGCCGCGGGCGGCGGAGCGGGCGCGAGAGGTGTGGCCGGAGTCGCGGGCGGCAAGTTCCGGATGAACGAGAAGTTCGTGAGGGGCTGGACGACTCCGTCCTGTCGGACCTCGAAGTCGGCCGCCGTGAGGTCCGTGATCGGCTGGCCCTTCGAGTCCGTCACGACGACGTCCACGTTCGTGACGGAGACCTCGACCGAACGCGCGACCGGGCCGCCCGCCTGGGCGGCGGCCACGGAAGGGCACGACAGGGCGCAGGCGAGCGCGAAGGCGAAGAGTCGTCTCATCGCCCGTCAGGCTAGCACTACCAGACGAGGCGGGCGCCGAGTCGGAGCTGGTACGGGCGACGCTGGCTGTCGAACGGCAGGAAACTGCCCGCGGCGCGCGGGCGCGTGTCGCTCGACGAGACGAGGGGATCGGGCGGAATCGCCTTGAGAAAGATCTCGTTGACCTCCAAAGCGGCGAGGAGGTGCAGCTCACCCTGCGGGGAAGGCTTGCCGAGCGTGAAGAGCGAGTCGGGATCGCCCTGCTGGTGGAAGGGGCGGCGCTCTTCCGGAAGTTCCGAGAGGTCGAGGCGAGGATCTTCCGCGAGCTGCGGGAAGAGGCGGAACGTGTCGGGGGGCGGAAGGCGAAGTTGCGCCGCAGGCGGCGTGTGCTGGCGCTCCTCGTGCTTTCGCCCGGAGGGCGCGCGCTCCTGCGCGGCGGCGACGCCGCCGAGTACGAGCGCGAGCAGGACGGGATTGCCCGTGCGCATGGTCCGCAGAGGGAATTATCCGCCCGAACGATGAATTCCGTGCAAGAACTCAGTGAAGGTACGAGCCGCCGTTCAGGGGGATCGCGATCCCGTTCGCGTAGGACCCGAGAGGCGAGACGAGGTAGAGAACGGCGTTCGCGACGTCGGCCGTCGAGGCGACGCGCCCGAGCGGGATCTGGGCGAGGACGTCTGCTGCCTGCGGCCCGTCGAGAGCCTCGCGCACGGCCTCGGTCCGGACCCAGCCGGGACAGACCGCGTTCGCCGTGATCCCGCGGGGACCCTCGTTCCGCGCGAGACAGCGGGCGAGGTTGACCATGCCGGCCTTCGAGACGGCGTAATCGGGGTGGTCCGTCTCGGCCCGGAACGCCGAGCGCGACGCGATCATGACGATACGTCCCCACCTCCTCTCGCGCATCGCGGGCAGCGCGAGAAACGAGAGGTGGGCGGCGGCCTCGAGGTTCACCGCCATCGTGGCGCGCCAGCGGGCCAGGAAGGCCTCGTCGTCGCCCTGCTCGAAGGGGTTGGGTCGGTAGAAGCCCGCGTTGTTCACGAGGATCTCGGGCGCACCGAGGCCCCTCACGACGTCGGCGAGGAGCCTGCGGCGCGCCGCGGAGTCGGCGGCGTCGGCGGAGACGACGAGCGGGCGGGAGTGCCCGGAGGCGGCGATCGAGTCCGCCACGGACCGCGCGGCCTCGTGCGACGTGCCGTAGTGGAGGGCGACGCGGGCGTTCGCGGCGGCGAGCGAGCGGGCGATCTCGGCGCCGATCCCACGCGAGGCGCCCGTCACGAGGGCGACTCGGCCCTCGAGGTCGATCTTGGGGTTCATCGCGTGTCTCCTCCCGCCGCGGGGCCGCGCGCCCGCGCGAGCGCGCCCACGGCGCCGACGAATTCGCCGTGTGGAAGGAATCGCGCGCGGGCCCCTCCCACGGACGTCGCGAAAGTCAGGACGTCCCGCAGGGCGGGGTTCTGGCGGAGCGTCGAGCCGGCGTAGACGATGTCGACGGGGAAGGAAACGGCCTCCTGCTTCGAGAGTGCGGCCGCGAGGAGGCCGACGTTCTCGCCGACGAGACCGGTGATCGCGTTCGCGACGTCGCGCGCGTCGCGCGAGACGATGTGCCCGAGGTTCGAGGCCGTCAGGTCTCCCTGCAGGGCGATCTCCCCGGGAGGGTAGAGGTCGCGCACGAGAAGGTCCACGCGGCGGCGGTCGCCCTGGAATGCGAGGGCCGTCAGGGCGTCGTGGTCGGCCTGATCGAGGAGGAGCTGGCCGAAGCCCCGCAGCGTCCCGCCGCCGAGGCCCGTGCCCCCGGCGCGAGTGACGCGTCCTTCCTGCCCGATGCGCAGGATCGAGGTGCCCGTCCCGAGGCTCACGAGGTAGTGCGGCGTCGAGGGGGCGAAGTCCGCGCGCCCGAGCAGGACTCTCTCGCCTTCTCCCCAGGACTCGAACTCGTCGGCGATCGTCGCGGGCTCCCGGGTCTTCACGAGGGACGCGAGGCGGTGGGCGCCCGCGCCCGTCGCCGCGAGGCGGAGGGGCGGGCGGCTCGCCAGGAAGGCCGCCAGTGCCGGGAGGTCGTTGCTCGGGCAGACGAAGGACTCGAAAATGTCGAGATCTCCTCCCGCGGGGACGACGACGGCCTTGGCGAGCGTCGCGCCGATGTCGACGCCGGCCTCCTCGCGAAAGTCCCTCACGAGGAGCGTCCTTCGGGCGCGGGCAGGCGGAGCGTCGAGACGACGCGCGCCGCGATCTCGGCGTAGCCGTCCGCGCCCGGGTGGTAGCGGTCGGCCGAGAGGCGGTCGGGCCGCTCGTCGAAGACGTCGGCCGTGGGCACGACGAGCGCGTTCGACACGCCGAAGCTCGCCTCCTCCAGCGCGACGTTCCACTTGAGGAGCGTCTCGCGGGCGATCCGGCGATCGAAGCCCTCGGGAAAGGGGTTGTAGAGGCCGAGGATTCTGATGGGCGCAGAGCCGTTCGCCGTCCGGAGGAGAGAAAGAATTCTCTGAAGGTTGAGAGAGGCCGTCGAAAGGGCCGCGGCCGTCGGATCGGCGGCCGTCTCGCCCGGCATCACCGAACGAAGAGAGTGGCTCAGATCGTTGCCTCCGATGGACAGCAGAATCAGGTTCGCGACGGCGATCCGCTCCTTCGTCGCCGGGTCTTCCATCTTTCTCAGAAGATCCCCCGTCTCCGCGCCGTCGACCGCGAGGTTGTCGACGGTGACGGTCAGGCCCGTCTTGTGCAGGGCGGCCGCGACGCGCTCGGGGTACCCGCCGCTGCCGGCGGTGTCGCCGGTGCCGCGCGTGAGGGAGTCGCCCAGAGCCACGATTCGGAACGTGCCGGATGTGGGGGCTGC
>JBAUSZ010000336.1:0-6701 GCA_049581965.1 Thermoanaerobaculia bacterium | reverse complement strand
GGACGCGGCCGGCTTCGTGGCCGCGGCGGCCTTCGGCGCGGCGATCTGAGAATTGAATTTCGTGATGACGGCGTCCGTCAGGTCGACACCTTTGTCGTCGGCGAAGAGGAGCCCGCTGTTGAACTTGTTGAAGACGAGCTGGTAGCCCTGCTCCTTCGCTACGTCGTTGATCACGGGCATGATCCGCTTCTCGAGGTCCCCGAGCTCCTTGCGCTGCGCTTCCTCGAGTTCGCGCTGCGCGTCGTCCTGGAACCGCTTGAGCTCCACGGCCTTGGCCTGGTACTCCTTCTGGAGTTTCTCCATTGCGTCTTCGGACAGGGCCTTGCCCTGGTCCTGGATCTTCTGCTCGAGGTCGCGCAGTTCCTTCTGGCGCTTCTGGAGATCCTCCTGCTTCGCCTGCTGAAGCTTCTGGACCCGGGCGAGGCTCTCCTTGCCGATGGCCGATTCCTGGACGATGCGCTGGACCTCGATGACGCCGATCCTCGTGGAGGCCGTCGCGGGGGTCTGCGCGAGGGCCGGGCCGACCGCAACAGCGAGGAGGCCGGCCGCGAACGTGACGGTGCGCTTCATGAAATCTGACTCCTTAACGATTCTTGTCCTTGGGGGCGCCGGGGGACCGGCCGAGCGCCGGATTCTAGACCAAACGGCGGGGCGGAGACCGCCGGGGGTTCCGGAGGCGCGCACCCGGCCCTGCCGATCCACGCATCCGGTCTTCGCCCGCGTTGCTTCAGAACGTCGTTCCGATCGAGAACTGGAAGTCGGTCCGGCTCTCCTGCCCGTTCGGGAGGGGGGCGCCCGTCCGGTCGAGGATCGTCTTCGGATCGAGGTTGACCCCGTAAATGAACCGCAGGGGAGCCTGGAAGATGGGCAGGAAGATCCGCATCTCGAGGCCCGCGGACGACCGCAACTTGAACGGGTTCATCGTCTGGCCCTCGAGCCACGCGTTGCCCGCGTCGAAGAACAGCGCGAGCTTGAGGGGGCCGGCGAGCTGGTAGACGTACTCGAGGTTGAAGACGAGGAACTTGTCGCCGCCGAGCAGGGCACCGTTCTCGTCGAAGAAGGCCCTGTTCTGGCTGTCGATCGGGAAGATCGCGCCGTACTTGAAGCCGCGGACCGAGCGGTCGCCGCCGATCCGGTAGCGCTCGAAGATCGGGAGCGTGTCCCGCCCGGAGTCGCGTTGGGCCTGACTGTCGTAGGGGCGCAGCATCCCGAATTCGAGGTTGAGGGCGAAGTTCGATTTCTTCGTCGCGGGGAGGTACGTCGTGAAGTTCGCCGCCGGCTTCACGAAGGAAAAATCGCCGCCCAGGATCCCGCCTGCGACCGTCAGGGAGGCGCCGAAGCGCGTGCCGCGCGACGGGTCGTACGGGTCGTTCCGGCTGTCGTAGCGGTAGCCGGGGGTGATCGCCGACGTCTTGCCCGTGTAGTCCGCGAATGCCACCGGGACCGCGCCCGCGCCCGGGGGAGGGGGAGGCGGATAAACCTGGTAGCGGCTCTTCGTGTCCGAGAATCCGTAGAACATGGACATGACGTCCCACAAACCGAGGCCGATCCCGAGCGACAAGTTCGCACCGCGCGAGCGCTGGTCGAGTCCGCCCGCGACGTCGCTGTAGTCGAGCGTGCGATTGAAGATGGCGCCGCCGACGGACATCCGCTGGTCGAGAAACCAGGGCTCCGAGAACGAGACGTCGAAGAAGTTCGAGCGGTTCCCGCGCTGGAACTGGAGGCCAAGCGTGTCGCCGCGTCCGAGGAAGTTCCGCGTGCTGAACTGGAACTGGCCGAAGAGGCCGTCCAGCTGCGAGTAGCCGGCGCCGAACTGGACCTCGTTGCGATTCGTATCCGTGCCCTTGATCGAGATGTCGACCGTCTTCTTCTCGTTGTTGACCTTGAAGTCCGGGTCCTCCTCGACCTTGAAGTAACCGAGCTGCGAGACCTTCAGGATGCTCTTCTTGAAGGTCTCCATGTCCATGATGTCGCCTTCGTAAAGCTGCAATTCGCGGCGCAGGACCTTGTCCCGCGTCGTCTTGTTCCCTTGGAACTCGACGCGGCCGAGGCGGTACTGGTCTCCCTCGGCGATCTTCACGGAGACGTCGACGACGTGATCTCTCTTCTCGGAGTATTCCGGGTTCATGAAGACGTAGATGTAGCCACGTCCCCGGTAGATCGCCTCGATGGCCTTCATGCCGTCCGCGATGACCGCCCGGCTCAGGGGCCTGCCTGCCCGGTACGGGAAGAATCTCTCGAGGATTTCGGGCCGGAAGACCGTGGAACCGTCGACATTCAGCTTGCCGAAGTACCAGCGCTCGCCCTCCACGATCGGGATCGTGATCTTCGCGCGCCGCTTGATCTTGTCCGGCCGCCTCTCCTTCGGATTGACGACGAAGGTCTCGAGCGCGGGGTCCTTCACGACGACGTCCTTGTAACCGGCGTCCTGGTAGACCTTCCGCAGGTTCTCGACGTCCTCGTCGTAGCTCGCCTGGTTGTACGTGGACTTGCTGTCGAAGAACCGCCACCAGTGCGCGGTCTTCGTCTTCTTCATCGCGTTGCGCAGCTTTTGCTGCCCGAAGACCGTATTGCCCCTGAAGGTGATCGCCTCGATCTTCATCTTGTCGCCTTCGTCGACGATGAAGACGACGCGGCGCTGCGCGGGCGAGACGGTCTCGAGCTGAGCGTCCACGGAGGCCGAGCGGAAACCCTCGGCGGTGTAGGCGTCCAGGAGGACGCCCTTGGCCTTCGCGACGTCGCGCAACGACACGGGAGCGCCGACCCGGATCTCGGCCTTGCCCTCCTTGAGCTTGTCCTTGAGCTGCGATGTCGTGAGCTTCTTGTTGCCCCGGAACTCGAGGTCCGCCACCGTCGGCCGCTCGATGACCGTGGCCGTCAGGATCACGCCCTCTCGCGTCACGTCCTTCTCGAGCGTGACGTCTTCGAAGAGACCCGACTCCCAGAGCTTCGTGAAGTTGCGCTTCACGAGGTCGTCGTCGTACGGGTCGCCCGACTTCAGGCCGAGATAGAACCCGACCGTCTCGGGGGCCGTCGTCTTGCCCCCCTTCACGACGATTTGGAGGAGCTTCGGCAGCGCCCCCCTCGCGGGTTTCTCGCCCTCGGGCGCGAGGCGCACGGTGGGAGTCGTCCCGAGTGCGCCGGTCAGCGGCGAGCCGGTCGTGGCGCCGAAGGTGGACTCGGAAGGAGCCGCGGGCGCCGGGGTCGGGGCCGGCTTCGGCGCCTGGGCATGGGCCGCGAAGGTCGAGAGCGCGGCCGCGCCCAGGAGGCCTGCCAGGAGGGCGCGAATCGAGCCTGCCGCGCCGGCAGGGCCGACGGACGAGCGTCGAAGCGTCAAGACCGTTACCGGCCCGTCCCGACGGGCTCGGGCACCCGGGTCCGGACCTTGAGCTCGTCCCCTTCCACGGTCACTTCGACGCACTCGATCGGCTCTCGCGAAGCGATCAGCAATTCCGATACCGCGTCCTCGACGTGGCGCTGGATCGTCCGCCGGAGCGGACGCGCTCCGGAGTGCGCGTCGTGCCCCGAGGCCTTCAGGAGCCAGTCGACCGCGGCGTCGCCCACGACGAGAGTGAGGCCGCGATGCTTGAGAGTCTGGGCGACGTCGTCCACGAGGAGCCGGCCGATGGCGCGCAGCTCCTCGAGTCCGAGGGGGTTGAAGACGATGACCTCGTCGATCCGGTTGATGAACTCCGGCGAGAACTCCCGCCGCAGCTCCTTGAGGATCATCTCCTCGACCTCGCGCTTCTCGGGAGCGTTCTTGCCCTCGCCGAAGCCCATCCGGCTCCCGGTCACGAGGAATTTCGTCCCGATGTTCGAGGTCATGATGATGAGCGTGTTCTTGAAGTCGACGACGTTGCCGTAGGCGTCCGTGAGCTGACCGTCCTCGAGAATCTGGAGGAGGAGGTTCGCGATGTCCGGATGCGCTTTCTCGATCTCGTCCAGCAGGATCACGGAGTAGGGCTGACGGCGGATGCGCTCCGTGAGTTGCCCGCCCTCCTCGTGGCCGACGTAGCCGGGGGGCGAGCCGATGAGCTTGGAAACGGCGTGTTTTTCCATGTACTCGGACATGTCGAAGCGCACGAGAGCCTTCTGGTGGTCGAAGAGGAACTCCGCGAGCCTTCGCGCGACCTCGGTCTTCCCGACGCCGGAGGGTCCGAGGAAGATGAACGATCCCATCGGCCGGTTCGGATTCTTCACCCCGAGGCGCGAGCGGCGGATCGCGCGGCTGATCGCCTCGATCGAGCGGTCCTGCCCGATCACGCGCTTCCGGAGCGTCTCGTCCATGTGGAGAAGCTTCTCCGCTTCTTCCATCTGGAGCGACGTGACGGGGATGCCCGTCCAGCTCGAGATCACTTCTTCGACGTCGGTGCGCGTGACGTCCACGGTGGCCGTCTCGTCCTGTGAGGCCGCTTTGGTCCGCTCGATCTCCTCCTTGATCTCGATCTCGCGCTCGCGCAGGAACACGGCGCGCTCGAAATCCTTCTCGGAGATCGCCTTCTTCATCTCCTTGACGATCTGCTTGATCTCGTTCTCGAGACGCCTGAGGTTCTGCGTGTCCGCCGTCTTCCGGAGCTTCACCTTCGCACCCGCCTCGTCGAGGATGTCGATCGCCTTGTCCGGGAAGAAGCGGTCGGGGATGTAACGGTTCGCCTGGTACACCGCCGTCTTGATCGCGTCGGCGGTGTACCGCACGCGGTGGAATTTCTCGTACCGCTCGCGGATCCCCTCGAGAATCTGCAGCGTCTCCTCCTCGTCGGGCGGGGCAACCGTGATGGCCTGAAAGCGCCTCAGGAGCGAGCGGTCCTTCTCGATGTACTTGCGGTACTCCTTGAGAGTCGTGGCGCCGATGCACGAGATCTCGCCGCGTGAGAGCGCCGGCTTGAGGATGTTGGCGGCGTCGAGCGAGCCTTCCGCCGAGCCCGCGCCGATCAAGGAGTGGATCTCGTCGATGAAGACGATGAGGTCCTGGTTCTCCTTGAGCTCCTTGAGGATGCCCTTGAGGCGCTCCTCGAACTGGCCGCGGTACTTCGTTCCCGCGACGATGAGCGAGAGGTCGAGCGCGAGGATCTTCCGCTGCGCGAGAAACAGCGGGACGCCGCCCTCGACGATGCGCTGCGCGAGACCCTCGACGATGGCGGTCTTGCCCACCCCCGGCTCGCCGAGGAGGATCGGGTTGTTCTTCGTGCGCCGCGAGAGGATCTGGACGATGCGCTCCACTTCCGCATCGCGCCCGACGAGTGGGTCGAAGGCCCCCTGCTGTGCGAGCGCCGTCAGGTCGCGGGCGTACTCGGCGAGGAACGGAAGCTCCTTCTTCTGCTTGGAGGCCTCGCGCTCCTTGATGAGCGCGATCGTCTCCTCGCGCACGCCGTACAGGTTGAAGCCGTGCGCCATGAGAATGCGGCCCGCGACGCAAGGGTCGACGCGGAGGATGCCGATCAGGAGATGCTCCGTGCCGACGTAGGGGTGCATCATCGACTCGGCCTCGTGCGAGGCGTACGCGAGGATCTTCTTGGACTCCTCCGAGAGCGGGAGCTCCTGCGTCGAGGAAACGCGCTCGACGAACACGCGGTCCCCTTCGATCTCGCGGCGGATCTCCTCGGGTTTCACGTTGAAGCGGGCGAAGATCTCCTTGATGATGTCCTCACCCTCTCGGAGGATCCCGAGCAGGATGTGCTCGGACTCGATGACCTTCGAGCCCAGCTTCGACGACTCGTACCGGGCAAAGAAGAGGGCCCGGCGCGCCTTCTCGTTGTATTTCTCGAACATCGGTTTCCGCTGCCGTTTCTGCCGGGAAAACGGACGGAGAAGTGCCTAGGCGACGTCGCTCAAGCCCTCTCCTCCCAACGATTTGATGCTAGCACAGCGACGCGCCCATTCCGCGTCGTGGGTGACGACGATTGCGGCCCCCGCGCGCTCCCTCGCAACGGCCGTGAGGAGGTCGAAGACGGCGGTCGCGTGAGCGGCGTCGAGGCTCCCCGTCGGCTCGTCGCAGAGGAGGAGGCGCGGCCGCCGCACGACCGCCCGCGCGATGGCGATGCGCTGGCGCTCGCCGCCCGACAGGGTCCGAGGCAGGGCCGCCGCGCGGCCGAGAAGCCCCACGCGGTCGAGGACTTCGCGCGCCTCGAGGCGGCCATCGTACTCGGTCCTTCCCGCCAGGAAGAGCGGCAGGGCGACATTCTCCTCGGCGGTGAGTTCCGGCAGGAGGTGGTGGAACTGGAAGACGAAGCCGACGGTCGTCCCCCGCACCGCCGCGCGCACCTCGGGCGCCAGCCCCGCCCAGTCCATGCCGTCCACTCCGACAGTTCCCGCGTCCGGCGTTTCGAGGCCGGCGAAGAGGTGGAGGAGGGTCGACTTCCCGCAGCCGGACGGCCCGGTGATCGCGAGGAGCTCTCCTGCCCGAACGGTGAGTGAGACGTTTCGGAAGACCTCCACCCGGGCTTCGCCGGAGCCGAAGCCCTTCGCGAGCCCCTGGGCGTCCAGCAGCGGAGGCGACTCAGGCGCCACGCAGCGCCTCCACGGGCGAGAGACGGGCCGCCGTGCGGGCCGGGATCGAGGCCGCGAGGAGCGACCACAGGATCGAAAGGACGCCGACCGCGAGGACATCGAGGGGCTCGACGCGAAAGGGTGCGTGCGCCATCCCATAGAGCACGGCGGGAAGCGGAACGAGGCCCGCGCGCTCGAGGAGGACGGCGACGCCC
>JBAUSZ010000335.1:0-5785 GCA_049581965.1 Thermoanaerobaculia bacterium | reverse complement strand
CCCGTGGAGGCCGGCGGTGAGGCTCCGCTTCGGAGCGACGCGCGCGTCGCTCGCCGCCCTGATCCTCGCGGCGCCGGCCGCGCATGCGGCGGGCCGCCCGTCGCTCGAGTGCTACTTCCAGACGACGCTCAGGGATCCCGCCTACCAGAAGAAGGCGTTCGAGAAGGTCGCGGCGAAATGGAAGACGCCGCCTCCCGATCAAATACCGGCGGTGGGAAAGAAGGCGGTCGTCCAGGCCGTGATCACGAAGGACGGCGCGCTCGCGACGACGGAGGTCTCGATGTCGTCGGGCAAGAAGGGCTGGGACGCGGCCGCGCTCAGGGCCGTGAAGACGGCCGCGCCCTTCGACCCGCTGCCGGCGGGCTTCGGCTACCCGTCCGTGCAGGTTCATTTCCACGTGAGCGTCGTGCCGTAGCCGCGGTCCATGTCGACTGACCGCGCGGCGGCGCGCCGCGCTCTCGTTCTCTTTCTGGCTCTCGTCGCGGGTGTTTCGGCCTGGATCGAGTGGAGCATCGCGAGGACGGGCCGACCCGTCGGGGAGTCGGGCTTACTCGTCGCGCTGCTCATGTGGACGCCGGCCGTGGTGTCCTTCATCTGCCGGATCGCGTTCCGCGAGGGCTTACGCGACGTGTCCTTCCGTCTCGGCGGGCGGGGCAGCGTGCGGCCGCTTCTCGCCGCGTGGCTCCTTCCGCTCGCGGTCGGCGTCCCGGCGTACGGCATCGCATGGGCGGCCGGACTCTCGCGCTTTGCGCCGCCGGACCTCGCGCGGTTCGGGATGAGCAGCCTCCCTCCGGCGGGACGATTCACTCTCCTCCTCGTTCTCACGCTGACGCTCGGGACGCTTTTCAGCGCGCTTTCGGCGGCGGGCGAGGAGATCGGGTGGCGCGGGTTCATGCTCACGCGCCTCGTAGACGCCGGCGTCCCGGTGCCGCTCCTTCTCAGCGGAGTCCTCTGGGCGCTCTGGCACGTGCCGCTGATCCTCACGGGGCAGTACGCGGCGGGGGCAAATCGCTTTCTCTCGGCCGGACTTTTCGTCGTCGCCGTGTCCGCGATGGGCTGCGCGATCGGGTACCTGCGCCTGACGAGCGGGAGCGTCTGGCCTGCGGTGTTCCTGCACGCGTCCTGGAACGCTGTGATCCAGGGCGCGTTCGACGCCTCTTCCGCGGGAGGAAAGATCTGGGTCGGCGAATCGGGGCTACTCGTCGTCGCGTGCCTCGTGGCCGTGACGGCGTGGCTCGCGCGCGGCGCGTGGGCGGCCCGCCGCACTCCCAGAGAGCCGCCCTTCGCGACGCTCGACACCCTCGGACGCTCGGCGGGCTGATTCGCGCGGGTTTACGTGGAGATCGCGCCGAACTCTCTCCCGACGGCGACGAAGGCGTCCACGGCCTCCTGCAGGTCGTCCTCCGAGTGGACGGCCGAGATCTGGCAACGCAGGCGCGCGTGGCCCTGCGGGACGACGGGGAACCCGAAGCCCGAGACGTAGACGCCCCTCTTGAAGAGAGCGTCGGACATGGCGAGCGCCTTCGCCGTATCGCCCACGATGACGGGGACGATCGGGTGGACGCCGTCGGGGATCTTGAAACCGGCGGCCTTCATCTTCGAGCGGAAGGTCGCGGCGTTCTTTCGCAGCCGTGCCACCGGCGAGGAATCCTCCATGAGCATCCGGAAGGCCTCCAGCGACCCGGCCGCGACGGCGGGCGGGAGCGCGTTCGAGAAGAGCGACGTCCGCGACCGCTGGCGCAGGAGGTCGACGACGGGCGCGGGGCCCGTCGTGAATCCGCCGGCGGCCGAGCCCATCGCCTTGCCGAGCGTGGACGTGAAGATCGCGACGCGGCTCATGACGCCGAGCTCCTCGGCCGAGCCGCGGCCTGTCTTCCCGAGGACGCCGGTCGCGTGCGAGTCGTCGACGACCATCGTCGTGTCGTATTTCTCGCAGAGGCCGGCGAACGCGCCGAGGGGCGCGATCTCGCCCTCCATCGAGAAGACGCCGTCCGTGATGAAGAGGCGGCGGCGCTGGGCCTGCGCTTCCTTGAGCGCCGTCTCGAGCGCGGCGAGATCCGCGTGCGGCGTCAGGTACCGCTTCGCCTTGCAGAGGCGCACGCCGTCGATGATCGAAGCGTGGTTGAGGGCGTCCGAGAGGAGCGCATCCTCCTCGCCCAGGAGGGGCGCGAAGAGGCCCTCGTTCGCGTTCCAGCAGGACATGTAGAGGATCGTGTCCTCGGTCCCGAAGAACCTCGAGATTGCGGCCTCGAGGTCCTTGTGAAGCTGCTGCGTTCCGCAGATGAACCGCACGGAGCCCAAGCCGTTCCCCCAGCGGCCGAGGGCGTTGCGCGCCGCATCCACGACGCGGGGATGGTTCGCGAACCCGAGGTAGTTGTTGGACGTGAGCATGAGGACGCTGCGTCCGTCCACCCGGACGCGGGCGCCGGTGGGCCCCTCGAGGACGCGCTCCTTCTTCCAGGTCTTCGCGGCCTTCAGGGACTCGACCTCGGCGCTGCAGAAGTCGATGAGGCTCGTCATGCGGCGAGCCTAACCGAAAAAGACCGGCGGGCCTCGCGGCCCGCCGTGGAGGAAGGAGCGGGTCCGGTCCCCGCGTCTAGAGCTTCGTGATCTGCGTTGCGATGATCAGCGTGCTCGCGGAGGGCGACATGACGGACACCGGAGCCGTCACGCCTTTCACGTGCACGGCGGTGCCCACCACGATTCCCGCGTCGACCTTCGTGAGCGCCGTGACGAGGACATCCCGGCCCGAGATCTTCCAGTGGCCGAGAGGGACGCTCGACGGGCTGGCCACCGGTGGGAGCGACTGGACGACGCCGTCGAACTCGACCGTGCGGTCCGGCGGCGGAGGCGGCGTCGTGACGACCTTCACGATCGAGATGGCGACGGGGACCGGCGTCGGGATGCCCATCCCCGGCGGGACGATCGTGACCTTCTCGAGGACGTCCACGGTGTCGCCGACCTTCGGATCGCCGACGATCTTCGTGTCGGAGGTCACCTGGACGGCGTTGCCGCCGATCGTCCAGATCGCCCCGACGATCGTCTCGACCTTGCCGCGGAAGGCCACGATCCGGGTCCTCGGAACCGAATACGCGAAGACGCTCCTCGCGGTGACGCCGCTCGGGTCGGCGAGGACGGACACGTTCGCTTGCATGCCCACGGAGAGGTCGTCGATGCCCTTCACGGGGCTCCCGTCGGCCTTCGTGCCGGACCACGTGGTCGCCCCGTCCGTCTTGACGCTCGTGAAGAGGAGCGTGAAGGTGCCCGTCGGCACGTTCACGCTCTGGACGAGGCCCGACAGGTTCCCCGAGTTGGCGAGGAAGACGACGACGGACGTCGCGGAGAGGGTCGGCGGGAAAACCATCGGCATGACGTCGGGCACCGTGACCTGCGCGACGATGCGCGAACCGGGGAGGATGCCCGACCACGGGACCGGGCTCGCGAATCGGTCGTCGCCGCCCGTGATCTTCGCGTTCGTGACGTCGATCCGCAGAGCTCCGTCGAGGACGTCGAGGATCGGGCCGTTCACCTTCGAGACGACCGAGTCCACGGTACTCGCGTTCCCGATGAACGTCGGCATCATCGCGGTGCCCTGGGCGGTGCCCTGGGCGAATGCCGGGACCGCGAGAACCGAGAGGAGCAGAGCCACGACGGCCGAGGCGGAGGGGTGGAGGCGGATGAGAGGGCGGGCAGGTAGAGGCGGGTTGGCTCCAAAGAACGTCATGGCTCCTCCCGTCGGACGTTTCGGAGTGACGCCCGGAGCGGCCATCCCACGCGAGGCGGCGCGCCTCAGCGGCGGCGGGCCGGCTTCTTCTTCGAGATGCCCTTCTTCGTGGCCTTCTTCGCCGCGGTCTTCTTCTTCGGAGCCGGCTTCTTCACGCTCTTCTTGCGTGCCGGCTTCGCCGCCTTCTTCTTCGCGGGCCTCCTTCCGGTTGCCCGGGCCTGCTCGCGTTTCCTGCGTGCATGGATCTTCTGCTTCACGATCTCGTCCACCCCGGAGGAGGGGACCCATTCCTCGTCCGGGTGTAGCTCGGACGCCTGGAAGAGGATGATGCGATAGCCGTCGGGATCGAGGATCTCGGCGGAGCGGCCCGTGAATTCCTCGGCCGGGGGCCTCGTCACGGTGACGCCCCGCTCCTTGAGGCGCGCGATCGCGTCATCGAGGCTCGCGGTGGAGAACACGGCGGCGACCTGGTTTCGCGCGGGCACCTCGCCCGGGCGCAGGGGCGTGAGCTTCAGGAGCAGCGGCCCGAGCGCGAATTCGACCCAGTCGTTCTCGAATCCGCCCGCCTCCGGAAGCCCCAGCGTCTCGCCGTAGAAGCGGCGCGACCGCGAGAAGTCGCTCGCGAAGACATGGATTCGCCTGAGGGCGAGAAACATCGTCGATCCTCCGAAATTGGCGCCGGAGGATAACAAGAAGTCCCTGACTTTTCAATGGGTTTCAGGCCAATCCGAAAATCCGGATGCCATTTGGGCGGGGTCTGGGCAGGGTTCGATCCAGGAGCTCCCGTCGGGTCCGAACTCCTTTTTCCAGATTGGCACCCGGGCCTTGATCGCCTCGATTCCGGCCCGGCAAGCCGCAAAGGCCGCCTCCCGATGCGGGGCCGCCGCCGCCACGGCGACCGCGACGTCGCCCACGGCGAGGGCGCCAACGCGGTGCAGAAAGGCCACGCGAGTTCCCGGAAAAGCCTCCGCAATCTCCTCCGTGATTCGGTCCATCTCCTTCTCGGCCATGGGGATATAGGCCGAGTACTCGAGCCGGGTGACTCTCCTCCCCGCATTGTGGTCGCGCACCACACCGACGAACATGGAAAGCCCTCCGTCCCCGTCACGGCGGACGGCGGCGAGAAGCTCGGCGGGCTCGATCGGCCGGTCGGTCAAGCGCTTCACGCCGTCATGATAAGACCCGTCCGAGGCATGGCAGCGCGTCGCCGGCGGATCCTGGCCGTTTCGGCCCTGAAGGGCGGCGTGGGCAAGACCACGACGGCCGTGAACCTCGCCGCGGCGGTGGCCCGGGCCGGGAAGAAGACTCTTCTCGTGGACGCGGACCCGCAAGGGAGCGTCGCGACCTCCCTCGGCCTGCCGCCCGCCCCCGGCCTCTCGGCCTGGCTCCTCAAAGAGGCTGCGTTCGACGAGGCGGTCGTGCGAGGCTCGCGCGAGAATCTCGACGTCCTCCAGGCCGGCGACGACCTTCTCGGCGCCGAGGACCGTCTGCGCGAGAAGGGGAAGGAGAAGCGCCTCGGCCGCCTCGCGCGGCGCTTCGCGGCGATCGAGGACGAGGGCTACGAGGCGGTCGTCCTCGACTGCCCGCCCGGGGCGGGCCTCCTCCTCGAGAACGTCTATCGCGCGGCCGACGAGCTGATCCTCCCCGCGAAGCTCGACTTCCTGTCGCTGCCCGCGCTCGAGAAGACGCGCATCTTCGTGAAGCACGCGGACGAGACGCGCGAGAAGGCGCTGAGGATCGACGGCGTCCTCCCGACGTTTTACGACCTGCGCACGGCGGTCTCGTCCGAGCTCCTCGACACGCTGCGCGAGCGTTTCACGAAGATCCTGACCCCGATCCGGATCAACGTCGCGCTCGCCGAAGCGCCCTCGGTCGGCAAGACGATCTTCGAATTCGACGGCTCGGCTCGCGGCGCCGTGGACTACGCCCTTCTCGCCGAGGAGCTGAATCTGGACTGAGTGGCCTCAGCCGCCCGCGACGGGCGGCAGGAGCGCGACGGTGTCGCCGGGGCGCACGGCGTCGGTCTCGCGGGCCCAGGTCTCGTTCACGGCGGCTTTCGCC
>JBAUSZ010000334.1:0-3370 GCA_049581965.1 Thermoanaerobaculia bacterium | reverse complement strand
GCGGCACGCCGCGTGCGCGACGCGGCGGCCCGTCTCCTCGGCGTTTCGAAAAGAGAGGTTCTCGTCTCCTCGACGGGCGTCATCGGCGTCGTCCTGCCGGACCAGAAGGTCCGCGCGGCGCTGCCGGACGCGAGAGCACGCCTCTCGGCGTCCGGCGTCGGGGCGGCGTCTCGTGCGATTCTCACGACCGACGTCGGGCCGAAGGTCGCTCAGGCGGCTTACGCGTGGAAGGGCCGGCGCGGGCGCGTCGTCGGAATCGCGAAGGGTGCCGGGATGATTCACCCGGACATGGCGACGATGCTCGCCTTCGTCATGACCGATGCGCCCGCCAGCGCCTCGTTCCTGAAGTCCGTGCTTCGAGAGGCGGCCGCCGAAAGCTTCCACGCGATCTCCGTGGACGGCGACACGTCCACGAACGACACCGTGCTCCTCCTCGCCTCCGGTGCACGGGGAGGGCCGGAGATGTCCGCGCCGCTCGACGCGCCGGACTTTCGCCGCGCGGTCACGGCGGTCTGCCGCCGGCTCGCGTGGCTCATCGTTCGGGACGGTGAGGGCGCGACGCGCGTCCTCGACGTCACGGTGAGGGGCGCGCGGAGCGAGATGGACGCGAAGCGCGCGGCGCACGCGGTCGCGACCTCGCCGCTCGTCAAGACCGCTCTTTATGGGGGCGACCCGAACTGGGGCCGCATTCTCGCGGCCGTCGGGCGGAGCGGAGCCCGGTTCTCGCCCACGAGAGTCTCCTTGCGCCTCGGGACGCTCGTTCTCGTGGATCGGGGAGCCGCCGTGTCGTACCGCGAGAAGGACGCCGCGAACGTGTTCGCGAAAGAGCGCGTGCCGGTCGTGATCGACCTCGGGGCGGGGAAGGCTTCGGCCTTCAAGCTCGCCTCCGACCTCGGCCACGGCTACGTCTCGATCAACGCGGACTACCGGAGTTGAGACAAAGAGGGCCCGCGAATTTCCGCGGGCCCCGGTTTCCGGGATTTTGGGGAGTTACTTTTTCTCGGGAGCGGCTGCCGGCGCGGCGGCCGAGAGGCCGAGGGCGGCCATCGTCTCGGAGACCTTCGCCTTGACTTCGTTCCCCTTCGTCGCGGCGTCCATCAATTTGCCCGACTTGAACGCCTCGGAAGCCTCGCCCCATGCCTTCGTGATGTCCGCGAGATTTCCCTTGGCGGCTTCGACCTTCGCCTTGTCCATGTCCTTCGGGAGCTTTTTCATCGCGCCGAGGGCGTCGACCTTGGACTTGATCTGCTCGACCATGCCCGGGAGCGAGCCGGAGAGGCTGGTCCACGCCTTCGTGAGCTCGTCCTTTTTCGCGGTGACGGCGGTCATGGCCTCCTTGGCCTTTCCGGGGATCGCCTGGGCGGCCTCGAGAGCGGCCTTGTAGTCGCCCTTGTCGAAAGCCTCGCGGGCGGCGGTCAGGGCGGTACCGAGACCCTTCGCCTGGTCGGGCACGTACTGCGCGGCCTCGGCCTTCACGCCGTCGACCGCAGCCGTCGCCGCGGTGAGAGCGGCCTCCGCGGGGCCCTTCTGGCTGCACGCGACGAGCGCGACGCAGCACAGGACAAGGGCGGTCATCTTCAGAACGTTCTTCATTCGGGTTCCTCCATTCCTTTCTCGTGTGTAACGCCGCAGGCACACCCCACGGCGGAGTCGGTTTCAGCTCGAAGACGGCGGCGCGGGCGTCGGCGCCGGAGTGGTCGCCGGACGCAGGACGTTCCGCGCCTCGGTGATGCGGTTCTTGAGGACCTCGGCGTCGGCTTTCCAGAGTCCGTGGATCACGACGGCGGGCGAGCCGCCTGTCGAGTCGACGACGACGTCCGCGAACACGACGCCGGCCTGCACCTTTACGGACGCGATCTGGTTGATCGGGATCGAGTCCTCCGTGTGCCCGAGAAACCCCGGCTTGTAGCGGGAGAGCCGGTCCGGAAAGACCGTCACCTGGACGGGAAAGAGCGCATTGCCGCCGGTGAGACGCGAGGCGTGGACGACGGGCGCGCCCGTCGTGAACGCGCGGTTGAGGAGCCAGAGAAGGGCGCTCAAGAGCACGACCGCCGCGACGAGAATCCCGAGCGTCCAGCGCCCCGCTTTACGGACGAACGCGCCTGTGGCGGACGGGGCGGAAGGCGCCGGTTTCTGGGGTTGGAGCACGAAGGCGGATCTTACAGCGTGTGCGCGAAACGGACGCTTGACGCCAAATCGATTTACGCCTATCTTGCGTCGGAGAGAGGAAACCCGGATGGTTCTTGGGAGGGTCGAGAGGGCGCGAGAAGAAACGCTTCGAAGGCATCCATCGTGCTTTTGCGACCACCTCGTCCTAAGAAAATAAGGAAATTAATGAAGGTAACCGAATAATTTATGGCACTGACACTCACTCCCAGGCAGAAGGAAATACTCGATTTCATCCGCCGCTACCGGCAGAAAAGAGGCCTCTCGCCGACGCAGCGCGAAATCTGCGAGGAGTTCGGATACTCGTCGTTCGGAACCCTCCAGAAGCACATCCGCCTGCTCCTGGAGAAGGGTGTGCTCGTACGTGACTGGAACAAGCGGCGCTCGCTCGTCCTGACCGAGGAGGACCGACGCGCGGCGGCCGTCGAGCTCCCTCTCGCGGGCCGGATCGCCGCCGGCCAGCCCATCGAGGCCGAGCCCGAGGGCGAGTCCGTCGCCGTGCCCGAGGCGCTCACGCGCAAGGGCCAGAACTACGTGCTGCGCGTCAATGGCCACTCGATGATCGACGACGGAATCCACGACGGCGACTACGTCGTCGTGAACCGGCGTGAGAAGGCGCAGAACGGCGAGATGGTCGCTGCTCTCGTGAACGGCGAGGCCACGCTCAAGCGGTTCTACCGCGAGGCCGACGGGCGCATCCGCCTGCAGCCGGCCAACGAGAGGATGTCGCCGATCTACGCGCCGGAGGGAGACGTCAAGGTGCAGGGCGTCGTCGTCGGGTTGATGAGAAAGTACTGAGCGAGGAGCGAGCCGGCGTGCCTCGCGACGCACGCGCGTGCTGTCCGAGCGAAGCGAGTTCACGCGCGAAGGAGCGGGGAATGCCGGGCGCGACGAGCACGACGTGAAGCTCCGCCGGCTGCCCGTTCCCGGCGGCCTGACGGTCGCGTGTCTCGACGCCGGCGTCTCCCGCGCGGGCGGGCCGCCGCCGCTCGTTCTCCTGCATGGCATCGGCGCCGACCGCGGCGAGTGGGCGCTGTCGCTGCCGATGCTCGCGCAGAGGCGGCGCGTTCTCGCGTTCGATCTCCTCGGCCACGGGAGAAGCGACAAGCCTTCGGGCTCCGGCGTGGCCTATCGCGTGCGATTCCTCGCGGAGGCCGTGGCGGGCGGGATCGAGGCGCTGCCCGAGCCCCCGGCGCGCGTGGAT
>JBAUSZ010000333.1:0-3184 GCA_049581965.1 Thermoanaerobaculia bacterium | reverse complement strand
CCCCTGGACCGCACGGACGCTCGGCGGATGCTCGCCCTCCTCGCCGGGCGGGCGCACGAGGTCGTCACGGGCGTCGCTCTCGCCCGAAGCGGCCGGATCGCGTCGGGACGGGAGGTGACCCGCGTCGTCTTCGCGCCGATGACCCCGGCCGAGATCGAGCGCTACGCGGCGAGCGGCGAGACCGACGACAAGGCGGGCGCCTACGCGCTGCAGGGGATCGGGGGACTCTTCGTGACGCGCGTCGAAGGGAGCCCTTCGAACGTCGTCGGCCTCCCCGTGCGTCTCCTCTACACGCTCGCCGCGGAGCTCGGGGTCGACCTCAAACCCGAATGACGGGAAGCTCTCCGGAGGGGCCCCGGGCCGCCTGGCGCGACATCTGGAGGACCGCCGGGAAAACGAGCCCGGGGCCGAGCACGCCCGCGCCGACGCGCACCTTGAGGGGCTGCGGAAGCGGCCCCTTGCCCTCGCGCCACGGGCGGAACGCGTCGGTGAGGCTGGCGACCTTGAGCTTGCAGCCGTCGAGGTTCGCTTCGACGAGGAGCGCGAGGAACTCGTCCTCCTCCCAGCGGAAGAGGTAATCCGTGAGCCGCAGGTTCGCCTGAAGCGCATTCGCGAGCGTGTGCACGGCGCCGTCGAGAGCCGCCGGTTCCATGGACTCGGCGAACTCGGCCCAGTTCGCAAGGACGATCGAGAGAATGGACAGTACCGAGCCATGCCGCTTCGAGCGCTCGACCTCCCGGTCGACGATCTCGTCGAAGAAGGCCCGGCTGTACGCTCCCGACTGCGGGTCGCGGATCGAAAAAGGTGAGCTCAACCGGACCTCCGTTTGCGCCAGTCTATCGCGCCGGGCGCCGGTCTGTCGTAGGCTGCCCGGGAATGACCGAGCCGCAAAGGCCCGTCTCCCTCGAGGCCTTCGTCGCGGCCGCCCGGGGCACGGCCCCCGCCGACCTCGTCCTGAAGAACGCACGGGTCGTGAACGTCCTGACGGGCGAGATCCACCCCGGGGCGGTCGGGGTGAAGGGCGATCGCATCCTCGGCCTCGGCGACTACCGCACGGAGCGTCCCTCGGACACGATCGACCTCCGCGGGGCCTACGTCGCCCCTGCGCTCTGGGACGCGCACCTCCACATCGAGTCCACGATGACGACGCCGGGTACCTTCGCGGCTCTTGCCGCCGCGCACGGGACCGCCGCCGCGGTGACGGACCCGCACGAAATCGCAAACGTACGCGGGGTGGCCGGCATCCGCGAGTTCCTGGCCGCGGCGGCAGGCCTTCCGGTCGACGTCTTCGTCATGCTGCCGTCCTGTGTTCCCTCGACCCACCTCGAGACGGCCGGCGCGATGCTCTCGGCGGCCGACCTCGCGCCACTCTACGGCCTCCCGAACGTGCTCGGCCTCGCGGAGCTCATGAACGTCCCGGGCTTCCTCCACGGCGACGCGGCCGTCGTGGCGAAGGTGGAAGACGCGCGGAGGCGGCGCGTTCCGATCGACGGCCACTCGCCCCTGCTCTCCGGCCTCGACCTGAACGCCTATGTCGGCGCGGGCATCCGCTCCGACCACGAGTGCCTGTCGCGCGCCGAGGCGCAGGAGAAGGTGCGCCGCGGGATGGACATCTGGATCCGCGAGGGAACGGCCGCGAAGAACCTCGACGACCTCCTCCCTCTCGTGACGGCCGCCAACTCCGAGCGTTTCGCCTTCGCGACCGACGACCGCCACCCGTGGGACCTCCTCGAGCACGGTCACCTCGATCACCACGTCAGGCGCGCGATCTCTCTCGGCCTCGACCCGGTCCTCGCGATCCGCCTCGCCTCCTGGTCCTGTGCCCGGCACTACGGCTTCGCCGATCGCGGCGCCGTGGCCCCGGGCTTCCGCGCGGACCTTCTGACGTTCGCGCGCCTCGACGACTTCCGGCCCGACCTCGTCGTCCTGGGCGGCGTGCGCGTCGCGAGGGGCGGGAAGCTCCTCGCGGAGATGCCGCCCGCACGCATGGAGGAGGGGCCCGGCTTTTGCGTGGAGGGCTTCGATCGGACGCGCCTGACCCTCGCGGCGGGGGAGGGCGCGCACGTACGCGTGATCGAGGTGCGCGCTGGCTCCCTCGCGACGGGTGCCTCGACGGAGCGTGCGCGCGTCGAGAACGGCGCCGCAGTCCAGGACCTTGCGCGCGATCTTCTGAAGCTCGCCGTCGTGGAGCGGCATCGCGGGACCGGCAACGTGGGCGTCGCGTTCGCGCGCGGCTTCGGGCTGAAGAGAGGCGCCGTGGCGTCCTCCGTCGCTCACGACTCGCACAACGTCGTCGTCGTGGGTGCCGACGACGTCTCGATGGAGACGGCCGTGAGACGCGTGGTGGAAATCGGCGGCGGGATCGTCGTCGCTCAGGGCGCGCAAACGCTCGCCGAGGTCGCGCTGCCGATCGGGGGCCTCATGTCGAACGCGTCCATGGCCGAGGTGAACGCCGCGGAGCGGCGTGCGAACGAGGCGGCTGCCGCCCTCGGCGGCACGATGGACCACCCGTTCATGACCCTCGCCTTCCTGGCCCTGCCCGTGATCCCGGAGCTCAAGCTGACGGACAGGGGACTCGTGGACGTCGGGAAGTTCGACTTCGTGAGCGCCGTCGCATGATCGTCGACTGCGGCATCTACGACGCCGGCATTGTTCAAGCGCTCGGGCTGGTTAAGACAGAGACGAAGACCGGGGAATTCGGATTTCCTCGAATGCGTGAGTGGGGACTGCGCCCCAATGCACCGCTGGGGCGACGTGTGTCGCCCCAGTCTCTCTCACCCTTCTAAGAAAATCTTTCTCCCGGTCTTCTCATCGCTTTTTCTTCTCTCTTCTCGTCTCGCCGTTTCTCTCTTCGTCCCTTGCGTCGGTCCGCGTCAGTTCTGCGGGGGGCCGCCGCGGAACATGGCGCGCTGCTGGCGATGCGCGGCGATCCAGCCGTCGAGCTTGGCCTGCTGGGTGGGCGTGAGGACCGCGTCGATCTGGGTCTTGACGGACGCCATCTTCGCCGCGGCCTCCTGGCGGTTCGCCTGCACCTTCAGGAACGCGGCGCCGACGGCGGCCGGATCCGGGTTCGTGGCGGATGCGGCGGCCTTGAGAGCGGCGCGGTCCGCCTGCACCTGGGCCCGGAAGGCGCCGGCATCGGCCTGTCGCGCGTCGAAGATCGCCTTGATCTGCGTCTTCTGGG
>JBAUSZ010000332.1:0-3205 GCA_049581965.1 Thermoanaerobaculia bacterium | reverse complement strand
GTCCACGGCGCCGGCGTCCTCGTCCGCAGTGACGACATCCGCGGTGGCAGCGTCCGCGGCGCCAGCGCCTGCCGAGCCGGCGGCCCTCTCGTACGAGGCCCGCCTCGGCAAGGCCACGTTCACGCATTACTGCCAGACGTGCCACGGCGAGACCGGTGCCGGCGACGGCTTCAACGCATTCAACCTCGACCCGCACCCGCGCGACCTTTCGGCCCCGGAGTTCCAGAAGAAAAAGAGCGACGCCGAGCTCGCCGACGCGATCCGGCGCGGCGGGGCGGGTGTCGGCCTTTCCGCCCTCATGCCGCCGTGGGGACACACGTTGTCGGAGCGACAGGTCGACGAAGTCGTTCTCTACCTCCGCACGCTCCACAAGCCGGCGTCCTGAGCAGGGCCCGTTGCGTCAACCTCCCTGAGGTGACGGGTCGTCAGAACGCGACGCGCATCGTCACGAGCCACTCGTCCGGGTGGATGGTGCCGCGGCGGACCGTCGCGTCGTTGCGGGCGAACTCGGCCGTCAGGTCCAGCCCGCGGACGATGCCGACGCGGACGCCGAGGTCGTACTTGCGCCAGTTCCAGCTCACGGAAGGCGCAACGTAACCGGGCGGATTGATCCAGAGGTTGTCGATGCTGGAAATCCGCACCGCTGGCTCGACCCAGTTCACGACGGGCTGGTCGCCGGAGGCGAAGAGGCCCGGAAGCGGGATCCGCCACGCGATCTCCGCCTCGAAGCCCTGTCGCCAGAGGTAGGCGATGTCCTGCTTGACCGCCTGCCCGAAGATGTGGAGGGGCCCGAAGCGGGCCTCGACGTTGACGCCCCACTCGAGCTTCTCGTTCCCCTCGATCGGAAGGGAGACACCGGCGCCCTGGAGGAGGCGCAGGTCCGCGCCGTAGAACGTCCCGGGGAGGCTCGTGCGATCCGCGAGGTCGCGACGAAAGATCCACGCGAGGACGTCGACGCCGTCGCGCCGGCGTTCGCCCCAGTTCCATCGGAAGCCCGCGCCACCGCCGACCTGGAGCTTTCCGGAGCCTCCGGCGTCGGGCGCCATCGTGTCGTAGAGGATCGGGAACCCCGAGTTGGTGACGACCGGCGTCGTGGAGCCGATCGTGCGCTCGGGTGTCCCGTTGTCGCCCGCGAGCGCATTCGGGTCGCGGAAGAACAGCGGCGTCCCGCCCGTCGCGCTCGCGCGCCAGTAGACGTGCGGCCCGAACGAGCCACCCGCCTCGGCGCCGATCTCCTCGAAGCGGCCGACGGCGGTACCCCAGAGGCCGTAGCTCTCGAGGCGACGAACGATCTGCTTCGAGAAGCGCGGCGCCTTGCCGAGCTGGAGGTAGAGGCTGGTCCCGTCCGTCGCCCGGAGCGTGTCGACCTTCTTTCCGGCGCGCACGAACGCCTCGCGGAGCTGGACCTTGTCGGCGCTCGAGGTCGGATTCCGGTTGTAGAGGTCGAGGACGTTCACGACCGCGCGCGCGAAAATCCCCGGCGTCAGGTCGGACTCGAACGTGAGGCCGAGGTTTGGGATCTCGGCGTGCGCACCGGGACTCACGGTGCGCATGACGACCGGGAACGCCGTTCCCGTGTTCGCGACGGTGAACGACAGGTCGCGCGAGTCGCGGAAGGCGGCCTTGATCTCGACCCGGAGCCGGAGGTTCCCGGTTTCGGAGACGAACGGGCTCGAGCCGCCGAGGACCGAGTCCTGCGCGGTCGCTGGTGCCGCGGCGCCGGCCGCGAGGACGCATGCGAGCGACGCGAGTCTGAGGCGCATGCCAGCCCGCATTCTACGAGCGCTGCCGCCTGGGCGGAACCCGCGTTACTCTGGCCCCATTCGTTTCGACCCCGAACGCCTTTTCGCCGACGCCCGCTACGCCGCGTACGCCGCAGCGGGGGTAGCGGCCGTCGAAACGGGCGGCGCGGGCCCGATCGTGGAGGCGCTCAAAGAAGATTCTTCGAATGGCAAGGAGGAGATCGCTGCGTTTGCGGTCTCGACGCAGGGCCTCTCTGCCCTCGTCGCCGGAGGCGGTGGAATCGAAGCGCTGCCGGCGCCTCTCTCTGTATTCCTATTCGAAGAAATCTCCCTGTCCGGTGCGCGAGCGCAAAGACTTCAGACAACGCTCGGGGAGACGGTCCTCACGCTGCGCGCCGCGGGAGTCGAGGTCGTTGCGCTCAAGGGCGCCGTTCTGGCGTTCTTCCACTATCCGGACCCGGCGCTCCGCCCGATGGGCGATCTCGACCTTCTGCTGAGGGAGCCCGGCGATCTCTCCCGCGCAACGGAGGCGCTCGAGAGCGCCGGCTGGCTCGCGCTCTTCGACACGCCGCGCCACCGCGTCTTCGCGCGGAGAGACGAAAGGGTCGCGCGGCCCGCCTCGGAGGACCCGGACAACCCGATCCGGGTCGAGATCCACACGTCGTTCCGGCTCCCGGTCCTCGGGTGCGTCTACGACGCGAGCGCGGCGCTCCGGGCCGAAGCCGAAACGCGCGACCTCGCCGGCACGCCCGTTCACGTCGCCGCGGGGAGCGCGCTCGTCCTCCACCTCCTCTTTCATGCGGCGGAGGACTTCGCGGGGAACGGCATCCGCGGAATCCAGGCCCACGACTTTCACTTGCTCGCTTCGAAGACGGACGCCGGCGCTCTCGTGCCGGAGATTTCGGAGAAATCGAAGATTTCCATGAAAGAAAAGGGAGAGGCGCCTCTGCTTTACGCGGCGGATGCCATCCAACGGCTCTTCCCTCTTACTTTCAGAGAAGCCTTTCTTTCTTCTCTTTCTTCGCACGTCGACCCCGCGCTGCGCTCACGCGCGGCGGCGTTGCCCGCGCTCCGTTACACGCGCCCGGCACGAGGCTGGACGCGCACGCTCCTCTCGCTCGTGGACGGGCGTGTCCCGCGGGCCCGCTTCCTCCTTCGCACGCTCTTCCCGACCCTCGGCGAGGTGAAGGCGAACGCGGCCCCCGACGCGTCGGGCCTCGTGCTCACCTGGGCGTGGTTGCGCGTCCTCGGCCGCAGGCTCCAGGCCGCATCGCGCCCGCGGTGAGCGCGTCGCGCGCCTCGACCCCGGAGCTCCACGCTCAGCGCAGGGCGCGCACCTCCGCATAGATCCGCTCGAAGGAGGCGGTCGTTACATCCGCGTCTCGCGCCTCGGCCCACGCGTGGGCCGCGTCGCCCATTGCGCGCCTTCGCAGCGCGTCGCCGAGGAGCGCGAGGACTCCGGC
>JBAUSZ010000331.1:0-1870 GCA_049581965.1 Thermoanaerobaculia bacterium | reverse complement strand
TACGTCTTCCCCGCTCCGGGCGGGCCCTGGATGGGGAGGATGGAATGGTCGAGGGAGAGGGCGGCGCGCCGGGCGAAGTCGACGACGTCTTCGTCCTTCCCCAGCGCGAACGCGCCCCCGGTGAGCCGGGGGGAATTGCCGAGGAGAAGGTCGCGGGCGGCGGACGGCGGGGCGAAGCCGTTTGCCGCGACGTCGTCGGCGAGGCGGAGGAGGGACGACGGGAGGGGCTCGAGAGGGGGATGGGAGAAGACGAACGCCGTCGGGGGGTGGTCGTCCTTCATCTCCGTCGTCTTCTTGACGTCGATGAAGCGCTCCTTGCGGTCGAGGGCGACGATGGTGCCGAGGGTCCGCTCGTCCTGCGCCTTCAGCGCGTCGCCTTCGGTCGCGTCGAATTCCTGAAAGGGGTACGAGTACCGGTCGGTCGGGAGGCGCACCGGAGGGACGGGAGGCGTGCGCGAGACGAACTTCAGGCCGGTGACGACCTTGCGCTCGGCCAGGAGGTCGTCCTCGTCGGCCATGTCGCGCATGCGGTAGTACTCCCACCAGGCGACGTTGTCCTCGCGGCGGTGGAACTCGAGCATGTGGGCGAGAAGCCAGCGCGCGTGCTGCTCTTTCGAGCGGCCTTCCTCTGGCACGCCGGCCAGGAGCGCATCCATGGCGGCCTGCGTGGCGTCGCTGCGTTTCTTCCTCTCGTCGCTCTCGTCGGGATCCCCGGGCTCGGGCCGGGGACCTTCGGGCCGCAGGGTTTCGAGCCAGTCGCGCAGGTGCAGCGCCGAGACGCAGTCTTCCTCGTTGTAGAGGGCGACGAGGCGTTCGACTTCGGGGGTGAGGGCGGCGCGGTCGCCCGTCTGGAGCGCGAACTCCACGGCCCTTCGGGCGGCGGTCGCCTTGCGGAGGTCGGCCTCGCGCGTGAAGCCGTAGAACTCCTCGAGCTTCTTGATGGAGTACGACTCGACGCTGGCCCTGAGGCCCTGCCGGACCACGGCGAGGAGGTCGACGAAGAGGCCGGCGCGCAGCATGCGGTCGAGCTCGCGGGTGCGTGTGGCGTGGCGGCCCATGAGCCTCTTGAACGCGGTGGGCTCGTAAGGCGCGAAGTGGTAGACGTGGAGGCCCGGGTTGGATTTCCAGAGGGCGGAGATTTCGTCGAGGATCTCTTCGAAGACGCGCTTCTCGTCGGCGGCCGATACGGCCCACTTCGAGACGTGGCGCGTTTTGCCGGGGCCTTCGACGATCGTCATTCCGAAGAGGTACTCGCGCGGGCCTTCGGCGGCGAAGTGGTCGCCTTCGAGGTCGAGAAAGACGTCGCCGGGCGATGGCTCGGGCAGCCGCAGGAGGCCGCGGCCCTCTTCAGGGGGTAGCAGCAGCTCGTGGATGGGCCTTCCGGCACGGCGCCCCGCGAGCTGGACGCGGGCCTGGCCCTGCGCCTTTTCGAGCGATTCTTTCGAGCACTTGGTCGGCTTGAACGGGATCGGCAGGGCGAGGTCGCCGAGGCGCTCGAGCGTCTTGACGTCGTTCGCTTCGAACTCGCGCCGGTTCAGGCGCGTGATGCCCGCGACGAGAGAGAGGTGATCGTCGCCCCTGCGGCGCGAGTCGCACTGCTGCCACCAGCGGCAGACGTCGCAGTGGTCGGTGGGCTCGGGGTAGTTGGCGGCGAGAAGCGCCTCCGCGTCGGAGGCGGCGGCTTCCTCGAGGCGCCGCTTGACGAGACGGTAGTAGGCGGCGAAGTCCGCGACGCGGTACTTCTCCGATGCGATGGGCGTGACGACGTGGAAGAACTCGGCCTGGACGCCCTGCGCGACGCCGAGGAGCTCGGAGTAGAAAGAAAGCTGGAGGATGGTGCTGCCGCGCGTTTCGCGGGAGAGCTTGGTGT
>JBAUSZ010000330.1:0-1728 GCA_049581965.1 Thermoanaerobaculia bacterium | reverse complement strand
CTTCTCTTCCCGGGCGCAGGCTCGACGGCCGACCCTCCGGGGCGGGACGGGACGGCCGACGTCACGGCCGACACGTTCCTCGGTGGCACGCGAACGAAGACGGCGCGCCAGCTCGCCGAGGCGCTGGACGACCTCGCCGCCGTCGCCGAGATCTCGGCCGGAAGCGACTCGTCCGTCGCGCGTTTCTACGTTCTCGAGAAGGACCTCGACGCCGGGCTCGCGCTCTTCGCCGAGATCCTCACCGAGGCGACTTTTCCCGAGGACGAGTTCGACAGGGGCCGGCGCCGCCTCATCGCGACGCTCCAGGAGCAGCGCTCCGAGCCCGACTTCCTCGCGCGCGAGCGGCTCTACGACCGCCTCTACCCCGGCCACCCCTACGGGTCCGTGACGCCGAGCGAGAAGGGCCTCACGGCCCTCACGCGCGACGACGTCCTCGGCTTCGCGAGGCGCCGTTTCTCCCTGGCCGGCGCCACGCTCGTCCTCGCGGGCGCCGCCGACCCCGATGCCCTGCTCGCCGCCGCCGGGCGGGCCTTCGGCGGCCTCTCGAGTGCGGCCGGGGAGGCGGGCCCGGCGGTTCCGCCTCCGCCGCGGATCGCCGGCTTCTCGATCCACCTCGTGCACAGACCCGGCTCCGTCCAGACGAATCTCCTGCTCGCCCGACCCGCGATCGCGCGCCGGAGCCCCCGGTTCCCCGCCGCGGTCGTTTCGAACCAGTCGCTGGGGGGCGGCGCCTCGTCGCGCCTTTTCCACGTCCTGCGCGAGGAGCGCGGCCTCACGTACGGCGCCTACTCGTCGCTCGCCGCGCGCGTTCTCGGGGGCCATTTCGTGGCCTCGATCGACTGCCGAACCGAGGTCACCCAGGAGGCGCTCTCCGGCCTCCTCGACCTCATCCGCGCGTTCGCCCAGGACGGGCCGCGGGACGACGAGCACGAGCGCGCGAAGAAGTACCTCCTCGGCTCCTTCCCGATCGCGCGCGAGACGCCGGGCGGCGTCGTCCAGGACGAGATTTCCCGCACGCTCCACGGGCTGCCCGAGGACGAGTGGACGACGTGGCGCGACCGCCTCGCCGCCGTGACACGCGAGGAGGCGCGGGCCGCCGCGGCCGAGCTCTTCGACCCCGCGACGGGCATCCTCGCGGCCGTCGGCGACGCGGCCCGCATCCGGTCCGTCCTCGAGAAGCACGGCGAGACGACGCTCTGGGACGCCGACGGCCCGCGGGCGTGAGCGGACGGAGCCGGCAGCCGGAGACCTCTCTCTAGTTCTCCGGCGACGCGCTCTCGCTCCCGAATTCGCCGGACCCCGGCCGCCGGAAACGGGCGGCCCGGGCCTCCTGCGTGCGCCTCAAGCGCGTGCGAAAGGTCATCACCTCGAGCTGCCGGAGGCGCTCGGCTTCCCCCTTCCGGCGGCGCTGCTGGTGTCGCGCGGCCGCGAGGAGAAGCGCGCTCCTGACGTACTCGCGCCGCTCGTCCGTGCGTCCGAAGTCCTTCTCGAACCGGCGCGTCCACGGAAGCCTCAGGGCGGAGGCGTCCTCCGCGGACAGAAGGCCGATTTCCACCTCCTCGGTCAGTTCGATCCGCACGCGCGCGCTTTCCGCGAGGATCGCCGGGACCCACACGAGCACGAGGGCCGCCAGTCCTCCCGCCACGACCCACCACGACGCGTGCGCGCGCCCCGCGGCGCCGGCCAGGGCGCCGACGGCGGCCCCGAGAAGTGCCGGAAGCGCCACGC
>JBAUSZ010000329.1:0-8360 GCA_049581965.1 Thermoanaerobaculia bacterium | reverse complement strand
CTCGCGGCCCGCGGCGCCCCCCTCGGCCGAGGAGGAGCAGCGCGCGCGGTTCGTGAACTTCGTCGTGAACGACGTCCAGAAGACGTGGGACCAGCTCTTCCCGGGACTCGGGCGGAACTACACGCATGCGACGCTCGTCCTCTACCGGGACGGCACGCGCTCGGGCTGCGGCTTCGCGCAGGCCCAGATGGGGCCGTTCTACTGCCCCGCCGACCGCAGGGTCTACCTCGACATGGGCTTCTTCGACGAGCTCGCCCGCCGCTTCGGCGCCCCGGGCGACTTCGCGCAGGCGTACGTGATCGCGCACGAGTTCGGCCACCACGTGCAGACGCTCCTCGGCATCGAAGGCGGCGTGCGCCGCGCGATGGACCAGCGGCCCGACCGGCAGAACGAGCTCTCCGTCCGGCTCGAGCTGCAGGCCGACTGCCTCGCGGGCGTCTGGGGCCACGGGACGGCCGAACGGAACATCCTCGAGAACGGCGACGTCGAGAAGGGGCTCGCCGCGGCGGCCGCCGTCGGCGACGACAGCCTCCAGCGCGCGGCCGGCCGGAGGGTGAACCCCGAGAGCTTCACGCACGGCTCGGCGCGGCAGCGCACGGAGTGGTTCACGCGGGGCCTCAGGGAGGGCACGGTCGGGGCCTGCGACACGTTCAAGTCCGGCGGCTGAGCCCGTCCTCCGGAGGCCTCGCGTCAACCCGGCAGGCGTCTTGCACGTCCAAGCGTCTGGAGGAAAGACCCGTGAGATCACCCATTCTTCTCGCGCTCGCGGCCGCCACGGCCCTGGCCTCGGCCGGCTGCTCGAGCATCGCGACGAACGTCGACTACGACCAGACGGCGCCGTTCTCCGCCTACCGCACGTACGCATTCAAGGACGTCCACGACCGTGACGCCTTCCAGATGAAGCGCGTGCAGGGCGCGATCGACCGGACGCTGGCCGCCAAGGGCCTCTCGAAGGCGGACGGCAAGCCGGACCTGTGGGTCGTCCTGCACACCCGCACGCGAAACGACAAGCGCGTCACGACCTACGCGACCGGCTGGGGCTGGGGCTGGGGCTGGCGCGGCCCGCGCTGGACGACCGCCCGCGTCGAGAACATCCCCGTCGGCACTCTCGTCGTCGACCTCGTCGACACGGGCCGCAAGGAGCTCGTGTGGCGCGGCACGGCGTCGCGCGTCGTGGACCGCGACGAGACGCCGCAGGAGCGGACGGGGTACGTGCAGGAAGCCGTCGACAAGCTCTTCGAAGGCTTCCCGCCCAGACGCTAGAAGGACGCCTCGAGTCCCGCGAGGAGCCGCCGGCCGGGCGCCGGAAAACCGTTCACCTCCGCGTACGTCCTGCCGAAGAGATTCGTGACGCGCGCCCAGGGCGAGAGTGAGAAAAGAACGGGCGGCAGCGTGACGGCTGCGTCCACGCGGACGTACGACGGACTCTCGACGAGAGTCGTGAAGTCCGCCGCGTCGCGATCGGGCCGCGCGCCCGTGAAGAGCCCCGTCACGCTCCACGATCCGCCGGCGCCGAATCCCGACCCGGCCGTCAGCGAGGCGCGGTGCCGGGGGCGGCGGATCAGGGCCGCGCCGGCGTCGAGGTCCTTCGCGTCGAGGTACGTGTACGACGCGCGGAGAAAGGCCAGCCCGCCGACGGCCGTGCGCGCGGCCACCTCGACACCGCGCGTCCGCGCGCGGCCGACGTTCGTGTTCGAGAACGCCTGCGCGTCGTACTGGATGAGGTCGCGAATGTCGTTCCAGAAGGCCGTGACCTCCCCGACGACTCCCCCGGCGAGCGTCTGCTCGAAGCCGATCTCCCAGCTGGCGGACTTCTCGGGCCTGAGGTCCGGGTTTCCCGAGTACGGGTAGTAGAGCTCGCCGAGCGACGGCGCACGGAACGCCGACCCCGCGGCCGCGCGCACCTTCAGGCCCGGGAGGGCGCGCCACGCGACCGTCACGCGCGGCGAGACGGCACTCCCGTAGGCGCTGGCGTCGTCCCAGCGGACGCCCGCCGTCGCGACGAGCCGCTCACCCCAGAGCGCGATCCGATCCTCGGCGAAGACCGCGAACGTGCGCGACGTCGCGCCGTCGAGCGCGACGCCGAGGTTGCTCTCGGTCGTGACTTGCGTCCGTTCGTAGTCCACGCCGGCGGCGAGGCGGTTCGGGCCCCACGCGAGGGATGCGGTGACGCGGCCTCCCGCGCGGCGCGCGTCCGTCGACGAGGAGCTGAAGAAGGAATCGGGATCGCCGAACTGCGGCGCGTCACGCGCGTACCGCACCGAAGCCGCGAGAGAGAGGTTCCTTGAAAGTGGAAGAGAGAGGGGGACCTCGACGGTCGCCGTATCGTTCTTCGTCCAGCGCTGCGGCGTGGGAGTGGCGCCGTCCGTGGGAACGCCCGTGCGGCCGGTTTCGCGGCGGACGGAGACCCCGAGCGACGCTCCGTCGCCGAGCGCCGCGGTCAACGCACCGGAAAGGGTCGTTCCGGAGAAGAATTCATTGAACTTCTCCCCGGAAGAAAGAGTTCTTCGAAAGCCGATCGTGGCGGAGAGCGCGCCTTCGGAGAATCCCCCTTCTAGGGAACCCTCTTTTCCACCGGCGTTTCCGAGAGCGAAGCTCGCGTGCCCGCTCACTCCCGGGTCCGCGGATCTCTTCGTGAAGATCTCCACGACCCCGCCGATCGCCTCCGAGCCGTAGAGCGCCGAGAAGGGGCCGCGCACGATTTCGACGCGCTCGACGTTCGCGGTCGAGAGCGCCGAGAGATCGGTTCCGCCGAAGTACGGGCTGTTGAGAGGGACACCGTCCACGAGAACGAGCGTCTGGGTCGAGGACGTTCCCCGGAGGAAGAGCGACGTGACACCGCCCGGACCGCCCGACTGGACGACGTCGAGGCCCGGCACCGCCCTGAGGAGGTCGACGAGCGTCGTCGCCTTCGTCCGCGCGATCTCGGCCGCGTCGATGACGGTCGCCGCGACGCCGAGCGACGCCGCGGGCTCGGGAGCCGCTTCGGCCGCGACGACGACGTCGGCGGCGTACGGTCGCAGCCCCGTCGGCGCCTGGGCGACGAGCGCGGGCGCGGTCGCGACGAGACACGCAGCCGCGAGGCCGGCGACCCCGGCGCGGGCTGACGAGCGGAACATGGAACACCTCCGGTCCCCAAGGCCTCGCCCTCCCATCGAAAAGGAGCGGCGGGCCCGCGCGCGGAGGCGGGGCAGCCGCGACTTCCCGAGCCCCGGAGAAGGCGACGCTGAAACGATGTTCCTCGGGCAGGTCTCCTGGCTCCCGGATCGTCCGCGCCCGGCCCCTTCCCGGAGGCGCCACCGGCCTACGCCGATCTCTCGCCGCCAGTGGGATTTCGCCGGGCGCGTCCCCGGTCACAGTGGCGGGGGCCGCGCGGGAATCTCACCCGCTTCCCTCTTCGCCCCCCGGAGGTCGAGGGGACTCGAGGACGATGTGAAAGAACTCGGTCGGAAGCTTACTTCTTCTGCTTGCTCTTCGGACTCTTGAGGGCCTCGAGGAGCGACTGGCCGAAAACCGACACGGAGGGCGCCGACGCCTTCTCGCGCTTGACGGAGTCCTCGCGGAATTTCTTCATCTCGCCGCGGTCGGCCTCGGCCTTCGCCCCGGCCGCCGAGAGAGAGATCCGTCTCCTCTCGGTGTCGAGGCCGATGACCTTGACCTCGACCTCCCGGCCCGACGCGAAGCTCTTCGTCACCGCGCCGGGGGGAACGCCCGTCTCGCCGTTCGGGATCAGGCCCGTGAGGCCCGGCTCGAGGCGGACGAAGACGCCGAAGGGCGCGACGCTCTCGACCTCTCCCTTCACGACGGAGCCTTCGGCGTAGCGGTCGCGGATGCCGATCCACGGGTCGGTCGTCGCGACCTCGCGCAGCGAGAGCGAGAGGCGGCGGTGCGTCGCGTCGACTTCCTTGACCCAGCCCTGGACGGTCTGCCCGTCCGCGACCTGCGGGTCCTTCAGGGAGACGCCCGGCCCAAGCGCGGAGACGTGGACGAGACCGTCCACTCCCGGCTCGACCTCGACGAAGAGGCCGAAGTCGGCGTGGCGCGCGACCGTGCCCGTGAAGGACGCGCCGGGCGCGAAGCGCTCGGCGAGCGTCGCCCAGGGGTCGGCCTCGAGCTCCTTCATCGAAAGCGAGATGCGCTTGCCCTCGCCCGCGAGCTTCGTGACCTTGACGGTGACGTCCTGCCCGACCGCGAGGACGTCCCTGGGATGCGCGACCCTTCGGCGCGAGATCTCCGTGACGTGGACGAGGCCGTCCACGCCACCGAGGTCGACGAACGCGCCGAACTCGGTGAGCGAGCGGACGCGCCCGCTCATGACGGCCCCGAGCTGGATCTTCTCGCGCGTCTCGGCGGCCTTCGCGTCGTGGTCTTCCTTGAGGATCGCGGCGCGCGAGACCACGACGCGGCGGCCGTCCTCGGAGTACTCGATCACCCGGAAGTCGAACGTCTGGCCCACGAACGCCGCGAGGGCCGGCTCGTCGTGGCGGCCGAGGTCGATCTGCGAGACCGGGCAGAAGGCGCGCAGGCCGTGCACCCCCCCGATCAGGACGTCGAACCCCCCCTTGTTGCGGGCCGAGACCTTACCGGCCACCGGGATCTTCGCCTCGGCGGCGGCGCGCAGCTCGGCCTTCGTGCGGTGGCCGATCGCGAGCTTGCGGCTCAGCCGCACGTCGGGCCCGGCCTTGATGACGACCGCCTCGATCCGGTCGCCGACCTTCTCGCCGTCGAGCTCCTTGAGGTCCATGATCGCTTCCGACTTGCCCCCGATCGAGACGAGGACGACGTCCGGCGTGATCCCGGCGATCGTGCCGTTCACGACCTGGCCTTCGACGAGCTTCTTGCGGGGGTGGGCGTCGGCGGCCGCCAGAGCGGCTTCGAACGTCTTTCGATCCGCGGATTCGGCTCCGTCGGTGGCGGGCGCGGCGATCAGGGTCTGCGGCACGGGCGGAACTCCTCCCCGCGCGCACATGCTCCGCGAAGAGTCCGGGCGGGCGGGACGCGGATTCTAACCGAAGCGGTAAGATGAGACTTCTTCTCCGGAGGGCGATGCCCGTAAGGGGAAATCCCTGGACCGAGGAGTGTCAATGTCAGAGCCAGGCGTCCTCTCCGTGCCCGCGGCGTCGCCTGCGGCCGCCGCGTCGATCGCGGCCGTCGCCCCGACACGCGACGAGCTCAGGAGATGGTACGCGCTCATGCATCTCGGGCGCACCCTGGACGACAAGGCGCCGAACTACCTGAAACAGGGGCTCGGCTGGTCCTACCATGCGCCCTGCGCGGGCCACGACGGCATCCAGGTCGCTCTCGGCGTCACGTTTCGTCCCAACGTCGACTACCTCTTTCCTTATTACCGCGACCTCACGACGTGCGTCGCGGCGGGGCTCGGCGCCGACGAGATCCTCCTGAACGGGATGTCGAAGCGCGAGGACGTCGCGTCGGGCGGCCGCCACATGTCCAATCACTTCGCAAAGCCGGCGATCCACGTGCAGAACGTTTCTTCGTGCGTCTCGAACCACGCCCAGCACGCGGCGGGTCTCGGCCGCGCCGTGAAGACCTACGGCTCGGAGGCGGTGGTTTTCTGCTCGGTCGGCGAGTCGTCCACGTCCGAAGGCTACTTCTACGAGGCCGTGAACGGCGCGTCGAACGAGAAGCTGCCCGTCGTGTTCGTCGTGCAGGACAACGGCTACGGGATCTCGGTCCCGAAGAGCGACCAGACGGCGAACCCCATCGCTTCCGACAACTTCTCGGGCTTCCTGAACGTGAAGATCGTCCACTGCGACGGGAAGGACCTCTTCGACTCGCTCCGCGCGATGCGCGAGGCGGTCCTCTACGTGAGGTCGGGCGCCGGATGCGCCCTCGTTCACGCCGAGTGCGTGAGGATCGGTTCGCACTCGAACTCGGACCGGCACGAGCTCTACCGCTCGCCCGAGGAGCTGGCCGCCGCGCGGGCTCTGGACCCTCTCCCCCGCCTGCGCCTCACGCTCATCGAGGGCGGCGCCTTCACCGAGGAGGAGATCGCCGAGATCGAGGCCGCGAACGTCCGCCTCTACGACGAGGCCGCCGACCGGTGCCGCAAGGCGCCGGACCCGGATCCCGCCTCGATCTTCGACTACGTCCTGCCGGAGCCCTGGGTCCCGGAGGGCGACGGCCTCGCCTCCGTGCCCGTGACGCCGGACAACGTGGAGGGCGCGCCGGCTCCGGAGCTGACTCTCATCCAGTCCCTGAACCTCACGCTCAAGGAGATGTTCCGCGAGATCCCGGACACGTTCCTCTGGGGACAGGACGTCGCCAACAAGGACAAGGGCGGGATTTTCAACGTCACGAAGGGCATGCAGCAGGAATTCGGGAAGAGGCGGGTCTTCAACGGCCCGATCGCGGAGGACTTCATCCTCGGGACGGCCGACGGCTTCTCGCGCTTCTCCGGGACGATCCGGGTCGTCGTCGAGGGTGCCGAGTTCGCGGACTACTTCTGGCCCGCGGCCGAGCAGATGGTCGAGATGTCCCACGAGTACTGGCGCACGAACGGGCAGTTCGTGCCGAACGTGACGGTGAGGATCGCCTCGGGCGGCTACATCGGGGGGGGCCTCTACCACTCGCAGAACATCGAGGGCTGGCTCACGACGCTCCCCGGGATCCGCGTCGTCGTCCCCGCATTCGCGGACGACGCGGCGGGCCTCCTGCGCACGGCGATCCGCTCGCGCGGGATCACGCTTTACCTCGAGCCGAAGTACCTCTACAACGCCCGCGAGGCGCGAACGCGCGTCCCGCACGAGTTCGCGGTGCCGTTCGGGAAGGCACGGCTCCGGCGCGCCGGGAACGACCTCACGATCGTCGCGTACGGGACACCCGTCCACTTCGCGCTCGAGGCCGCGGCCGCGCTCGCGCACGAGGGCGAGGAGGTCGAGGTCCTCGACCTGCGCTCCCTCGTCCCGCTCGACTTCGACGCGATCGCCTCGAGCGTGAAGAAGACGTCCCGCGTCCTCGTCGTCCACGAGGACAAGGTCCACGGCGGGTTCGGCGGCGAGATCGCGGCGCGCATCGCGTCGGACCTCTTCGAGCACCTCGACGCGCCCGTCGACCGCGTCGGCTCGACGTTCACGCCGGTCGGCTTCAACCGCATCCTCGAGCGCGCGATCCTGCCGAACACGGCGCGCGTCCTCGAGGCGGCGAAGAAGACGCTCGCGTACTGACGGGAGTAAGAGCCCGAGGATTCTAAGAAGAGTGGATTGATCGTGCGGATCTCGCTCGCCGTGCCTCTGGGACTCGCCCTCATCGCCTTCTCGTCGCTCTGGTTCCTGCCCCCACCGCACGCGCAGCGAAGCGAGCGGCCCCGGGCCCGGATCGACGACGTGCTCCCCGAGTTTCAGTTCGAGGAGTTCCACGAGCGCTTCGTCCGCGCGGCACCGGAGGCGATCGACCAAGCGATTCGAAGCGTTCCCGCAAACGAGATCAGGTTCTTCCGGGTGCTCACGTGGATTCGGAATCCTGGCCGGCCATGGGCCGGTCAAGGAGAGAGCCTCCTGAATCCGCCGTCCAATCAACCCATCCTCGACGTCGCGCTGAGATCGAGCTTCGTCCTCCTCGCAGACGACCCGGGACACGAGATGGTGCTCGGCACGTTCGTCGTGCGGCCGCCCGGCGTTCGCGTGGAGATCTCGAACGATCCCGCCGAGACCGCCCGGCGTTTCGCCGCTCTCGAGACTCCGGGATACGCGAAGGCCGTCATGAACTTCCGCATCGAGCCGTCGGGCGAAGGGTGCCGCCTCACGACGGAGACGCGCATCTACGCGACGGACCCTGGGACCGCGCACGCCTTCGCGCGTTACTGGCGCGCGATCTCCTTCGGCAGCGCGCTCCTGCGGCGAACCTGGCTGAAAGCGATCGCGGCGCGGGCGGAAACGCGCGCGCGACCAGCCTCCTAGCGGCCACGGAGGATCGACCGGCCCCCGACCCCGCATTCTCCGAAGGGCCGCGTTAACCTCGCACCGTGACGCCTGTTTCTGCCGCGAGGGCGGTCCTGCCCTTCTGGCTGCCACTCGTCTCTCTCCTCTCCCTCCCTCTCGGCCTCTTCGCCGGGTGGCTCGTGCGGAAGCGGACGCGCCTCGCCGCCGTCCTGGTGTCATCGGTTCTCGGCGCCCTCGTCGCGCACCTCGGCGGGCCGCTCTCGTTTCTCGGCCCGGGCGCGGCCGGATTCCTCGGAAGCGCGGCCGCGCTCGCGGGCTATGCGCTCGGGAAGCGAAAGACTCCCACGCCGCCCGCGGGGGGAATCGCCGGCCGGGTCGCGCTCGTCGGCGCGTCCCTGATCGTCCTGGTCGTTGCCGAGGTGGTCCGTCCGAGGGTCTTGCCCGCGATTTCGCGCCGCA
>JBAUSZ010000328.1:0-7326 GCA_049581965.1 Thermoanaerobaculia bacterium | reverse complement strand
CCTCTACGCGGGCACGGCCGGGAACGGGCTGTTCGAGGCGAGCACGCGCCCCTCGGCCCGCATGATCCCGGTCGTCCTCGACGTGACGGGCGCGACCGGCGCGCGCTTCCGGTCCGAGCTCACGATCGGGAACGCGGGACCCACCAACTCGTGGCGCGCGACGTTCACCTCCGGCGGGACGAGCCTCTCGTCCACGCTCCTCGTGCCGGCGGGAACCGAAGTGCGCGCCGCCGATGCGCTCGACTTCCTGCGCGGACTCGGTCTCGCGATCCCGCCGGCACCTCTCACGGGCTCCCTCACGTTCGACGGCGCCGATCCGGGCGGGCTCTACGCGCTGACGCGCACGTATTCGCGCGACGCGGACGGCAGCTACGGCGTCTTCCTCGACGCCCCGGCGGACCTCGATGCGGCCGAGGACGCGGGCGCCGTCTACGGACTGAGAAGCGTCGCCGGCGTCTCGAGGTCGAACCTCGCCTTCGCGCACGTCCCCGGCCGCGGATCGGACCCGATCACGCTCTCGGTTCAGGTCTTCGACCAGTCCGGCGCCCCGGCGGGCACTCCGATTCCCGTCACGCTCGCTCCCGGCGAGTGGCGGCAGCTCAACGGCGTCCTCCTCACGGCCGGCCTCGTCGAGCCCGCCTCCGGCTACGCGAAAGTCACGCGCACGGCCGGCATCGGCGCGTGGACGGCCTACGGTGTCGTGAACGACGCGAGGACGTCGGACGGCTCGATCCTTCCTCTCTACCGCCCGGGCGGTCTCGCGGCCGCGCGGCGCCTCGTCGTGCCCGTCGTCCTCGACGTCTTCGGCGTGGCGGGCTCGCACTACACGACGGAGCTCACGCTCGCGAACGACGGCGGGTTTCCGACCCCCGTCGACCTCTTCTACAAGCCGGCTCTCGGCTCCTCGACCGGCGTTTCCTTCGTGACGGTCAACCTCGCGGCCGGGCAGCAGACGACGATCCCGGACGTGATCGCGTACCTGAGGACCCACGGCCTGAATGTGCCCGACGCCTCGACGGGCCCGCAGGCCGGAACGCTCACGGTCGAGTTCCGGAGCTTGTTGAACCTCGATGCCCCGCGGACGGTCGCAATCGCGCGGACGACGACGCCCAACCCGAACACGGTCACGGGCGGCGCCTTCGGCGTCGCGTACCCGGCGGCCGCGAAGGGCGGCGGGGCGCGGACCTCCGCGCTCGTCCCGGGCCTCACGCGCGACGCGACCGTGCGCACGAACCTCGCTACGGTCCACCTCGGCGGCGGCTCGGAGGCGTCGCTCTCCCTTTCCGTCCAGCTCTACGACGCCTCGAGCGCCCAGCCCGTCGGCAACCCCGTTTCGGCGACTCTCCTTCCCGGCGACTGGACGCAGTGGTCCGGCATCTTCGACGTCGCGGGCGTGCCGGCCTCCGTCACGAAGGCTTACGCGGTCGTGTCGCGCGTCTCGGGCGACGACACGTGGCTCGCCTACGGCGTCCTGAACGATGCCCAGACGTCCGACGGCAGCTTTTTGAGGATGATCCCTGCGTCGGAATACTGACGCAGCGAGGGCGTGAGCCCCTCCTTCGCCGCGGCACTCCCGCATGAGCCCGGATCGTCCACCCCGAGGAGTCCTCATGAAGTGCTTCCGCCCGGCCCTCGCCGTCGCCGCCACCCTTCTCGCCTTTTCCGTCGAGGCGCGAGTCGTCTCGTACGCCCCGATCACGAGCCGGCAGGCGACCCCGGCGGTCCAGAAGCGGACGAACCGGCACGCCGTCCTCCTCGAGCAGGTCTCCGTCGGGTACCCGACCACGGGCGGCCCGAGTTGCGGCGCCTGCTTCCAGACGCTGACGCGACTCGTCGTGTACGACACGCAGGGCGCCGAGGAGCCGCTCGACGTGACGCCCACCGGGGCGCCGATGGTCCTTTACTCCGCCGCCGCCTTCGAACGGGCGGACGGCACGCTCTTCCTGTTCGCGAACGGATTCGCTCCTGCAGACCTTCCCCCGGACGTGCGCAACTACTTCAGCCGCGACGGCGGCCGCACGTGGACGGTGACCTCCGGCCTGACCCCTTACGCGGTGAACTCGGGTTACCAGGTCGACGTCGGCGGGCCGCTCGTCGGAGCCCGCGGCGCAGGAGTCCTTCCGGGCTCGGCGGACGCTCCGTTCTTCGTCCTGACCTACGCGGCCGCCGGCACCGAGGTCTGGGCCGTCGGGCCCGAGGGCGCCGCGCAGCGCCTCGTCGGAAGCTCGCCCTTCGCGGCTCTTCTCGGCACCGACCTCGAGGGCCGGCGCCTCCTCCTCTGGGGTCAGCTCGCGACCGCGGGCCCAGGCCTCGGCGAGTCGGTGACGGGCGTGTGGAGCGTCGCGCCGAACGGAACACCGAACCTCCTCGCACCGCTCGCGGCGGGGGCGGCGCCGTCCAGCGGCTGGATCACCCCGGCCGGCAGCGCCTACCTGAACGTGGACGGGACCTACACGGCGCGGCGCTCCGTTGCCCTCGCGTCCGGGGGCCTCATCCGGGAGATCACCGTCTCCTCGAGCGTGAACACGACCGACCTCTTCGCCGTGCCGACATCCGATTTCTCGGGCGCGTGGATCCTCCAGCGCGGGGATGGGCCGACCGTCCTCTCGTCGCACACAGCCGCCGGCGGCCTCGTCGAGGCGTGGCGCGACGTGACGCGCCCCGAAGTCGAGGCGCTCCACGCGGCGGATTCCGGTGCCCGCCTCCTCGTTCAGGTGCACCGGCCGCGCCCGCAGGTCGACCAGCGCATCTTCAAGGATCCCGCGCTCGCGATCTGGAGCGTAGGCACGCCCGCACCTGCTTCATACGACGAGCTCTTCCTGCAGGAGACGAGCCTCAAGGGCTTCGTCCACCTCGACGTGGACGCCGCGGCGACCGGGGCGCCGTTCCTCTTCAGCTCGGGGGCGTCCTACTACGCGATCTTCCCCCCCGGGTCGGGCGGCCCATCGGGCGCGGGCGGCGGCGGTGACGTCGTGCAGGAGTGGGGCGTCGTGCGCGGCTCGCTCCGCCAGAAGCTCGTGATTCCCGCGGCCGCGCGCACGGGCGGGATGTTCGGCGCCGCGTGGCGGACCGACCTGGTGCTCAGAAACCCCGATCCGGACCCCGTGACCGTCGCGGCTCGCTTTCTCCCGAACGCCGACACCGTGGCCGCCGCGCCCGACCGGACGCTCCTCCTCAACGCGTCTTCGATCACGACGTACCCGGACGTCCTCGGGTCCGTCTTCGGCCTCGACTCGGCCTCCGGAGCGATCCTCCTTTCTCCGGAGGGCGCGCGCTCGATCGAGGCGACGAGCCGCACGTACACGAGCGCGCCGTCGGGCGGCACGTACGGGATGTCCGTCGGCGCGGTCGACGTTTTCGCGTCGCTCGGCGCAGGGTTCAATGCCAGCTTCTCGGCGGGCCTTCTGGGCGACGGGTTCCGGACGAACCTCGTCGCGACGGACGTGAGCGGGCGCGGGGCGAGCGCGGACCTCAGCCTCGCGGCCGACTCGAGCGCTCCCGACCCGCTGAAGGGGACGATCGCGACCGCGCCCGCGCTCCAGCGGCAGGTCTCGAACCTCGGGGCGGCGCTCGGCGCGCCCGCGTGGCGGACGGGCTCCCTCCTCTTCGCGCCGACGCACGGCGAGAGCGTCGCGGGTCTGATCGCGATCGACAACAGGACGAACGACCCGACGTGGCTCCCGCCCGACGTGCCATCCCTCGTCGTCCGCACGATCCCCGCGATCGTCCACGCGGACGGCGCAAACGGCGCGCGCTACCGGACGGACCTCTTCCTCTTCAACCCCTCCGAGCGTACGCAGTCCGTGACGCTCGCGGTCAAGCCCTGGTCCGAGAATCGGTCCGAAGCGCTCCTGACGCTCCCGCTTCTCCCACGCGAGTCGAAGACGGTCCGCGACGTCCTCTATGCCGCGTTCGGCCTCTCGGGCGTTGCGCGCCTGAGGTTCGAGACGTTCGGCACGCTCGACGACTCCGGCGGCGTGCGCATCACGTCGCGGACGTACACGGTTTCGCCCTCGGGCGGGACGTACGGCCTCCTCCTTCCGGCCCTGAACGCGTTCCAGTCCGCCGGCGGCGGCGAATCCCTCGAAATCCTCCTCCCGGCCGGCGGCGCCGGCTTCCGGACGAACCTCGCGCTCGTCGACCTCTCCGCCGCGCCCGGATCGGGGGTGGTCGCCGTGAAGGTCGAGGTCTTCGACGAGGCCGGCGTGAGACGTGACGTCTTCGAGACGCCGGTGCCGCTCGCGGGCGGCGTCCAGATCGACGATCTCTTCCGCGCCCGCGGCCTCGGCGACGGCCCGCGTTCGGGCGTGATCCGCGTCTCTCCGGCGGGCGGCCTCGTCGCGGCCTACGCGAGCGTCATCGACAACGGGACGAACGACCCGCTCTACGCGCCGCCGTCGCTCGCCGCGAGGCCCTGAAGTTCCGCCGCCTCACGCCGCCGCTTTGCGCGGCGCGAGGAACCGGTCGTAGAGGAGCAGGCAGATCGTCGCCCCGAAGCCGATCGCCGAGAGGAGCGTCCACATCCCGCCCGGGTGCGCGCTCTTGAGGTAATGCTCGATCAGATACCCGGAAAGGTGCCCGGCGACGAACGCGCCGATCGCGACGGGGAGGAACGCGAAACCCATGTAGGTGCCGGTCTGCCCTTCGGGGGCGAGGTCCGCGACGTACTCGTAGAAGCGCGGCGCCTGCATGGACTCTCCGAGCGCGAACAGGAGCATCGCGACGACGACGCCCTGCCAGCTCTGACTGAGGGTGATCACGAGCCACGACGCGCTCGCGACCGCGAACCCTCCTGCCATCGCGCGGATCGGGCGCACCCTCTTCATGAGCGCCGTCGCCGGGACCGAGAGAAAGATGATTCCGAGCGCGTCCACGGTCTCGAGGAGCTCGAACCTTTCGATCTTCAGGACGTCGGTCACGTAGAACGGCAAAGCGTAGAAGACCTGCCAGAACATGATCCAGAAGCCCGAGAAGATCACGAGGAACGCAAGGAACCGCGCGTTCCTGAGGACCGTCGTGGCGTCCGAGACGACCCTCGCGAGGGTGCGCCCCTCCCGCGGCCCGGCGGGTTCCTTGTAGAAGAGCAGCGTACCGAGAACGAGCGCCCCCGAGACGGCCGCGGACATGAGGAGGACCTCCGCGATGCCCCAGCGCGTCCTCACCTCGCTCGCCAGAATCGGGCCGAAAAAGCCGCCGAAGTTGACGAGCGTGTAGTAGATCGAGTATCCGAGGGACTTCGTCTCAACCGTCGTCGTTCGCGCGACCGTCCCGACGACGCAAGGCTTGATGAGCGAGCCGCCGATCGACGTGACGACGAGGGCGAGGACGACGAAGGCCTTCTTGCCGAGAGCCTCGACGAGGGGTTGCCCCGCGGGCAGGCCCGCGAGAGAGATGAGCGTGTACCCCGCGCAGAAGATCGAGAAGCACGCGAGGAGGCTGCGCTTGAAGCCGAAGCGGTCGACGGCGACACCCGCGAAAATCGGGAGACCGAAAACGAGCATCCCGTAGATGCCGACGAGGTCGTTACCCGTCGTTCCGAGCCCTACGGCGCGGTTCAGGTACACGGCGAGAACCGCCTTCGACCCGTAGAACGCGAAGCGCTCGAACAGCTCGAGGACGTTTGCGACCCAGAACGTGCGCGTGAAGCCGGTCCGGAGAACCCGGAGTCGTTCGGAGAGAGCCACGAGTCCTCCTCGGAGACAGTCCGGGGATCTTCGGGGTCGGGTGCGTTCCCCGTCAACCGCGCGGTGCTAATCTCGCGCGCGGGGAGGGAGATCGCCCATGGGGATGTACATCATCGCGGAGCCGTGCATCGGCGTGAAGGACACCGCCTGCGTCGAAGTCTGCCCGGTCGACTGCATTCATCCGAAAAAGGACGAGTCGGGCTACGCCGAAGCCACGCAGCTGTACATCGACCCGAACACCTGCATCCAGTGCGGGAACTGCGAGCCGGTCTGCCCCCCGAAGGCCATCTTCACGGAGGAGACGATCCCCGAGAAGTGGAAGCACTACCAGCAGATCAACGCCGACCACTACGCGTGACGCGCGTCCCGCTCGGGAGGCCCTAGTCGTCGTCGCGGGCGACGAGGTAACCGATCAGAACACCGATCGCGAGCGCGCCGAACGCCATCACGAAGGCGTTGTCGCGGCCCGCGCGGTCGACTTGTTTCCAGCGGCGCGCGAGCTCCCGGCGGACCCGCTTGCCCTGGGCACCGGCCTCGTCGAGGACGTCCTCGACGCGCTCCGCCACCTGCGACGCGATTTCCTGCCCCCGGTCGCCGGCGTTGCGGACCGTGCCGAGAATGTCGTCCATCCGTGAGCGTGCCATGACGGGCCTCCTTCTTCGACGATCTTACCCCTCGCGGCGGCGAGATTTCGCTAGACTCTCGGCGCCTTGGACGACCGCGAGTTCCTGACGCGGCTTTATCGCGCCGCCGTCGCCGCCGTGGACCCGGCCGCGCTCGTCTCGGAGGCCCTCGGCCGCCGCGGCAATGCCGTCTACGTTCGCTCGGTCTCTTCCGCCGCGCGCCGCGAGTTCGTCTTCGCGCCCTCGCGTGTCGTGGTCCTCGCCGTCGGGAAGGCCGCGGTCCCGATGACCGTCGCCGCGGCCGCCGCGCTCGGCCGGCGACTCGACGAGGCCTTCGTCGTCGCGCCTGCGTCCTCCCCGGCCGAGGGGCTGCCCCCCGGCGCGCGCGTTCTCCCCGCGAGCCATCCGCACCCGGATGCGCAGAGCCTCGCCGCCGGCGAGGCGGCGCTCGCCCTCGCACATCGGCTCCGCAAGGGGGATCTGCTGCTCGTCCTCCTCTCGGGCGGCGGTTCGAGCCTCCTCGCGGCGCCGGCCGACGGCCTCAGCCTCGACGACAAGGCACGAACGTCCGCTCTCCTCATGGCGGCGGGCGCGCCGATCACGGATCTCAATGTCGTGCGCGGCGCCCTCTCGCGCGTCAAGGGCGGACGGCTCGCGGCGGCAGCTGGTCCGGCCGACGTCATGACGCTCGTCCTCTCGGATCTGGGAGACGACGGCTGGCATCTCGTCGCCTCGGGCCCGACTCTCGGTGTGCCTCCCCGCCCCGCCGAGGCGCGCGCGATTCTCGATCGCTACCGCCTCGGGCCCCTCGTGCCCGCCTCGGTGCGTACCTTCCTCGAGCGCCCCGGCGGCGGGGAGGCGTCGCCCGGCGGCGGGCCGCGCTGGAGCGTTCTCCTCGCGGACGTGCGCACGGCGCTCGAGGGCGCGCGTCTCGAGGCGCACCGTCTCGCCTTCGACGCCCGCATCGTCCCCGAGCTTCTGGCGGGCGAGGCGCGTGCGGCCGGACGCCGGCTCGCTCT
>JBAUSZ010000327.1:0-3668 GCA_049581965.1 Thermoanaerobaculia bacterium | reverse complement strand
CGTGGACGACCTCGAGGTCGTCCGTGATCCGGATCCCGAGACTCCTGAGGAAGGGGAAGTCGGGGCGGTAACCCGTCAACGCGTAGACGAAGTCGTTCGGGAACGAGGCCGTGCCGCCGCTTCCGCGCAGCACGACGGCGTCCTCCTCGATACGGGCGACCGTCGTGTCGAAGAACGCGCGGATCGAACCTTCCCGCACGCGGTTCTCGATGTCGGGCCTGAGCCAGTACTTCAAGGTCGCGCCGAACGAGGGGCCGCGAATCGCCATCGTGACGCGCGCGCCGTGGCGGTGCAGGTCGAGCGCCGCCTCGACGGCGGAGTTCTTCCCGCCGACGACGAGGACGTCCGTGCCCGCGTGGGCGTAGGGCTCGCGGTAGTAGTGCGAGACCTTCGGCAGGTCCTCGCCGGGGATGCCGAGGAGGTTCGGCGTGTCGAAGAACCCCGTCGCGACGACGGCGGCCCGCGCGTGGAACGGGCCCTTCGGGGTCGAGGCGACGAAGAGCCCGTCCTCGCGCGCGAGGGAGACGACGGGCGTCCGGAGCCTCACGTCGAGCTTCTCGCGTTCGGCGACCTTCCGGTAGTAATCGAGGCCCTCGCGGCGCGTCGGCTTCGGCCCGGCCGAGACGAACGGGTGGCCGCCGATCTCGAGGAGCTCGGGCGTCGAGAAGAAGACGACGTGGGTCGGCCAGTTCACGAGCGTGTTCAGGAGGGCGCCCTTCTCGAGGACCACGTGCGTGAGAGAGTGGCGCGAGGCCTCCAACGCGCACGCGAGCCCGACTGGCCCGGCGCCGACGACGAGGAGATCCGCCGGTGGGTTCACGTCGGGAGCATACGGGAGGAGAATCGGGCCTTGCGCCGCGCCGCTCTCATCGCGCTCCTCGCGTTGGGCCCCACGGTTTTCGCGGCCGACGAGAAGCCGGCCGCGCGCATCGTGCGCTCCGAGCAGGTCGTGAGGCTGGTCGTGGACGCCTACGTGACGGACGCACGGGGGGACCCGATCCCCGACCTCCTCCCGTCCGAGTTCGTCGTGAAGGCCGACGGCCAGACTCTCGAGGTCGAGGCGGCGGAGTTCGTCGCGGCGGGGGCGTCCGAGAGTCCCGCGGCGAGCTCGACGACGCCGGGCGAGGCCTCGGCACCCGCGCGCTCCGCGTATCCGCCCGGCCGGCTCATCGTCCTCTTCATCGAGGGCGACATCGGGCGGCTGAGGACGAAGGGGCTCATGCGCCTGAATCAGGAGATGTTCCGTCTCCTCGACCGGCTCCAGCCGACCGACCGCGTGGCCGTCGTGCACTTTTTCTCGCACCTCACGGTGCTCTGCGACTTCACGAACGACCGGGCCGTTCTCGACGAGGCGCTCTGGCTGGGCCTCGGCTCGAGCCGCGACCGCGACGTGAGGGTGTCGCCGTATCCCTCCCTCGCCGCGAATCTCGACTTCGCCGAGGCGCGCCGCGCGGCCCACGTCGAGCGCGCGCTCGAGCTCGTGGCCTCCGCCCTCGCGCCGATTCCGGGAGGGAAGGCCGTCGTCTTCGCGGGCTGGGGTTTCTTCGCGAACCGCGCGCCGATCGAGGGCGTCCTCTACGAGCGCGCGCTGGGCGCCCTCATGCGCGCGCGGGCGAACGTGTTCACGCTGGACACCTCCGACGCGGACTGGCACACGCTCGAGACGACCCTGCAAGTCGCCTCCGAGGCGACGGGCGGGACGTACGCGAAGACACACGTCTTCACCGGGCAGGCCGTCGAGCGTGTCGCTCGGGCCCTCGCGGGCCGCTACGTCCTCGTCTGCGTCGCGCCGGACGCGGCGCCGCGCACACTCGACGTCTCCCTCGCGGACCGCCGGGGAGACGTCCTCGCGCGGGCGTACACTGCCCTGCCATGACGCGCGCCCGCGCCCACGCCGCCGTTCTCGCCGTTCTCGCCGCCCTCGCCTCCGGATGCGCCTCCTCTCCCGGTGCCTCGACGGCGGCGGGCGCTCCGAAAAAGCGCCTCGTCCTCGTCGAGGCGAAAGGTCCGGGCCCCGAGCTGGACCGTTTCGTCCCGCGGCTCCTGTCCGCTGCGAGCGACCGAGGGCTCGGGGCGATCGTGGATGCCCGGCTGTCGGGCGCACACCTCGCGGACGTCGGCGCACCGGGCGAGACCTCAGCCGCGTTCCGCCGGGAGTATCCGGGCGACCTGTATCTCGGCGTGCTGCTCGCTCCGTGCGCCATCAACCGGCACGAAGGCCGGTTCTACGACCGGCAGACGACGCCGGGCGGCGTCCCCCAGCGCGTGGAGACCGTCGTCGTGACGTACGACGCCGATTGCTCGGCCGCGGTCACGCTCGTCGGCGAGGCCGGGACGGCGGCGAGGACCTTCGACGTCTCGGGACGCAACGGGACCTCCGAGGTGAGCGCGTCGAACACCGAGGCCGAGGCGCAGGCCGCCGAGGACGCGGCGGATCGTGCCGCCAAGAAGCTCGCCTCGATGTTGCGCTGAGGCGGCCGTGGCGGCGCCGCGCTCCCGCGGCACGTTCCTCCTCGAGGCGCTCGTGTCGCTCGCGATCCTCGGAATCGTTCTCACGCTCGGTGCGAGCTTCCTCGCCCGGCGGCGCGCGCTCGAGGCCGAACGGCGTGACCGGGACCGCGCGGCGCGGGCGCTCGCGAGCGAGTGGTCGTACCTCAGGACGTCGTTTCGCGGCGACCTGGCTCCGAAAGACCGGCGCCTCTTCGCGGGGCCGGGCGTCTTCGTGGACGCGCTCGACGGTCGGAACCCGTTCCTGAGCGTACGCGCGACCGACGTGGGCGGGCTCTACCGCGTCACGCTCGACATCGGCTACGGGAAGGACGCGAGGAAACGACTCGTCCAGGAGGGCTTCGTCTTCCGCGGAGCGAGCCCCCCGTGAGGGCCCGCGGCGTCTCGCTCGTCGAGATGTGCGTCGTCGTCTTCATCGGCGTCGCCCTGCTCTTCGCGCTCCTTCCGGTCGCGCTCGGCCTCCTGCGCCAGCAGGCCGGGCTCAACGCGCGGAGCCTCGGAATCGACACCTGGCCGCTTCTCGTCGAACGTCTCTCGGGCGACGCGGGGCGCTCCGCGGGCGCGCTCGTGTCGCCGCCGTTTCCCTCGGCGGTCTTCCGGCTCCGTCTGCCGGCGGACCGCGAGGAGGATCCCGACGTGACGTGGACGTTCGGGGCCGGCAAGGCGGAGCGTGCGACGGAGCGGAAGAAGCGCGACGGGGGCGTCGTCCGCGCGACGACGACGTGGGACCTGCCGGGAACGCTCGCGCTCGACGCGGGCGAGCTCGCGAACGGCCGCCTCCTTCTCGCCTTCGAGGACGGGTCCGGGCCGGAGCTCTTCGCCCTCGTTTGCGGCCGCCCGACGGAGAGGGTGCGATGAGGCGGCGTGTGCGCGGGAGCTCCCTGCTCCTCGTTCTCGGCATCCTCACGGTCTTCGGCCTCGTCCTGGGCGTCCTCGCGACGGTCCTCCTCACGGACCTCGCCGCGTCGCGCCGCCGCGCGAACGACCAGTACGCCGCGGAGCTCGCACGTTCGGGCACGGACTGGGCGCGCGGGGCGCTGCTCGCGCGCGGCGGCCTGCCGTCCGCGACGCTGCGCGTGACGGGAGGCGAGATCACGGTCGCCTGCGAGGAGCTGCCCGACGGCGGGCTCCGCGTGCTCTCGACGGGCCGAGTCCGCGAG
>JBAUSZ010000326.1:0-3470 GCA_049581965.1 Thermoanaerobaculia bacterium | reverse complement strand
CCTCGTGGCCCGCCGGCCCGGCGCCGCGGCCTCCGTCGTGGAGATCACCCCGGTCCTGGCGGCCCATACCGGGCCGGGCGCCGTGGCCGTCGCGACCCTCGGGGCGCACCCGCGTTGACGCGCTTGATGCGGGTTGCCCCTTGACGGAACGAAACGGACGTCACAAGACTCCCGTTGACTGTAGAATCCGGCCCGAAACGCTCATTTTGCATTTCTCTTCCGGAAGCGACGTGAAGGAGGAACCGGTGTTCAAAACCATTGGGACCCGGCTGGCGGCGCTCGTGCTCGTCGGCCTCGCGGTCGCCCTGCCGGCGGCCCGGCTCGAGGCCGCGGGCTTCGCGCTCTTCGAGCAGGGCTCGAAGGCCACCGCAATGGGCGGCGCGTTCGCCGCGACCGCCGACGACCCGTCGGCGATGTTCTTCAACCCGGCGGGCAACGCCTTCATCGACGATTTCACGATGATGGGCGGCGTGTTCGGCGTCTTCCGGCCGACCGCGAAGCTCGAGGGCCTGAACCCGTACCCGGGCGAGGGCTACACGGCGAGCATGAAGAAAGAGGCGTACTGGCTCGCCCACGGCTACGGCGTCCTGTCGCTGAGCAAGGACGTGAAGCTCTCGGCCGGCCTCTGGTCGCCGAACGGCCTCGGCATCCCGTGGGACAACCCGGACACCTTCCGCGGCCGCGTCATCGCCCAGCGCACCGACCTCCGCCAGCTCGCCGTCGGCGTCCAGCTCGCCGTGAAGCTCTCGGACACGGTCGCGATCGGCGCGGGTCCCGAGTTCCGCGTCACGGACGTCAAGCTTTCGCAGAACGTCCAGGCCGTGAACCCCTTCACGCAGCGCGTCGTGGACATTGCGCATCTGAGCCTCATCTCGACGGGCACGCCGATCGACTTCACGTGGGCGGCCGGCCTCCTCGTGAAGCCCTGCGACCGACTGCGCTTCGGGCTCTCCTACCATGCGCACGTGGACGTCGACGTCTCGGGCGATGCCCAGTTCTACCAGCTCTCGTCCGGCAGTGCGCAGTTCGACGCCGCCGTCGCCCAAGGGTCAGGGATACCCTTCGGCAAGCCGACGCCGGCCAAAACGACGCTGCAGTTCCCCGCCGTCACGGCGTTCGGCCTCGCGTACGACGTGACGCCGAAGCTCACGCTCGAGGTGGACGGCAACTACGTCGGGTGGAAGGTCTTCGACCAGACGGTCCTGCATTTCCAGGGCCTGCCGGACAAGGTCCTCCCGCACGGCTGGCAGAACACGTGGGCATTCCGCGCCGGAGCGCTCTTCAAGCCGTCGCCCGCCGGGTGGGTCGCCGCGGGCTTCATCTACGACCAGACGCCCCAGCCCGACTTCGACGTGTCGCCCTTCCTCCCGGACAACAACCGGACGGGCGTCACGATCGGCGGCGGCCTGCGCGTCATGAAGGGCTTCGAGTTCCAGTTCTCGTCGCTCTTCCTCTGGTTCCACGAGCGCACGGTCACGACGAACAAGGACAACTTCAGCGCCACCTACAAGACGATCGCGATCCTCCCGAGCGTCGGCTTCAAGAGCACCTTCTGAGGGAGCGAGGAAGAACATGAAAACTCCAAACACCCTCGTCCGCCTCGTCTCCGCCGCGGCTTTCGCCGCCATTCTCGCGGCCCTCGTCGCCCTCCCCGCCGCCGCCCAGGTGGACCTGACCCGCCTCGTCTGGATCGGCGACTCCGAGGGGGCCGGCTTCTCGGCCAATTGCCTCACGAAGCGCGTCCAGGTGGACTCGCCGGGCGCCGTCATCGCGCGCGCCAACGGCGTGGACTACCAGCAGCCGATCGTCAACGATCCCGGCATCGGTGGCTGCATGGTCCTCACGTCGCTCGCGCCGTCGTTCGGCGCGGAGCCCTCCACGGGTACGCCGGCCAACCTTGCCCTCCCGCGGCCGTACAACAACCTCTCGGTCGGCGGCTGCGCGATCCACGACATGCTGACCGCGACGACCGGGGCCAACGCCCGTCCGGGCACGTGTGCGAGCACGATCGACCTCGTCCTGAGGAACTCGGTCTTCGGCCTCGGCTCGATGGTCGACCAGGCCATCGCCCTCAACCCGACGTTCGTCATCCTCGCGAACTTCGGCAACGACTACCTTGGAGCGGTCCTCTCCGGGACGGTCGTCGACGGCGTCACCGTCACCCCGCTCTCCTCGTTTACGGCCGACACGAACGCTGCCCTCGCGAAGCTGGCGGCCAAGCAGCCGAAGGGCATCGTCACCGGCGTCGGCAACCTCACCAACTTCCCGTTCACGACGACGCTTCCGCCGTTCCTGACGAGCGGCGGCAAGCTCGTCCTCGATCCGACCGGCAAGCCGATCCCGCTCCTCGGGCCCAAGGGCTGTGGGACGGCCCCGGCCTGCCCGATCCCGGCGAACACGATCGTCACGCTCAACGCCGCGGGCTACCTGCCGTTCGGCTACGGCATCCCCTGCGCGGTGGCGCCGACGCTCCCGAAGTGCAACAACCCCCTGCCCGCGTCTGCAATCGACGCGTCCCACCCGGGCTGCCTCATCTACGCGGCCGACGCAGCGCTCATCACGCAGCGCATCGCCGACTACAACGCCGCGATCAAGGCCGCGGCGGCGGCCAACGGTTACAAGTATTACGACATCAACGACTGGCTCGTGCGCGCGAAGGCAGGCTTCGATTACGGCGGCGCGACGTTGAGCTCGGCCTTCCTGACGGGCGGCATGGCCTCGTACGACGGCTTCCACCAGACGCCGATCGGCTACGCTCTCCTGGCGGACGACATCATCAAGTTCATCAACAGGAGCTTCTCGGGAGCCAACCTCAAGGAGCCCGACCTGAGCACGTACATGTTCGCGGGCGGGACGAACGGCGGGCTCTCCGGCCCGTACACGGGCGGGCCGTACGCGTGGGCGCCTCTGAACGACGCCGAGAAGGCGGCGGCGATCGAGCAGATCTTCACGCTCGACTTCGCGAGCAAGCTCGCCGCGATGATTCCGCCGCACCGCGCGGCCGTGACGGCCGGGCCCTCCGAGCCCGTCCAGCGCCACGAGCGTGCGGACCGCATGGACCCGCTGCCCTGAGACAGGAGGACTGACGTGAAACCGACTTCGCTCCGCATCCCCGCGCGGCGCTTCGGCGTCGCCGCGCTGGCCGTCGCTGCGCTCTTCCTCGGCGCGTGCACGTGCACGACGGGACCCGCGTTCCGGATCACCTCGCCCCTCGACGGCGCGACGCTCTCGGTCGAGGAGAGCGCGGCCGTCCCGGTGACGGTGGCGCCCGTCTCGGGGGATTACTGCACGTTCCCGCCGAAGGCCTACGAGATCTCCATGGACGGCGGCCCGTCCCAGACGATCCCGGCCGACCGGACCCCGCTCACGGCGACGTTCAACAACCTCGCTCCGGGCGCGCACACGGCAACCGCCTGGGTGATCGGTGCGAACGGCAAGCGCCGCGAGACCGCGTCCGTGAAGTTCACGTG
>JBAUSZ010000325.1:0-5090 GCA_049581965.1 Thermoanaerobaculia bacterium | reverse complement strand
GGCGCCACGGCGCGGAAGCCCGCGGCCGCGAGCGCCGGGATCTGGTGTCGCCACGCGTACCAGAACTCGGGGAAGCCGTGGAGGAGGACGACGAGCGGCCCCTCGCCCTGCTCCACCCAGTGGAGCCGGATCCCGTTCACACGGCCCTCGCGGTGCATCCACTTCTCCTTCACTTGGCCTCCTGCCGTGGCTCCTTGACGCGCCCGAAGAGCGCGGCCGAGAGGAGCCCGAGCGCGAACATTGTGAGCCAGAGGAGACGCCCGCCCCCGTGCTCGAGGAGTGCCGTCCCGAGCGGCGGCCCGACGACGAGGGCGGCGTTGAACGCCATCGTGTAGAGGCCCATGTAGACGCCGCGCTTGTCGGTGGGTGCGACGTCGGCGATCCACGACGACATCCCGGGCAATACGATCATCTCGCCGAACGTCCAGACGACGATCGTCAGGACGACGACCGGCAGCGTGCGTGCGAAGGCCAGGGCGCCGAAGCCGATGGCCACGAGGACGGACCCGAACGCGAGGGTCCGCCGGTGCGGCCAGTGCGCGGTCGAGAGGTTCAGGGGCACTTCGAGAAAGACGATCAGGAGCGTGTTGACCGTGTGGAGAAGGCCGAACGTCCAGACGGCCATCCCGAGGTCTCGCACGAGGTAGACCGCCATCGAGGACTCGTGCTGAAAGAAGACGATTCCCACGGGGACGAGCGACAGAAGGAAGTAGACGAGCGCCGGGTCGCGCAGGCCTTCGCGGCGTGTGGGCCTGCCGCCGGTGGGCCGGGCGGACGGGAACGGGACGTTCTTCGGGAAGAGAAGGACGAGCGTGACGGCGGCGAGGAGCGACGTGGCGCCGTCCACGAGGAAGAGCGCGGGCCACGACACGGCCGCGAGGAAGCCGCCGAGCGCGGGGCCGATGCTCATGCCGAGATTCACGGCGAGGCGCTGGAGCGCGAAGGCCGCCTTCCGCTGGTCGGGCGCCGCGAGGTGCGAGATCACGCTCAGGCTCGCGGGCCGGAAGGCCTCTCCCGTGAGCGCGATGAGGAGCGTGAGGACCGCGATCGTCCCGAGCGAGCGGGCGAGTGGCACGAGGAGGAGGAGAACGCCGGAGACGACGAGCGAGCCGCGCATCATCCGGAGGGGGCCGAAACGGTCGGCGAGCCGGCCCGCGAACGGGCCCGTGACGAGCGCGCCGAGCCCGAAGAGCGCGAAGACGCCGCCCGCGGCGGACGGCGCGACGCCCATGTCCTTCGTGAGGTAGAGGATCAGGAACGGCAGGAACATCGTTCCGGACCGGTTCACGAGCGTCGCGCCCGCGACGACCCAGAGCGCGCGGGGAAGGCCGGAGAGGCCCCGCCAGGGGTTCAGCGCCGGTCTCCGGGGAGCGACGTCACGCGGGGGAGCATACGTGCGTCCGCATCATTCCCGCCGGTGGAGACGTCGTCCGGGGATAATCGGCGCCGTGCTTGTCGAGCTGACGCTCAACGGCGCCGCCCGGGCTTTCGACGTCCCCACGGACGCCTCGCTGCTCGAGCTCGTGCGCGACCACGCGGGTCTCACGTCGCCGAAGGACGGCTGCTCGCCCCAGGGTCAGTGCGGCGCCTGCCTCGTCCTCGTGGGGGGCCACCCGAAGACCGCGTGCGCGGTGCCCGCGCGGGTCGCCGCCGGGAAAGAAGTCCTGACGCTGGAAGGCGTGTCCGAGGCCGAGCGCCACGTCTACGGCGAGGCGTTCGCCCGGACGGCGGGCGTCCAGTGCGGCTTTTGCATTCCCGGAATCGCCCTGAGAATGAAGAGCGTCCTCGACGCGAATCCGGACCCGACGGACGAGGAGATCGAGAAGAAGCTCGACCCGCATCTCTGCCGGTGCACGGGCTACGTCAAGATTCTGGACGCGTTCCACGCGGCGGCGCGCCTGCGCCGTGGCGAGGCGCTCGATCCGCCGGACGTTTCGGGCCGCGTCGGGACGAGCCTCGACAGGTACGAGGCCGAGGAGCTCGCGCTCGGGACCCGGCCGTACGTCGCGGACCTCACGTTCCCGGGGATGCTGCACGGCGCCGTCACGCTCTCGCCGCACGCGCGCGCCCGCGTCCTCTCCGTCGACACGTCCCGCGCGGCGCGGCACCCGGGCGTCATGGCGATCGTGACGGCGCGCGACGTTCCCGGGCGGCGCTTCTATGGCCTGATCGTCCCCGACTGGCCCGGCTTCGTGGCCGAAGGCGAGGAGACGCACTACGTCGGCGACGTGCTGGCCGCGGTTGCGGCGGTGGACGTACGGACGGCGCGCGCCGCGGCGGCCCTCGTGGACGTCACCTACGAGGTGCTCCCGCCCGTGACGGACCCCGACGAGGCGCTGCGCGAGGGCGCCCCGCGCGTCGGCCCCGAGGGCAACCTCCTCTCGCGGTCGGTCGTGAGGCGCGGCGACGCGGACGCCGCGCTTGCGGCCTCGGCCCACGTCGTCGAGGGCACGTGGCAGACACAGCGCATCGAGCACCTCTACCTCGAGCCCGAGGCCTGTCTCGCCGCGCCGGGCGACGTCGCGCAGCAGAACCCGAACGCGAAGCTCACCCTCTACACGCAGGGGCAGGGCATCTTCGACGACCGGCGGCAGGTCGCCGCATTCCTCGAATTGCCCCAGGAAGAGGTGCACGTCGTCCTGGTCCCGAACGGCGGCGCGTTCGGCGGCAAGGAAGACATGTCGGTCCAGGCGCAGACGGCGTTGCTCGCCCGCGTCACGGGGCGGCCCGTGCGCCTCGTCCTTTCGCGCGAGGAGTCCATGCGCCTCCACCCGAAGCGCCACCCGATCCGGATGCGCTACCGCGTCGGGTGCGACGCCGAGGGCCGGCTCACGGCCGTTCGCGCGCGCATGGTCGGCGATTCGGGCGCGTACGCCTCGGTCGGGGGCAAGGTGCTCGAGCGCGCGGCCGGCCACGCGGCGGGGCCCTACCGGTGCGCGAACATCGACGTCGAGGCGCTGGCGGTCTACACGAACAACCCGCCCTGCGGCGCGATGCGCGGCTTCGGCGCGAACCAGGCGCACTTCGCGATGGAGGGCGCGCTCGACATGCTCGCCGAGAAGGCCGGCCTCGACGGCTGGGAAATCCGGTGGCGGAACGCGCTCGAGGCGGGGGACGACTGGTCGTGCGGCCAGACGCTCTCGGCCTCCGTCGGCCTCAAGAAGACGCTCCTCGCGGTCCAGGACGTCTGGGAGGAGAACCGCGGCCGCGCGGGCATCGCCTGCGGCATCAAGAACACCGGGATCGGAAACGGCATGAAGGAGTGGGGGCGGGCGCGGCTCGTCGTCGGGAACGACGGTACCGTCACGATCCACAACGGCTACACGGAGATGGGCCAGGGCCTCCTGACGGTCCTCATCCAGTGCGCGTGCGAGACGACGGGCCTGAGGGCGTCCGTCTTCCGCGCGCAGGTCGACACGCGTTTCCCGATGGAAGTGGGCCAGACGACGGGATCGCGAGCGACGTATCTCGGCGGGCGCGCGGTCGTCGATGCGGCGAGAAAGCTGAAGGCCGACCTCGAATCCGGAAGGACTCTCGCAAGCCTCGCCGGCACCGTGTACGTCGGAGAGGTCCTCGTGGACGACACGACGAAGCTCGGCCACGAGCCGCCGCCCGGCAAGCCGATGAAGCTCCACTCCGCCTTCAGCTTCGCCACGCAGGTCGTCGTGCTGGACGAGAAGGGCCGCGTCTCGAAGGTCGTTGCCGCTCACGACGTCGGGCGCGCGATCAACCCGAAGCTGTGCGAGGGGCAGATCGAGGGCTCGGTGCACATGGGTCTCGGCTATGCGCTGACCGAGGAGATGGTCTGCGAGAACGGGATGCCGACGTCGTTTCGCATCCGGGACTCGGGTGTCCTGAGAGCGCAGGACATGCCCACGGTGGAAGTGATTCTCGTCGAGGAGCCCCAGCCCGACGGACCGTTCGGCGCGAAAGGGGTCGGTGAGATCGGGCTCGTCCCGACGGCACCGGCCGTGGCGGGCGCTCTCTTCGCCTTCGACGGTGTCCGCCGGTTCACGCTGCCGATGAGGGACTCCGCCGCGGCACGGGCCCTCAGGCGGTGAGCGTGAGCACGCGTTCGGCATCCGCCTCGCCGCCGAGGTCCGTTGCGCTCCCTAAGGTGACCGGGCTGAGGTGCGTTCTGTGCGCGTCCGTTTACGCCCACGGCGAGGTCGAGTACACGTGCCCCCGCTGCGGGATCGAAGGCATCCTCGACGTCGAGTACGACGCCGAGCGAATCGGGAAGCGGTTCTCGTGGAGCACGCTCGAGTCGAACGGCGATCGTTCCCTCTGGCGCTATCGGGCGCTTCTACCGGTTCCGGACGATCCCGTGCTCCTTCCGCCGCCGCGCCTGCAAGTGGGCTTCACGCCGATCGTCGAGGCACCGGCCCTCGCGAAGGAGCTCGGGCTCGGAGCCCTCCTCGTCAAGGACGACGGCCGCAACCCGACGGCCTCCTTCAAGGACCGTGCGAGCTCGGTGGGCGTCCTGCGGGCGCGGTGGCTCGGGCGGACCGAGATCACTTGTTCCTCGACCGGCAACGCGGCCTCGTCCCTCGCCGGTTTCGCGGCGGAGGCGGGGATGAAAGCGTACATCTTCGTCCCGGCCTCGGCGCCCGAGGCTAAGGTCGCCCAGCTCCTCGTCTACGGTGCGAAAGTCTTCCTCGTCGAAGGGCCCTACGAGGACGCGTTCCGGGTCTGCCAGGCCGCCGCACGGGAGTTCGGCTGGTACAACCGCAACTGCGCGATCAACCCCTACCTCGTGGAGGGCAAGAAGACGTGCGGACTCGAGATCGGCGAGCAGATGCGCGAGGCGCCACCCGACGTCGTCACCGTGGCGCTCGGCGACGGCTGCACGACGGCGGGGATCTGGAAGGGGCTCGTCGAGATGAAGACGCACGGAGTCCTCGGCCGACTGCCGCGCATCCTCGCCGTCCAGGCCGACGGCGCCGCGCCGCTCGCGAAGACGTTCGCGCGCGGCGACGAACGGATCGAGCCCGTGGCGGCGCAAACGCTCGCGGACTCGATCAACGTGGGCTCGCCGCGGAACGGGATCAAGGCCCTGCGCGCCGTGCGCGCGTCGGGCGGCGCCGTCG
>JBAUSZ010000324.1:0-2474 GCA_049581965.1 Thermoanaerobaculia bacterium | reverse complement strand
GCCGTGTTCCTCGTCGCCGCCGGGGCGCTCCTGTGGCTGTCGATCCGCGAGCGCGACACCAAGGCGCTTCCCGCGTCGAAGCTGCTCGCGATCCTTCCGGCCACGGACCTCACGGGCCGCGCGGACGGGCGGCAGCTTTGCGACGGCGTGTCGATGAGCCTCGGCGTGAAGCTCCAGGACGTCCCGAACCTCGCGATCATGCGTCCCTCGAGCCCGGCGATGCTCCGGGAGACGGACCCCGCGAAGTGGGCGCGCGACACGGGCGCGAACCTCATCGTCCAGCCGGCCGTACGCCAGATGGGAGACACGCGCCAGCTCTCGTTCTCGATCTCGCTCGCGGCCTCGCCCGTACAGATCGCGGCGGGCGAGGTCTCGGGCCCGGCGGCCGAGCACTTCCAGCTCGAGGACGAGCTCGCGCAGAAACTCGTGGCGTCGCTCCGGCTCCACCTCGCGAGCGGCGGCCTCGCGCAGCCCCCCGCGCGTGCGGCCATTCCTGCCGGCGCGCCGCAGACGGACTACGTCGTCGCGCTCGGATATCTCGAGCATTACAACGACGAGGTCTCCGTCGAAAAAGCGATCTCTCTTCTCTCTCGGATCCCCGGAGGCGAGAGCTCCGCGCTCGTGCAGGCCGCGCTCGGGCGCGCCAACCTCTTTTCGTACCGCCTCACGAGGGACGTGGCGTTCGCCGGCCTCGCGCAGCAGGCGGCAGGGCGCGCGATGACGCTCGATCCGGAGCTTCCGGAGGCGCAGGTGACGCTCGGAGAGATCCTGACCGCGACGGGCCGGAGCCGCGAGGCGATCACGGTCATCCGGAAGGCCCTCGAACGGGACCCGGACCGGGTGCCGGCGATCCTCGCCCTCGCGGCCGCGCTCCAGGAAGCTCAGGACCTCGGAGGTGCCGAGGAAACGCTCCGGCGCCTCGTCGAGCTTCGGCCCACGGCCTGGAGCGGCTTCAACCGGCTCGGAGCGCTCTACTTCCGGACCAGCCGGTATGAAAAGGCGGTCCAGGCGTTCCGGCGCGCGATCGCCCTGAACCCCGTCCCCGCCGGTCCGGACGTCGCGCCTGCCCAGCAGAATCTCGGCGCGGCGCTCCTGCGCCTCGGCCGGTTCGAGGAGGCCCGCGCCGCCCTCGACGAGGCGACCCGGATCGCGCCCCTCCCCCACGCGTATTCCAACCTCGGCGTCGCGCAGTATCTCCTCGGCCGCTTTCCGGAGGCGGCCGCGTCTTTCCAGCGCGCCGTCGACCTCGCGCCCAAGAGCTATCGCTGGCGCGTCTACCTCGGCGACGCGCTTTCGCAGATTCCCCAGGAGGCCGGGCGCTCGCGTGCCGCGTACGAGGCGGCACTCCCGCTCGTGAGAGCCGAGCTCTCCGTGAATCCGGCCGACGCCGTGAGCGTCGTCCTCTTCGGCCGGTGTCTCGCCAGGACGGGAGCGCCCGAACGCGCATGGTCCGAGATCCGGCGCGGCGTCGCGCTCGCCCCGGAGGACGAGGACGTCCTGGAGACCGCCGCCGCGGCCGCGATGGTCCTCGGAAAGAAAGCCGATGCACTCGCGTGGCTCGAGAAGGCCGTTGCGCGGGGCTACGGCCTCGTCGAGATCCAGCGCGACCCGGACTTTGCCCCCTTGCATCGCGAGCCCGGCTTCGTGAAGCTCGCGCTCGCCACGCCCGACGCACCCCCGGCACAGACCTCAACCCCGAGAACAGGAGTGAACCGATGAAAAAGAACGCGCGATCTTCTCCGGCTCTCGCAGCCGCCCTCCTTCTCGCCGCCTCCGCCGCGGCCGTGTCAGGCTGCGACAAGGCCCCGTCTTCAAGTCCGGCCCGGGACACGCCGCCTAAGACCATGAAGGGAGCGTGCACGGGGCCGGCCACCGCCGTCACCGTTTTCGTCGAATGGAACGGGAGTGTCGCCACGACGAGAAACAAGACCGTCTATGTCTGCGAGGGAAAGGACTGGGTCGAGTGGGTCTCCTGCGAAGGAGAAATCTCCGAACAGATCTCGTGGAAAGACGGATCGCCCTTCGACGAGCCGCCCAGGCACGAAAAGGACAAGAAGGTCCTCAAGTCGAGGCCGGCGAAGAAAGGCCTCGCGGGAAAAGGCTTCGACTACGAAATCGAGTTCGTTCCACCCGGCGGCTCGAAGCCAGTCAGGATCGACCCGCGCATCGAGATCCTGCCCTAACGCAGCTTCTTGACGGCCGCGCGGAACGCGCGGCGGGATTCGTCCGAGTCGATCTCGAGCTCGAGCTTCGTGATCACGTGCGACATGTTGCCCGAACCCTTCACGGCTTTCTTCACGAGGATGCGGGCGAGCGGGCCGACGTGCTTTGCAAGCTCGGTTTCGAGGATCAAGAGGCTTTCCGGAGGAAGGCCGGGCGCGCCCCCGGAGGCTCCCGGCGAGCCTGGCGCCGTGCCCGAGCCCGCCCCGTGCTCGGGGGGCGGAGTGGACCGAACCGTCTCGGGGACGGGCGGC
>JBAUSZ010000323.1:0-5770 GCA_049581965.1 Thermoanaerobaculia bacterium | reverse complement strand
CGCTTGCCGGCGTCGCGGCGGCGGCCGTCTGCTGGGACCTCGCGGGGGTCCCCCGCGACGTCCACAACGACGTCGGCTCCACGGTCGAGTCGGCGCGTGCCTTGGTCGAGGGACGCCGAGGGATCTTCGAGCCGGGCTATGCCGAGATCCCGGGCCCGGCCAGCCTGCCGACGGCGCTCTCGCTGAAGGTCTTCGGGAACACGATGGTCGGCGGCCGGGCGGGTGCCGCCGCCCTGGGCATCCTCGCCGTTCTCGGTGTCTTCGCCCTCGGCCGCGAACTCCGTAACGAGAGGACCGGCTTTCTCGCCGGAGTCCTTCTCGCCGGTTCGGTCCCCTTCATCCACTACTCGCGCCTGACGCCCTTCGGCGAGGTGACGGCCTGGTCGGTCTGGCTCCTCTGGGCCGTTCTGAAGGCCGCGCGCGCGGACCGGCCCGCCCCGTGGCTCGCGGCCGGCGTCCTCGGAGGGTGGGGGCTCATGCTCTTTTACTCGGCCCGCGTCTCGCTCCTCGGCGTTGTGGCGGGAGCTGCCCTCCTTCTCGCGCGCCCTCTGCGCCGGCTTCGTCGCCGGCTCGTCTTTCCCGCCCTGTTTGCCCTCGGGGCGGGAGCGGTCATCGCCCCGGTGGCTCCCGTCTGGCTGCAGCGGCCCGCCACGATCTTCCACCGGATGCACGAGTCGTTCTCGCTCTACGACCCGGCGACCGGGTTCCATCCCGGCGTCCTGGCCCGCGCGTTCGGGGAGCCGATGCGAGACACCCTCGCCATGTTCTGCTCGGCCCTGTCTCCGGAACGGTGGAAGGACCTGGCGGGACAGGGGACCGTGGACGTGCCTGTCGGCCCCGTGCCGGGAGCGCTGCTCCTCCTCGGCCTCCTCCTGACGCTTGCCGACGGATGGGGAACGGCGGTCCTGCCCGTCGTCTGGTTCACGGTCATGCTTCTCGGTTGCGGCGTCTTCGCCCACGCGACGCCCTGGTACACGCGCCTCGTCCCGGCGACCGCGATCGCGGCCGTGCTGACGGCCCGTGCGCTGGATGGCCTCGTGGGCCTCGTGCCGGCGCGCGGCCCCTGGCGCCGGTTGGCCACCGCCTCCACGGTGGCCGGGCTCCTGTTCCTCGTCACGGTGCCGAACGTCCGCCGGTACGTCACACTCGAGGAGGCGCGTCCGCCATCGATCTACACGGCATTCCGACTGGAGGCGGGCCGGCTACCGGCCGGGACCCGGTTCGTCTGCGTCTCGTTCGAGCTCCCCGAGTTCACGTGCTCCAACCCGCGTTTCGGACCCTTCGTCGCGACGCCTCTCACGAGGGACGTGGTCGATCCCCGTGATGCCCTCCCGGTCCCGCCCGGCCAGCGGACGGCGTTTCTCGTGCCCTTCGAGAGATACGTTTGGCAGTTCCGCGATCCGGAGCTTCTCGTCGACGATATCCTGCGCGTCCATCCGGATGCGACGGTCATCCGGGCCGGGGCGCCTTCGGAGGATACGGAGCATCCCCGCGGCGCAGTCGTCGTCGTGGAACCCGGTGGCGCGATTTAGGGCACGGCGATCGCGACGGGAACGCCGGCCGCGGCTTTTTCCTTCGTTCCCGCCTGTCTTGCGGGCGGCCCGGGCCGCGCGAACGGGCGCGCGGCGCCCCGCGGGCGGTCGTCCTTCAGGACCATCTCTCCCTTCGGGGCATACCCTTTGTACGCGTAGCCGTTCCGCCCGATCTCCGCGAGCCACGCGGGCGGATCGGCCTGCGCGGGCGTGGCCTCGCCGTGGACGTGGACGGGAAGGGACTCGCGGTTGTCGTACGGGTGCGCGATGCGGTACTCGGCGAGGAGGGCGCGCGCCGACTCGTCGTCCTTGTGATAGCGGTACCACTGCTCCTCGGCGGCGGCCTCCTCCGCTCGCCCGAGGGCCTTGAGGCAGAGCATCGCGTTGTAATGGGCCGCGAGGTCCTCGCCGTCGATCACGAGGACGGCATCGATCGAGGGCAGCGCGTCGGCGTACCGGCCCGCGAGGTAGAGGACCCTCGCCTTCTGGTTCAGAACGGTGCGGTCCTTCGGGAACTTTGCGAGGACGCGGTCGAGGTCGGCGAGCGCGTCCTCCAGCCGCCCCTCCTCCTTCGAGACGAGCGAGCGGAAGAACTGCGTCTTGCCCCAGCCTGGCCGGCGCCTTTCGGATTCGGCGAGTGCGGCCTTCGCGGCCGGGAGGTCGCCCTCCTGCACCTTGCAACGGGCCAGGTTCAGCGGGCCGTCGGGCATCTCTCTCGCCAGATCTGCGACCATCCGGAAGGCCGCGGAAGCGCCCTTGAGGTCGCCCTGCAGGAGGAGGCCGATCCCGTAGTCGTTCCAACGGACCCACTGGCGGTCCGGAAAATCCGGATTCCCTCGAATGGCCGGGAGCCGAGCAAGCGCGGGCGCGACGCGTGTAGGTGAGGCCCCGTCGTCCGGGGACGCCCCGTTGGGATTCCCAAGGACGGGCAGCGTCACCGAGTCGGTGGAGATTCGCGTCGTCGGCAGCTCCGGCGCGTCCTTTCCGCCGACGAAGATCGAATAGTCGCGGGAGAACTTGCGGTAGTTGACCGCGGCCGAGAGCCTGATCGACCCCGTCGTCTTTGCCGGCACCGTGAAGCGGTAATGGACCGTGCGCGCCGCGCCCGGCGGGATGAAGTTGTTGAACAGCGGGACGTGGATGTCTTGCGGCTGGCGGCGGTCCATCGGCGAGCCGTCGTGCGCGATGACGAGCTGTGAGAGCTTGTCGGCGGCCGGGTCGAGGCGGCCGGCCGCATCCAGCGTTCCGGAGACCATGACGGAGCGCGGCCCGTCGTCCGCGTGGAACTCGACCCACGTCTCGTTGCTGTCGGCCGTGCCGTTCGTGTACGGGTGGCCGACCGTGCGTGTCCGGACGACGACCTCGACGTCGACGGTCTCGCCAGGGCGCACGGAAGGCAGCGGGGGCCCGAGCGGCAGGACCTCGCCGCCGCGCTTCAGCGCGAAGAGATCGATCGAGAGGGAGCCGACCAGGGCCTTCTTTCGAATGTCTTCGATCGTCTCCTTGTCTCCGCGGATCGCCGGCAGGGCCGTGTTCGCGGCGGGGAAAAGGTGGTCGTGGACCTTGCCCGCCACGCTGCCGAATTCCCGCGAGTCGAGGAGGGGCAGGTGGCAGTCCCGGCAGGCCTTCGCCTTCGGCGGGTCGTAGAAGGACCGGACCGCGTTTCCCGAGACGCCCGAATCGAACCAGCTGTCGTAGTGGTTCTGTCCCCGCAGCCACCGGTACTCGTTCATGGGCGGAAGGAGGCCCACCTTGTGGCACGTCGAGCAGAACTCGGGGGTGCGCATGAACGGCTTCATGAACGTCCGGCGGTGGAGGGACGGCTCCATCCGGATGAGGAGCTTGTTGACCTCCTTGAGCACCTCGTTGTTCGCGAACGCGAACGGATACTGCTTGCTCTCCTCGATCACGTAGCCGCCGTTCCCGCGCAGGTCCTTCACCTCGGCGATCGAGTGGCAGGCCATGCAGGTGAGACCCTGCTGCGCCTCGAACTGGTCGTACGAGAACGTCGCCATCGTCGCCTTCCCCATCTGCCCGGTGAAGAGGACGACGGGATCGTGGCAGCCCGCGCACCACTTCGTCTTTTCGCGGCCGACCTGGTCGGCCATGAGCTCGACGGCGCGCCGGTAGAACGGATTGTTGAAAGACGAGAAGCGGTGGGCGCCCTTCTCCCAGCGCCTGAACGAGTCGGGGTGGCACTCCTGGCAGTACTGGTTTGCTGCGAGTTTCCTGCCGTCGAGGAGGCCCCGGTCGAACGTCTCGGCCGAGGAGAGGAAGAACTGGGTGTCGCCCTCGCGGTTCACGATCCGCTGCGGCGGCTTCTCGAGCTTGTGGAGGCCTGCCATCACGAGGAGGAACGCGGCGACGGCGCCTCCCCACTGAAAGAGTCGCTTGAGGTGGAGTTTGTGGACGGCCGCCCGCCGGTGGAGGATGAACGCGACGAGAGCAACCGGGATCGCAAAGACGTGCGCGAGGTAAATCGGACGGTTCGTGAGCGTCGCACCCTTGAGGGCCATCGTGACGCCGGTGCCGACGCACGTGAGCGCGAGCGTGAGGATCGCGATGCCCGCGATCTTCGCCTTTCGGTTGCGGATGTTCGCGAGCATCCGGGCCCCGTGCGTGAGGGCGAAGACGAGGAACGGGATGGCGATGAGCAGTCCGAGCACCAGGTGCATGAGCAGCATCGCCATGAAGAAGGAGGAATACTTCGTGAAAGCGAGGAGGTAGATCGAGTTCGCCGCCATGAGGCCGAGCGGTACGAGCAGGACCGCGTAGAGCCGCCTCTGCCAGGGACGCAAGACGCCCTTCGCGCGTACGGCGGTCTCATCCCGGATCGTCATCGCGCAAGATTCTAGCTCTGAGAGCCGGTCTCAACGAGCGCCGACTTCCCCGGCCAGCCATTCGACGGCGTCCCGAAACGCTTCGTTCGGAAGAGCGCCGTTCCGATCGGGCGCGTAAAGCTTCAGGACGGTTCCGTCCTTCGCTTCCGGCGGCTCCTTGTCGAACAACGCCGCGAGGAAGATCTTCCCGGACGGGGAGGAGGGAAGGAGCGTTGCAGGAGGCGGCGCCGGCCACAGGACCGCGACGGCGTCGCCCGGAGCCCCGGCCCCCGTCCACTTTCGAAGAGAAACCCCGGTGGGCGAGACGAGAAGCGAGCCGATCCGCCTCGGGTCGGCCTCCGTTCGCGTCCGGAGGAAATCGCCCGTCGTCGACGACTCCGAAGAGCCCTTCAGCGCGAGGACGACGAGGCCCCGCTGCGCGGCTTGGTCGAGGATCTCCTTCCCTCGACAGCGGCCCTTCGCCGGGCAGACGAGGATCAGTGCCGGCCGGCCCTTCGCCGGCACGAGGACCCTCCTGTCGGGGTAAATCGAGCCCGGGAGGAGAGGAGCGTGGACCTTGGGGACGTAGAGTCTGCCGCCCGGAACGTTCTCGGTCGTCAGCCAGGGCGACGAGGCGCAGCCGCCCGCGAGGAGCACGGCGAGGAATGCCGGAGCGGCGGGAAGCGCCTTCATTCTCTTCGAATGGTAATAGGGCCGGTGGCCAAAGCGGAGCTAGTCGTCGAACAGCGACGCCTGACGCCGCGGCGGCTTCGCCGCTGCCGGCTCCACACGCCCGCCGCCCGTCGCCCCCTGCCCCTTCGATGAAGTCTCCTGATCCCCGGTCTCCAGCCACTCGAGGTGCCCCGTGTCCACGAAGTAAAGCCCCGCTCGCGCCGGTTTTCCCGTGAGCGCCTCCCAGGCCCGGCGGTAGTGCGCGACCTGGGGCGCGTAATGGGCGACGAGGGCTGCGAGGCCTTCCGGACCCGCGATGGCGTCGGACTTCCAGTCCACGACGTGCCAGACGCCTTCCTCCTCGAAGACGAGGTCCATGGCGCCCTTGAGGAGAGTCTGGTCGGGCCCTCCGGTGAGGCCGAGCTCCCGCGACGGCACGACCATCTCGAAGGGCACCTCGACGTACCGCCGCGGCGACCCGAGTGCGCGCGCCCAGAGATCCGACGCCGTGACGGATGCGGCGACGCGGAGCACGTCGCCAAGGAGATCGGGCGCAACCTCCTCGTTGTGCATGAGGTCGACGGCGAGCGGCCGCAGCTCGAGCTGCGGATTCCTCATCGCGGCCTCCAGCAGCTGGTGCAGGACGCGGCCCCACGCGGCGCCGCGTGCCTCCTCGGCGGGCGACGGGGCGCGCGGGCCCTCCCTCCTTGCGAGGGCCGTGACGGTGACGACGCCGTACGTGGGCGT
>JBAUSZ010000322.1:0-6464 GCA_049581965.1 Thermoanaerobaculia bacterium | reverse complement strand
CGGCGGTACCGCGAAGGACACCGCCGCGACGATCCCCGCCGCCAGCGCGAACGCGGCGGGCAGGGACGGCGCGCCCGCCTCGGGCGACCACGAGCGCCTCATGGAGAGCTTCTATCCGATCGGACGCGCGGCGAGCAAGGCCACCGTTTCCACGTGATGAGTCTGCGGGAACAGGTCGAGGAGGGTCAGGCGCGTCACGGCATAGCGGCCCTTCAGCATGGCCAGGTCGCGCGCCAGCGTCGGCGGGTCGCACGACACCATCAGAATTCCTGCCGGCGCGAGCCGCAGGACCTGCCGGCGCACGGCCGGCGAGAGGCCGGCCCGCGGCGGGTCCGCGAGGAGAAGGTCGACCGGAGATTTCTGTGAATGGAGAAAGTTCTCCGCCGTGGCACGCACGGCCCGCCCGAGCGGAAACCCGTCCTCATGCCAGGTTTGGAGGTTCTTCGAAAGCGAATGTACGGCCGACGGCTCGATCTCGACGGCCGTCACCTCTCCCCCGCCCTCTTCGGCTGCGAGCTCCAGGAGGGGCCGAGTCATGAACCCGACGCCCGCATAGAGATCCACGGCGCGCAGGGACCGGCCGCCGACCTGTTCTCTTCGAACGACCGCGCGCAGCGCGGAATCTTCGTCCCACGCACGCAGCGCGAAACGGATCTCTTCGAGGAACGCATCGAGGAGAAAGAGATTTCCTTGAAAAAAAGAGGAAACGGCCACTTCGAAGGCGGCGCCCCCCGCGTTCAGAACGAGATGCGAGGGTCCGTCCGCCAACAACACGCCGCCACCCGTGGCGACGATTCGCAGCCCGTCGAACGGCCCTCTCCCTCTTTCTTTCGCCTTCGAAGGCAATTGGAGGTGCTCTCCCCCCGCGAGCCGCAGCTCGCCGAGCAGGACCATGCCGTCACGCGACTCCAGCGTCAGCAGCTCCCCTTCCAGCCGGCCGAGCGCGCGCAGGTGTTTGCGCAGCGCGGGCAGGCGCTCCAGAAACGCCTTCGACGCGATCTGGCAGCCCTCGAGGTCCGCGACGACCTTCGACCGGGGCGCGAAAAAGCCGAGACGTCCCTCGCGGTCGAGGTGCAGGCGGTTGCGCATCCTGTAGTTCGGCGCCGACCCGAGCCAGCGCGGCTCGGGCAGGTCGGCCTGCGTCAGGCCGCCGACTCGCCGAAGAGCGTCGAGGACGAGCTGGGTCTTGAGGATCCGGTGTTGCTCCGGCCGCGCTGCCGGCCAGTCGCATCCGCCGCACGCGCCGCTCCTCGCAAGCGCGCAGACGTCCGGGTCGCTCCGCCGCGCCTCCCCTGCCTCGAGGATCTCCTCGGTGCGCCCCCGGATCAGGCGGGGAGACGCCTCGCCGACGCGCACGCGGACGCGGTCGCCCGGAAGCGCTCCCGTGACGAGTGTCACGACGCCGTTGATGCGGGCGAGCCCCTCGCCGCCGGGCACGACGCGCTCGATCGAGGCCTCGAACACGTCGCCCGGCCGGACGTCACCCATGGAGGAGGGTGAGAGCGGGCAGGCCGAGGAGTGCGCGCACCTCACGGCGCGTGAGCGCACGCCGCATGCGCTCGACGACCGCGGGCGACACGCCCGCGACGTTGCCGAGGGCGGATGTGACGCGGGATTCGACGAGAGACTGCTGCTCCGGAGGCAGACGGCGGAAAGCGGCCTTTACGAGTGAGGCCTCGATCGCGGCAAGGGCGTCTTCGACTTCTTCGAATGGTCCCTCGCGAGGGATTGCGTCGATTCGTGCCGCGGCCTTCTCTCTCACCCTTCCAAGAAGTTCTTCATCGCCTTCTCCCCCCGCAAGAGGCTGTCTCGCCTCGCGCAGGCTTCTCGCAAGCAAAGCAAGGATTTCTCGCCTCGCGGGCGCGTCCGCGCCCGCCGCGGAGCTTGCCGCTTTGCCGACGAGGCCGCGGCGCTCCATTTCCCAGAGCTCCTCGACGGCGCCCGCGCAGTAGGCGATCGACGAGATCTTCCCCGACTGACCACGCGCGCGGCGCTTTTCGAAGGCCTCGCGCACCGCCCGGACGACCGTGTCCACGGGGACCCCGCTCTCACGCCATCCCCGGATGAGCGCCCAGTCTTTCGGCGAGAGCAGAAACGGCGTGCCGCGCTCCGCGATGAAGGCCTCTTCCACCCTCGTCGCGTAGGCCTCTTCATCGGGCACGGCGGCATCCATCTCAGAAAAGGACGACGTCTCCCGACACGAGTGTCTCGTCGCCGTTCGCGGTCGCGAGGCGAAGGTAGCCCTCGGGCGTGACGCCGGCGAAGGCTCCCTTGTGCGTGCGGGGGCCGTCGGTGACGGCGAGGAGGTCGCCGACGGCGTGGGCCGAGACCGCGGCGAAGGCCTCCGGAATCGGGTCGGCACAGGGCTTTCCGATTTCCTCGTCGAGGATGGAGAGGACGGCCTGGAGCGGCGCCTCACCCTCGAGGAGCATCCGTGCGGCGCCGCAGGCCTCGAGCGAGGTCGCCTCGGGGAGTGAACGCGCGTCGAGGTCCGCGCGCGTGCCGCGCACGTTCAGCCCGATGCCGACGACCGCCCAACCCTCGCCCTCGTCGTTCGAGCGCGCCTCGACGAGGAGACCGCCGAGCTTTCTGCGGTCGACGAGAAGGTCGTTCGGCCACTTGAGCCGGGCGTCGATTCCGAACGCGGCCGCGAGGCCGCGCGCGAGGAGGATCCCGGTCTCGATCGGGAGCCTCACGCGGCCAGGACCGTCGGGCCAGGCGACGATCGCCGAGAGCGCGATCGCCCCGGGGAGGGGCGTCCACGGACGGCCCGCCCGCCCGCGGCCGGCGGTCTGCTCGGCCGCGATGATGACCGTGAGACGGATCTCCTCGCCCTCGGCGAGCATGCGCTCGACGATGACCTTCCCGAGGTCGTTCGTGGAGGGTGTGGTCGCGACGAAGATCAGGTTGTGAAGGCGTCCGAACCGCATCCCTCCGAGCGGGGCGAGCGACCCGAGCGGGGAGCCCGAGGGCGGGAGGGCCGCGCCGGCGGTCACCGTTTCGGCGCCTCCACGAGGTTTCCGGAGAGCCGCCGGTGACGCTCGGAGAGTTCTTCGAGTTGTTGCTTCGTTTTCGTGACCACCGCCGCGGGAGCCCGCGACAGGAAGCTGTCATCGGCGAGGCGCGCGCGGATCCGGTCCGCCTCGGCGCGCACCTTTTCGATCTCCTTGCGGATCTTCTCTCCGTCTTCCGAGGAGATCTCTCTCTTCGGCAGGTCGACGACAAGCCCGACTCCCGCGACGGCATCGTGGAAGGCGCCGGCGATGTCCACCCTCGAAGAAATCTGCACGGCCTTGAGCCGCGCAAGATGGCTGAGAAGCGGGACGTGACGGCGCAATTCCTCCGAAAGTGGCCCTTCCGGCAACTCGAGGCCGATGGCAAGCTGTTCGGTTTGCGCAAGGCCGTTTTCCGCGCGGAGATTCCGGAGGCGCGTCACGACCGCGCGCAGCGCCTCGATCGCCCCGACCGCCGTGTCGTCCTTCCACGCCGCGCGCGGCTCGGGGAACCTCTCCATCGTGAGCGTCAGGCCGTCCCCGTTGAGCGCTTCGCGGATCTCGGCCGAGACGAACGGCATGAACGGGTGCAGGAGCGCGAGGGAGTCGAGCAGGACGCGCTTGAGAACGCCGCGAGTTCTGGCCTTCTCCGCCTCGGGCACGTCCGCGCCGCGGAGAACCGGCTTTACCATCTCGACGTAGCCGTCACAGAACTCGGACCAGAAGAACTGGTAGAGCGCGTGCGCGGCCTCGTCGAAACGGTAGGCCTCGAGGGATTCGCCCACGCGGCCGGCCGTGTCCGAGAGCCGCGCGAGGATCCAGCGGTCGACCGTGGAGAGGGAGTGGAATTCCTGCGTGCCGGCGTCCGCACACTCCCCTTCCGAGATCAGGGGAAGGGCGAAGCGCGCGGCGTTCCAGACTTTCGTCGCGAAGGCGCGGTAGCCCGCGACGCGCGTCTTGCCGAACGGGAGGTCGCGCCCCGTGCCCGAGAGGACGGCGAGCGTGAAACGGACCGCGTCCGCCCCGAACTCGTCGCACATCTCGAGCGGGTCGACGACGTTTCCCTTCGTCTTCGACATCTTCTGGCCCTTCTCGTCGCGGACGAGGCCGTGGATGACGACGTCCGCGAAGGGAGCGCGGCCGTCGAACCAGACACCCGCCATGATCATCCGGGCGACCCAGAAGAACAGGATGTCGAAAGCCGTCACGAGGACGGTCGTCGGGTAGAAGCGGGCGAAGTCCGCGGTCCTGTCCGGCCAGCCGAAGACCGAGAGCGGCATGAGCCAGGAGGAGAACCACGTGTCGAGGACGTCCGCGTCGCGCGTGAGCACGCCGGAGCCGCACGTCCCGCAGGACGCCGGGTCGGCGGCACCCGGCTTCGGAACGTTGATGTGGCCATCCGGGCAGTACCACGCCGGGATCTCGTGTCCCCACCAGAGCTGGCGCGAGACGCACCAGTCGCGGATGTTTCTCATCCACTCGTCGTAGGTCTTTTTCCAGAGATCGGGCTTGAAGTGCGTCTCGCCCTTCTCGGTCGCGAGCACGGCCTTTTCGGCGAGCGGGCCGATCTTCACGAACCACTGGATCGAAACGAGCGGCTCGACGATCGTGTTGCAGCGCTGGCAGCGCGCGAGCGGGACGAGATGACTCTTCTCGCCCCGGCGCAGGCCCTTCGCCTCCAGGTCCCGGAGAACCTTTTTTCGCGCCTCGAAGCGGTCCAGGCCGGCATACGCGGCACCGGCCTGGGTCGTCATCTTTCCGTCGAAGTCGATCACGGTCACGAGCTCGAGGCCGTGGCGTTTCCCGGCCTCGAAGTCGTTCGGGTCGTGCGCGGGCGTCACTTTCACGAGGCCCGTCCCGAACTCCCGATCCACGAAGGGATCGGCGATCACGGGAATGCGGCGTCCCGTCAAGGGCAGCGTCACGTGTTTGCCGACGAGGCCCGCGTACCGCTCGTCATCCGGATGGACCGCCACGGCCGTGTCGCCGAGCATCGTTTCGGGCCGCGTCGTCGCGACGACGACTTCCCCGCCGCCTTCGACGGGGTAGGCGATCGACCAGAGGTGCCCGGACGTCTCGACGTGGTTCACCTCGAGGTCGCTCAGCACGGTCGCGCAGCTCGGGCACCAGTTCACCATCCGCTCGGCGCGATAGGCGAGGCCCTGGTGGTAGAGCGTCGAGAAGACCCAGCGGACGGCCTTCGTGCGCGTCTCGTCGAGCGTGTAGTAGTCGCGCGTGAAGTCGCAGGAGGAGCCGAGACGGCGGATCTGGTTCAGGATGTCGCCGCGGCGCGCGCCCGCCCACTCGCGGCAGAGGGTCACGAATGCCTCGCGCCCGAGGTCGTGGCGCGTCTTCCCGGTCCTCTCCTTGAGGTCGCGCTCGACGACCATCTGGGTCGCGATGCCCGCGTGGTCCACGCCCGGCACCCAGAGGACGGCCCGGCCCTGCATGCGCCGCCAGCGGCAGAGAATGTCCTCCAGCGTTCGTCCGAGCGCGTGGCCGACGTGCAGTCGCCCCGTGACGTTGGGCGGCGGAATCACGATCGTGAAGGGCGCCGCGTCCGCGGCAGCAGCCTCGGGCCGGAAGAATCCGGACTCCTCTTGCGCCTTGTACCAGCGCGTCTCGAAGCTGGACGGGTCGAAGGTCTTGTCGAGCTCCTTCACGGGGAGCCGAGAATAAGGCAATTCGGATTTTCTGAGACAGAGGGGACCGGGGACGGGGATTTTCTTCGAGTGGTCAGCGACCCAACGCGGGCCGAGTTACCGCGATGCGCGGCCGTCGAGCCGCGGCCCCCTCACCCTTCTCAGAAAAGTTTTCCCGGTTCCCACCGTCCCTGCTCAGTCCGCGCGCTCGAGCTCCTCGAGGCGTTCCTTCACGAGGCGCTCGGCCAGCTCCGGCACGACGTCCCAGGCGACGCGGCGAACGACGCGCTCGCCGCCGAGCTCCAGCACCCGGCGTGCGATCCGGTCGATGTCGGCGTCGCTGAGCGGGCCGGCGGCCGAGCCGGCCGGGAGGGCCGCGGCTCCCGAGTCCGGAATGAGGCTCTTGAGGTCCGTGAGGCTCGCCTGGGCGGCAAGGGCCTCGAGGTCGGAGTGGCCCGGATCGGGCGCCGGCGCGGCGGAGTCCGGGCCTCCCGACGATGCCCCGAGCGACTCCCACACCTCGGGCCGGCGGGTCTTCCCGCGGTCCGAACGCTCGAACGCCGCGATGTCCTCGTCGAGGTCCCGCCGCTGGGGCTCCGGCGTCTCGTCCAGACCGCCGAGGTCCATCTCGAAGCCCCGGTCCCCGCCCGTCAACGGGGGCGGCGGCGGGACCTGCGGGATCGGTTCGGTCAGCGGGTCGAAGTCGATCCCTGCCGGGGGTTGAGGCACCGACTCGATCTCCGAAAAAACGGGCATCGCGGTCGTGGAGTAAACCTCGGCCGGTGGCGCGGGCGGAGGAGGCGGAGGCGGCTCCAGCAAGGCCAGGGGC
>JBAUSZ010000321.1:0-2559 GCA_049581965.1 Thermoanaerobaculia bacterium | reverse complement strand
CGCGAGACGGAGTAGAGTCGCGCGGTGCCCTGGAAGCCCGAGTTTCGCATGCGGCGCCTCACGGCCGCCATCGGAGTCGTCGGACTGGCGGCGGCCGGCGCGTTCGCCGTTCATGCCGTCCTGGCGGAACCGCGGGCTCTCGCGGCGGCGGGGCGTTCGTGCGACGCGGCCACGGCGCGTGCGGGCGCCGCGATCGGGTCGCTTCTCGCCTTCAAGGACGCCGATGGGGCCCTCGAGGCCGTGCGCGAGATCACCCGGGACACGCTGCCCGTGTCCATCGTCGTTCTCGACAGGGTCGGCCGCGTCGCGGCCGCGCGGGCCGTCCCGATTCCGGGCCTCTCCCACGTCGCCCGCTCCGAAGTGTTCTTCGATAGCGAGCGTGTGGGTTCGCTGGTGCTCGGTTTCTCGCTGGAATCCGTGCGCGCCCAGGCAAGCCGCGCGCGCGTGCGATCGGCCGCGGCTGCCGCCGCGCTTGCGCTTCTCGGGGCCGCTGCCCTGGCGGCCGCAGCCCTGGACGTTTTCCGCAAGAGCCGGAAGAGGGTCTCGGCCGAGCACGAGCGCCTCTCGGTGGAGAAGGAGCAGCTCGCCGTGCGCGCAGCCGAGATGGAGGCGCGCCTCGACCGCGAGCGCCGGGATCGCCGTTGGGCGGAGAGCGCGCTGTCGGGCCGGGACCTCTTCGAGATCGAGAGGACGGAGATCCTCGAGATGATCGCCCGCGGCGAGGGGCTCGGGGCGATCCTCTCCGCCCTGGCGGCCCTCGTGGAGCATCGGCGCCCGCAGTCCCTTTGCGTGGTCGCGCCCCTCCGGCAGGGCCTGCTGCCGGTCGGGTCGGGCGAGGACCTCGTGAGCCCGTTCGGCGGCCGCCGTGACCGGGTCGTCATCGGCTCGACGACGCCTCCGCTCGCGCTCGCGGTCGAGGAGAAGCGTCTCGTCGTCACCCGCGACGCGCCCGGCGACACGCTCTGGGACTCGAGCCGCGAGACGTTCACGCCTCACGGGATCGCGGCCTGCTGGACCGTTCCGATCGAGGCAGGAACCGGAACCGTCTTCGGGACGCTCAGCCTTCTCCTCCCCGAGCCGGCGACACCCGGGATCGCCGACGTCTCGCTCCTGACGAACGCGGCGCGCCTCGCGGCGATCGCGATCGAACAGCGGCAGCTGGCGGAACAGCTCGCGTTCCAGGCGCGTTACGACCGGCTCACGAATCTGCCGAATCGCGTGTATCTCGAGGAAGCGCTTCACCAGGCCGTCTCGAGGGCGGCGCGGAGAGACGAGCGGGTGATGCTCCTGTTCGTCGACCTCGACCGCTTCAAGCGGGTGAACGACATTTTTGGTCACGCGGGCGGTGACGCTCTGCTCGCGCAGGTCGGCCTGCGGCTCGCGAGCACGGTCGGCGAGGGAGACCTCGTGGCGCGGATGGGCGGCGACGAGTTCTGCGTCCTTCACACGAGTCCTCCCGAAGGCCCGACTCCCGAGGAGCTCTCGCGGCGCCTCCTGGACACGTTTCGGGCTCCTTTCGACCTCCTCGGACAGGAGTTCGTCGTCGGGGCCAGCGTCGGGGTGAGTGTCTTCCCGAATGACGCCCACGACGCGATGGCGCTCCAGATGCATGCCGATGCCGCGATGTACGCGGCGAAAGAGGAAGCGGGGAGCGGCTATCACGTGTTCGATCCGTCGCAGACCTTCCGGGGCGGAGACCGGTTGCGCCTCGAGAACGACCTGCGCCGTGCCATCGCGGGAGGCGAGCTCTCTCTCGTGTTCCAGCCCCAGACGGATCTCGCCGGATCGCTGACGGGCGCGGAGGCGCTCATGAGATGGCACCATCCTGTCCTCGGCGATGTGCGGCCGGCTCGCTTCGTCCCGATCGCGGAAGAGAGCGGGCTCATCGAGGCGCTCGGAGCGTGGGTGCTCGAGGAAGTCTGCCGGCAGATCGCGGAGTGGCGGAAGGCGGGACTCGGTGTCGTCCCGGTCTCCGTCAACGTCTCCCCGTTGCAGTTCTCGCGCTCGGACCTGGTCCAGACCGTCGAGTCGAGCCTCTCCAGGCACGCCGTGCCCGCGAGCCTCGTCCGCCTCGAGTTGACGGAATCCCTCCTCATCAAGGACATGCCCTCGACGATGGCGCTCCTCGGCCGTCTGAAGGGCCTCGGCGTCGGCTTGGCCGTCGACGATTTCGGAACCGGCTACTCGTCGCTCTCGTACCTCCAGCTCCTTCCGATCGACGAGCTCAAGATCGACCAGACGTTCATCCACGCGCTTGCGTCGGCCGCCGAAGGGGCAAGCCGCGCGCCGAAGCTCGTGCAGTCGATGATCCTGCTCGGACACAGCCTCGGCCTCATCGTGGTGGCCGAGGGGGTCGAGACGAACGGGCAGATCGACTTCCTGAGGCGCGTCGGCTGCGACCGTGTCCAGGGCCACGCGATCGGGCGGCCGATGCCGGGGGACGCTCTCACGCGCCTGCTGGCGATCCCGAGCCGGCCGGTCGCGCTGTAGCCGGAATTCCGCCATCCTCTAAACTCGGAGGCGTGGGCGTTTCCGAAGACCGCAAGTTCGGGTGGACGG
>JBAUSZ010000320.1:0-5533 GCA_049581965.1 Thermoanaerobaculia bacterium | reverse complement strand
GCTCCGAGGAGCAGGAGGCCGGTCCGCGAGCCCGAGGACTCGAGCGCCACGGGGGCCGCGAGGAGACCCGCGATCGCAGCCGCGCGGCGCGCGCCGTCCGATGGGGCACCGCGCGAGGGAAGGGCCGCGAAAAAGAGCGGAACGAGAAGCCCGATCCCGACGCCGAGCGCGTTCGGGTCGGTGAAGGTGCCCGCGCGCCGCTGCAGCGCAGACCACGGCTGGAAAGCAGGGTCGAGCGGACGAAAGCGCTCGACGGCCGCGACGAGAAGGGCCGCGGCGCCTCCCGCGCACGCGAAGAGGAGGAGCCGGTCACGCCCCTCGGGGTCCTCCGACAGGCGGGCGAAGACGTCCAGCGCGAGCAGGAGGAGTACGAGGCCGAGGAACGCGAGGACGGCGTCGCGCGTGCGGGACGCCGCCGTCATTCCGAGGACGTTTACGACGAGCGGGTCCGCGCGGCCGCGAAGGAGGAGGTAGAGCGTTTCCCCGCGCGCGATCGAGGCGAGCGCCGAACCCGCCGCGAGGACGAGGAAGGCCGACGCGTACGTGCGGACGGGCGAAGGAAGCCGGGACGGCTCCGCCAGCGAAAGGCGTCGCGCGAGGGCGCTTCCGAGGACGGCGAGCGCCAGCGCGGGGAGCACGGGCGCCCCGACGTGGTCGCCGAGGAGTCGCGGAAGGCCCATGCCGAGGGGAGCGGCCGCCGCGAGAAGGCCCGTCGCGAGGGCGGGGCGCATCCAGCCGAAAAGAAGGCCCGCGGCGGCCAGAGAGAGCCCAAGGGCCCGCGTGGGGAGTGCGGCCGCGTCCGGGAACGTCCACAACGCGAGCGCCGTCAGGAGGAGCGTCGCGCCGAAGGCGAGGGCCGCCCGGCGCGGCGGGGTCAGACCCGTACCTCCTCCTGGAGCGGCGCGTACGAGAGGGCACCGGCCGCCCGGGCCCGGATCGCCTCGAGCGCCGCCGAGGCCGCAGAGAGAGTGGTGAGGCACGGGATGTCGCGCTCGAGTGCCGTCCGCCGGATCGCGACCTCGTCGTAGAACGACTCCTTGCCGAGAGGCGTGTTCACGATGAGGTCCACCCCGCCGTTGATCATGAGGTCCACGATGTTGGGCCGCCCCTCGTTGACCTTCAGGACGGCTCGCGGGCTCAGGCCGCCCTTTCGGAGGGCCTTCGCCGTGCCCCCGGTCGCGAGCAGCTTGAAGCCGAGCGCGTGGAGCTCGCGCGCGAGCGGAAGAAGGGCCTCCTTGTCGCCGTCGTGGACCGAGAGGAAGGCGGTGCCTTTCTCCGGGAGCCGGATTCCGGCCCCGAGAGCGGCCTTGAGAAACGCGAGGCCGAAGCCGCGGTCGTGGCCCATGACCTCGCCCGTGGAGCGCATTTCAGGGCCGAGGATCGTGTCGACGCCCTCGAACTTGCGAAACGGGAAGACGGGCGCCTTGATCGAGAAACCGAGAACGGGCGGCTCCTCGGTGAGGCCGACCTGGGGGAGCGTCTCGCCGAGGCAGAGGCGGGCCGCGAGGCGCGCAATGGGGATCCCCGTCGTCTTCGCGACGAACGGGACCGTGCGCGACGCGCGGGGGTTGACCTCGAGGACGAAGAGCTGCCCGCCCCGGATCGCGTACTGGACGTTCATGAGGCCGACGACCTTCAGCGCGAGGCCGAGCTTCACGGTCGCCTTCCGGATCTCGCCGAGGGCCGCGCGCGGCACGCGCCGATAGGGCGGCAGGACCGCGTACGAGTCGCCCGAGTGGATGCCGGCCTGCTCGATGTGCTGCATGACGCCCGCGACGACGACGTGCTCGCCGTCGCCGAGGGCGTCGACGTCCAGCTCGAACGCGTCCTCGAGAAAACGGTCGATGAGGACGGGTCGGTCGGGGAAGGCGGCGAGGGCCTCGCCGAGGACGTGACCGAGGGTGTCCTCGTCGTAGGCGATGCGCATCGCGCGCCCGCCGAGCACGTAGCTCGGCCTCACGAGGAGCGGGAAACCGAGCCGGCGTCCCACGCGCAGGCCCTCCGCGACGTCGCGCGCGACGCCCCAGGGTGGCGCCTGGAGGTTGACTTCCTCGAGGAGCGCGCCGAAGCGCTCGCGATCCTCCGCGCGGTCGATCGCCTCGGGCTGCGTCCCGAGGATCGGGACTCCGGCGCTCTCGAGGGAGTGGGCGAGCTTCAGCGGAGTCTGGCCGCCGAACTGCACGAGGACACCCTTGGGCTTCTCGCGGTCCACGACCGCCATGACGTCCTCGAACGTGAGCGGCTCGAAGTAGAGCCGGTCGGACGTGTCGTAATCCGTCGAGACCGTCTCCGGATTGCAGTTCACCATGACGGACTCGTAGCCGGCCTCCGTGATCGCCTCGGCCGCGTGGACGCAGCAGTAATCGAACTCGAGCCCCTGCCCGATGCGGTTCGGCCCGGACCCGAGGACGACGACCTTTTCCTTCGAGGTGACGCCGGCCTCGTCCTCCGTCTCGTAACAGGAATAGAGATAAGGAGTGGCCGATTCGAATTCCGCCGCGCACGTGTCGACGCGATTGAAGACCGGCATCACGGAAGAACGTACGCGCGCCGCGGCGACGTCGCTCGCGTGCCGGCCGGTGAGAGTGGCGAGGTCGGGGTCCGAGAGCCCGTGGCGCTTTGCGTCCCGGAGGAGGTCCGCATCCTCGAGCGCCCGCGCACCCGCCGCCTTCACGCGCGCCTCGACGGCGAGGACCTCCACGAAGCGGTCGAGGAACCAGCGGTCGATCCCCGTGATCTCCGAAACGGTCTCGACGGTCGTCCCTGCTCGGAGGGCCGCGAGGACCGCGAAGAGGCGGTCCGGGCGCGGAACGCGCAGGGAGTCCGGCTTGGGCGCGGCGGCGGGCTCGGCGTCCACCCAGCCCGTGCGGCCCGTTTCGAGAGAGCGCAGGGCCTTTCCGAACGACTCCGCGAACGTCCGCCCGAGCGCCATCACTTCGCCGACGGACTTCATCTGGACGCCGAGCGTCGCGTCGGCGCCCGGGAACTTCTCGAACGTGAAACGCGGAATCTTCGTGACGACGTAGTCGAGCGTCGGCTCGAACGAGGCCGGCGTCTTCTTCGTGATGTCGTTCGTGATCTCGTCGAGTCGGTATCCCACGGCGAGGAGCGCCGCGATCTTCGCGATCGGGAATCCCGTCGCCTTCGAGGCGAGAGCCGACGAGCGCGAGACGCGTGGGTTCATCTCGATGACGATCCGGCGGCCCGTCTTCGGGTGGACCGCGAACTGGATGTTCGAGCCGCCCGTCGCGACGCCGACGGCCCGGATGACCTTCTTCGCGTCGTCGCGCATCGCCTGGTACTCGACGTCCGAGAGCGTCATCTGCGGCGCGATCGTGATCGAATCGCCCGTGTGGACGCCCATCGGATCGAGGTTCTCGATCGAGCAGACGACGACGAACGTGTCTGCGGCGTCCCGCATGACCTCGAGCTCGAACTCCTTCCATCCGAGGACGGACTCCTCGACGAGAATCTCGTGCACGGGTGAAAGGGCGAGGCCGCGCTTGACGATCGACTCGAAATCGTCCCTGTTGAAGGCGATTCCACCGCCGGACCCGCCGAGGGTGAAGGACGGACGGATCACGACGGGGTACCCGAAGGGCTCGGCGGAGGCGCGGGCCTCGTCCAGCGTCTTCGCGAGGCCCGACCTCAGGACGTCGACGCCCACCTCCTGCATGGCCTTCTTGAAGAGGAGCCGGTCCTCGCCGAGCTTCACGGAGCGGACCGAGGCGCCGAGCGTTTCGACGCGGTGTCTCGCGAGGACGCCGGCCTCGTCGAGCGCCACCGCGAGGTTGAGAGCCGTCTGTCCGCCGACGGTGGGCAGGAGAGCGTCGGGTCGTTCCTGCGCGACGATCGCCGCAACCGTGTCCCGGTCCAGTGGCTCGATGTACGTCGCGTCGGCGAATTCCGGATCCGTCATGATCGTGGCCGGGTTCGAGTTCACGAGGACGACGCGGTAGCCCTCGCGCCGCAGAGCGCGGCACGCCTGCGTGCCCGAGTAGTCGAACTCGCAAGCCTGGCCGATGACGATCGGGCCCGAGCCCAGAACGAGGATGGACTTGATGTCCGTGCGCTTCGGCATCGGTCGCGGAGTTTACGGGAAGCCGCCCTGGGTGCCTCTGGCGCTCGCGCCGACTCCGGGATAGAGTCCGGCGGCTTTCCGGAATGAAAAGTAGAAGGAGATTCTGAGAATGAATAAGACGCTTTGGAGGGCTCTCGGCGCACTGGGGATCGCCGCGGTGGTCTGCGCAGCGCCGGCTGCTCATTCCTCTTCTAAGAAGAAGACGCCGACTCCGGCTGCCGAGGCCTCGGACAAGAAGTCGGACAAGGCGGAGAAGATCAACCTCAACACGGCGGACGAGAAGGACATCGCAGCCGCCAAGGGCGTCGGCGCCAAGCTCGCGAAGGAGCTCGTGAAGAACCGCCCCTACAAGACCTGGGACGACGTCTCGAAGGTCAAGGGCGTCGGCACGGGCAAGAAGCTCGACTCCCTCAAGAAGGTCCTCAAGCTGAGCGAGGGCGTGGCCGCCGCGAAGGAAGGGCCGGCTGCGGAGAAGGAAGCGAAGGGAAAGAAATCGAAGAGCTCTTCGAAGGTTGAGGAGGCGGCGCCTGCCGTCGCCGCTTCAGGCAAGGCCTCTTCTTCTTCCTCCGAAAAGACCGAAGCGCCCAAGCTCGCGCCCGGGACGAAGATCAACATCAACACCGCCTCGGCCGAGGAGCTCGACAAGCTGCCGGAGATCGGCCCCGTGAAGGCCCAGGCGATCGTGGAGTACCGCAAGGCGAACGGGCCCTTCAAGTCGGCCGAGGACATCGAGAAGGTCAAGGGCATCAAGGAAGGCACGTTCGCGAAGATCAAAGACTACATCGTGGTCAGGTAAAGGAGCGCGCCATGGGCCTTCTCGACGAAGTTCTCAAGACGGTGGGTGGTGCCGCCGGCGCCGGCGACGGGCACAAGAGCCTCGCGACGGAGCTTCTCGGCATGCTGTCGGGGGGCGGCATGACGGGCGGGCTCTCGGGCCTCGTGAACATGTTCAACCAGAAGGGGCTCGGGGACGTCGTGAACTCCTGGGTGTCGACGGGGAAGAACCTGCCGATCTCGCCGGAGCAGATCCAGAGCGTGCTCGGGAGCTCCCAGGTCCAGGCGCTTGCGGCCAAGGCGGGCATCAACCCCCAGATGGCGAGCGCGGCGATCGCCCAGATCCTCCCGCAGATCGTGGACAAGGCCACGCCGAACGGCCAGGTCCCGGCAGGCGGGATCATGGACGCGCTTTCGGGACTCCTGAAAAAGACCTGACCGTCCCGGGATCCGGTTCTTTCGCGGGCCCGCTTCGGCGGGCCCGCGGTTTCTCAGGAGAAGAACGGAGATCCGGGCGGTCGCCTCTCTAGAACGTCCGCGCGTAGACGTAAGTGAATCCGGACACCTTGCATTTGCGCACGGGCGGCCGGAACTTCACCGTCTTGACCTCCGCCATGACGGACTCGGCGCGCTCGGGAGAACCCGTCTCGTTCGTGACGACGCGGACGGTTTTCACGC
>JBAUSZ010000319.1:0-8858 GCA_049581965.1 Thermoanaerobaculia bacterium | reverse complement strand
GCTGCCGCCCGGCTCGGTGGCAAGCGGCCGGTATCCGCCGGTCGCGGGCGCGTGCCGGTTCCACCAGGCCTCCGCGTCTCCGGACGACCAGCGCCCCGCAGCGGACGTCGCCGCGAGGCGCGTCTCGAGGGTGCGTGCGCCGTCGGGCCGGTCCGCGGGCTCCTTCGCGAGGCAGTCGAGGAGGACCGCCTCGAGATCGGGCGGGACGGGCGTCGCCACGCGCCGGGACGGAGGGACCGGCGGCGTCGCCGTGTGGTCGTGGAGAGTCTCGAGAGCGGTCTTCCGGTCGAAGACCGGCAGACCGGTGAGGAGGAAGTAGCCGACGCAACCGAGCGCGTAGAGGTCCGCGCGCCCGTCCACGGACTTTCCGAGCGCCATCTCGGGCGGCATGTAGGCCGGCGTTCCCGTGATGAGACCCGTCTGCGTGAGGTTCGTCCGGCCGCCGGCCGAGACGTCCTTCACGAGACCAAAGTCCACGACCTTCACGAAGTCGGCCTCGCCGCCGTAACGGCAGAGAAAGATGTTCCCGGGCTTGATGTCGCGGTGGACGAGGCCGGCCGCGTGCGCCTCTGCGAGCGAGCGGCAGGCCTGCCTCATGACGTGGACGACACGCTCGGGCGGGAGCGGGCCGTGGTGCTCGACGAGCCTGTCGAGCGTGTAGCCGTCGAGGAGCTCCATGACGTAGTAGAAGGCGCCGTCGTCCGAGCGGCCGAAGTCGTAGAGCTGGACCGTGTGCGGCGAGCGCAGTCCCGCGGTCGCCTTGGCCTCGCGCTCGAAGCGCGCCACGAGGTCGCGCGGAATGCCGCCTTCGCGCCCGCGGACGAGCTTGATCGCGGCGTCGCGCGCGAGCATCCGGTGCTCCGCGCGCCAGACCTCGCCCATCCCGCCGTGGCCGAGCGGCGCGACGAGCCGGTAGCTTCCGAGCTCCTCGGCCTTCCCCGCCTGTGTCGAGAGCTGGTGGACGATGCGCGAGCCCACGAGGGCGATCACGGCCGCGATCGCCGTCGTCAGGAACATCGCCGCCGCAATCGAGAGGGGCGGGACAGGCCGGTACCCGAGCGCGATGGCCACGAGGAGGCCGACGACGTCCATGGACGCCGTCGCGAGCGTCGCGAGGGTCGTCTTGCCGCGGGTGGACGGAATCAGCAGCGGGAACGCCATGACCAAGACCGCGACGGACGACCAGCCCTTCGGGAGCACGCCCGGCGGGTCGGGAACCGAATGCTGGACCGCGCCGATGAGGAAGCCCATCGCGACCTCGTACACGAGCGCGCGGTCGAGGAGCTCACCGGGATCGAGGCCCGCCCGGCGCGTGAGCGCGTACATTCCGAGGGAGCCGAGGACGACGGCGATCTCGCCGAAGAGGACGATCCCGTGAAAGGGGGCCTGCCCCGTGCGCGCGGCCAGGAAGCGGTCCACGACCGAGAAGACGAGCGTCATCCCCGCCATCAGGAGCGCGACGGTGCCCAGGCGCCGCACGCCCGCCGCCAAGAGGTCGGGCGGCAGCGTCTCGCGGACTCGCGACGCCGTCGACGGCGCGGGAGTGTCGGCCTTCCGGCAGCGGGGCATGGCCTATTCTGGACCGGAGCGCAAGGCCCCGCCGCGTTAGGCTGTCGGGGTGCCCGAGCTCCCGGACGTCACCGTCTACGTCGAGCACCTCGAACGCCTCCTGAAGGGCGAGACGCTGAGAGCGGTCCGCCTCGCGAGCCCGTTCGTCCTGCGATCCGTGGAGCCGCCGACGAGCGCCCTCGAGGGCCGCGCGCTGCGAGGGGTGTCCCGGCTGGGAAAGCGCCTCGTGTTTTCTCTTGAAGGGGAAGAGGGAGGGCTGGACCTCTTTCTGGTTCTCCATCTCATGGTGTCGGGCCGGCTTCGGTGGAAGGCAGCCGATGCCCCCATTCCCATTCCAAAGAAAATCGGTCTTCTCTCTCTTCTCTTCGACCACGGGACTCTCCTTCTCACCGAGGCGAGCCCGAAGAAGCGCGCCTGGGTGCGAATCGTCGCCGGGCGCGAGGCGCTCGCGGCGCTCGACCCCGGCGGCCTCGAGCCGCTCGAGGCGTCGCGCGAGGCGTTCGTCGGGCGCCTGTGCTCGGAGAATCACACGCTCAAGCGCGCCCTGACCGACCCGACGCTCTTCTCCGGGATCGGGAACGCCTACTCGGACGAGATCCTGCACGCCGCGAGGCTCTCCCCCGTCGCGCTCACGTCGCGCCTGACGGACGGCGAGGCCGCGCGCCTCCATGACGCCGTGAAAGCGACCCTTCTCCACTGGACGGACCTCCTGAGACGCGAGACGGGCGAGAGGTTCCCCGAGAAGGTCACGGCCTTCCGCGAGGACATGGCCGTCCACGGGAAGTTCGGGAGGCCCTGCCCCGTTTGTGGGACGAGCGTCCAACGCATCGTCTACGCGTCGAACGAAACGAACTACTGCCCCACGTGCCAGACGGGCGGGAGGCTCCTCGCGGACCGCTCCCTCTCGCGTCTCCTCCGCCGCGACTGGCCGAAGAGCCTCGAGGAAATGGAGGAGCTCCTCGAGCGCGGGCGTCAGCCGCCGGCTCTCCACTCGTAGTCGCGGACGGCCGCGGCCCGCCACGCGATGAACGCCGCGACGAGGATCGTTCCGACGCCGCCCGAGACGACGGCGACCGTCGCGCCCATCGCGACCGAGGCGAAGAGGTTCGCGACGAAGCCTGCCTCGAGCTCGCCGAGCTGCGGCCCGCCCATGAAGAAGATCATGTTCACGCCCGTCATCCGTCCCCGCAGGGCGTCGGGCGTCACGAGCTGGCGCACCGTCTGGCGAACGACCGTGGAGATCGTGTCCGTCAGGCCGACGAGCGCGAGCGCCGCGAACGTGAGCGCGAAGCTGCGCGAGAGTCCGAAGACCACCGTGACCGCCCCGTACGCGGCGACCGCCCACAGGAAGACGCGTCCCTGCCGCCTCGGCAGCCCGCGCACCGACGTCCACACGGACGAGACCAGGGCCCCGATCCCGGGCGCCGCACGCAGCCAGCCGTAACCCGCGGGCCCGACGAGGAGGATGCGATCCGCGAAGATCGGGAGGAGCGACATCGAGCCCGCGAAGAAAGTCGCAAAGAAATCGAGCGTCATCGTCCAGACGAGAATCGGCGTCGTGAAGACGAATCGCAGCCCCTCGCGCAGCGACTCGAGAGGTCGCGCCGGGGCGCCGGAGGCCGGCTCGATGCGCCCGGAGGCCCGGAGTGTTGCAAGCGTCGCGAGGACGCCTGCAAACGACACGGCGTTCAGGAAGTAGACGAGGGCGAGGCCGTTCGTGTGGACGTTGCTCGCGCCGGCCGCCGGAGCCGCGTGGGCGGCGCCCGCGAGGATCAGGCCCGTGAGAGCGGGCCCCCCGATCGCGGCGAGCTGGAACGCGGACAGGAGGATCGCGAGGGCGCCCGGCAGCTCCTGGGCCGGCACGAGTCGCGGGACGAGCGACTGGCGGGCCGGGTTGTCGAACGCGCCCGCCGCCGAGGTACAGGCCGTGAGGAGGTAGACGACCCACGCCGTGTCCTTTCCGAGCAAGGTGACGAACCCGAGGCCCAGGGCGACGGCCGTCATCGCGGACTGCGTCGCGAGCATGACGCGGCGGCGGTCGAGACGGTCCGCGACGAGCCCGCCGACGAGGGAGAGCGCCACGATCGGGACGACGCGCACGAGCCCGACGAGCCCGAGGGCGAGCGGCGAGCGCGTGAGGACCCAGACGTGCCAGTCGATTGCGACGTTCTGCATCTGCGACCCGACGAGCGAGACGAGCTGCGTGATCGCGAGGCGGCGGAAGTCGCGGCGCCTCAGCGCGTCGTACGGGCGCGGAGATGGCGGCACGGGAGGAGTCTACGGGCGAGGCGGCTAGATCGTCTTCAGCCAGTCGGAGACGTCGGCGACCATCCGGTCCCAGGACGGCGAGACGTAGAGGATTGGCTGGTACTGCGTCGGGTCGTAGGGCCGCGTCGAGGCGTCCGCGAAGTCGAGCTCCCGCAGCTTGGCCTGTGTCCTCATCCGCTCCATTTCCCCGAACGACGAGAGGGCTCCGGCGCCGTAGGTCCGGAGGACGCCGTCCTCCTCGACGAGCCCGAACTCGAGCGTGTACCAGTAGACGAGCTCCAGGCGGCGCATGCCCTCGTCGGTCGCCCGGCGCGCGGCTTCGCCAAAGAGAAGCGAGAGCCGCACGATGTCGGGATGGAAGAGGCTGGCGGCGTGGCCGACGAGCTCGTGGATGACGTCGGGCTCCGGCGTGTAGAAGGGCACCGAGTGGTGGCGCATGTACTGCGTCGAGAGAAAGACGCCCTGCGCCATCGCGGAGAGGAACCCGCGGCCCTGGATGAGTCCCGCGACCGGGAGCATCCGAAACCCGGAGCGCTCGAGCGTGACGTTCACGTCGCCGAGCTGCGGGACGCGCACGCGGTCGAGCGCGAGCACCCGCGAGCTCTCCCGCCATTCCCGGCACGCGTGCGTCTCGTGGAGCGGGCCGAGCCTCTCCCACGTCAGCCGCCAGACGTCCTGTTCCACGGGCGTGTACTCCACGCGCGGGAGGGGGTCTCCTTCCCGGTAGCCGAGCGCGAGCCGGGCGATCTCGTTCCGCCGCGCCCGGTACACGGGATCCTTGAACCCCGGGTGATCGGGATCGAGGCGGACGATCTCGCCTTCCGTCGCGAGGACTTCCGAGAGGTTTTTCACGGCCTGGCGCTCATCGCTCACCCTCATCGTAATCGAAATCACGCAGAATGCGCGTCATGAACCGACCGGCCGCGGTCCTCTTCGCCGCCCTCGCCCTCGCCGCCCCTGCCCTCGACGCCGCTTCCTCCGCCGCCGAGGCGAAGGCGATCGTCGAGGATCTCGTCGCCTGCGGCACCCGCCACTCGCTCTCCTCGTGGACGGACCCCAGGCGCGGGATCGGTTGCGGGCGCGTCGCCGTCCTCAGGCGCTTCGACGCCGTCGAGAGCGCGACCGGCGGCAAGCTCCGGGTCGTCGTCGACAAATTCGAGGCCTCGGGGGCCCGGACCAGGAATTCGCCCGTCCACATGGAAAACGTCTACGCGATCCTCGGCGGGACCGATGCCGTTCTCGCGAGGACGGCCTTCGTCGTTTCGGGTCACTACGACTCGATGCCCTCGAGCGTCATGGACTCCGACGCCGACGCGCCCGGCGCCGACGACGACGCTTCGGGCACGGCCGCCACGATCCTCGCGGCGCGAGCCCTCGCCGCGACGAGAGCGCGCGCGACGCTGATCTTCGCGGCCGTGGCGGGAGAGGAGCAGGGCCTCCTCGGCGCGAAGCGTCTCCTCGAGTGGCTCGGGACGCACGGGTACGCCGTCGGCGGGATGATCACGTGCGACATCGTCGGCGCGACAAATGGAAGCACGGACAAGAGGGTCCGCGTCTTCTCCGAGGGCGGCCCGGACGGAATCGACTCGCCGGGCCGGCAGCTCGCGCGCCTCGTCGAGGACGTGAACGGCAAGGACGCCGTGCGACTCGTCTTCCGGCTCGACCGGTTCGGGCGCGGCGGCGACCACCGGCCCTTCGCCGAGGCGGGACTCCCGGCCGTGCGCTTCACGGAGCCGCTCGAGGACTACCGGCACGAGCACCAGACTCCTCGCATCGAGAACGGGATCGAATACGGAGATCTCGTGAAGTTCATGGACTTCGACGAGGTCGCGCGGACGGCCGACGTCGTCGCGAAGACTCTCGCCGAAATGGCGAATGCGCCCACCCCCCCGCGTCGAGTCACGCTGGGAGGAGCCGTCACGCCGAATTCGGAGATTTTCTTAGAAGGTAATAGAGACGCGGAGCGCGCGGGGTACGAGATTCTCTGGAGGGAAACGACCGAGGCCCGATGGTCGGTCGTGAAAACCGTCGAGCCCCCGGCGGCGGGCGCGCCGACTTCAGCCTCGGGCGCCTCGCCCTCCCCCTCTCTTCCACTCGAAGAAAATCTCTCTTCGGTCCTCCTCGGTATCTCGACGGACAACCACTACTTCGCCGCGCGGAGCGTCGGAAAGAACGGGAGGCGGTCGATCGCCGTGCCGGCGGTGGCCGCGCCGAGGGCGCCGAAGTCGTGAGCCTCACGTTCCTCGACTGGGCGATCGTCGCGGCGTACTTCGCGCTCTCGATCGGGATCGGCTTCGCCTTCACGAAGAAGGGCGGCGAATCGCTCGAGCAGTACTTCGTCGCCGGCCGAAACGTCCCGTGGTGGCTCGCGGGCTCCGCGATGATCGCGACGACGTTCGCGGCCGACACGCCCCTCGTCGTGACGGGCCTCGTCGCCTCGCACGGCGTCGCCGGGAACTGGCTCTGGTGGAACTTCGTGATGTCGGGAACGCTCACCGTCTTCCTCTACGCACGCCTCTGGCGCCGCGCGAAGGTCATGACGGACGTCGAGTTCGCCGAGATCCGCTACGGCGGCAAGCCCGCGACGTTCCTGCGCGGATTCCGCGCCCTCTACCTCGCGCTCCCGATCAACCTGATCATCCTCGGCTGGGTCACGCTCGCGATGGTCAAGATCCTCCAGATCTCGCTCGGGATCCGTCCTCTCTGGGCCGTCGGCCTCTGCTTCGTGATCACGGTCGGCTACTCGGCGGCCGCGGGGATGTGGGCCGTCCTCTGGACCGACCTCGTTCAGCTCGTCATCAAGATGACGGCCGTGATCCTGCTCGCGTACTTCGCGGTCAAGAAGGTGGGCGGCATCCTCGCGCTCGAGGACGGCCTCGCGAGGCATTTCGGCTCGGTCGACGCGGCGATCTCGTTCCTGCCGCCCGCGGGCTCGGCCTGGATGCCGGCGATCGCGCTCTTTACGTTCCTCGCCGTCCAGTGGTGGGCCGCCTGGTACCCCGGAGCCGAGCCGGGCGGCGGAGGGTACGTCGCCCAGCGGATCTTCTCGGCGAAGACCGAGCGCGACGGCATCCTCGCGACGCTGTTCTTCAACGTCGGGCACTACGCGCTCCGCCCGTGGCCGTGGATCCTGACGGGCCTCGCGACCGTTCTTCTCTACCCCGGCGGCGTCCTCGTGAACGGAAAACCCGACCACGAGGCCGCGTACGTGCAGGCGATGGTCGACCTTCTGCCGGCCGGCTGGAAGGGCTTCATGCTCGCGGGCTTCGCGGCGGCGTACATGTCGACCGTGGGGACCCATCTGAACTGGGGAGCTTCGTATCTGGTGGGAGACGTTTATAAGAGATTTCTTAGAAAGGGCAAGAGCGAGAAGCACTATGTTGCCGTTTCTCGCTGGACGACCGTTGGTTTGTTTCTGCTGTCGATCGTGGTCACGCTGAATCTTTCGTCGATCGAGGGCGCGTGGCGGTTCCTCCTCGCGCTCGGAAGCGGTACGGGTCTCGTCCTGATCCTGCGCTGGTACTGGTGGCGCATCAACGCGTGGAGCGAGATCTCCGCGATGCTCACGTCGATGGTCGTGTCGCTCGCGGCCTTCGCGCTGGTTCCGAAGGGCTCCGGGCCGGGCGCCGCCTTCGAGCAGCAGGCGATCGTCATGCTCGTGACGGTCGTTCTCACGACCGCGGTGTGGCTCGCCGTCACGTTCGCGACGAAACCCGAGTCCGACGCGACGCTCGACGCGTTCTACCGGCGCGTGAGGCCCGGCGGGCCCGGCTGGGCGCGCGTCTCGGCGCGCCTCGGCTTTGGCAAGGAGCCGATCCCCGGCGGCGCGATGTCGTTCCTGAACTGGGGCCTCGGGATCGTCCTCGTCTACACGGCGCTCTTCGGGATCGGGAAGATCGTCTTCGGAAGGCTTTTGACCGGCTTCGAGCTCCTCGACGTCGCGATCGTCGCCTTCGTCCTCATCATGTGGAACCTGAGGCGGGAGGAGAAAAGGCGCGCGGCCGGAGGGGTTTGACCAGCGGGCCGTCAGCGGAGGACGGGAGCCGGGGCGGAGATCGCCCGGATCCGGACGTCGGACTCGCTGCCGATCAGGGCGGTCATCTTCTGGAGCATCGCCGGGTCGTTCGCGTACCGGCGGCGCGCCTCCGCCAGGAGCTCGTTCTTCTTCGCGGCCGCCTGCGACGGCGTGAGCCCGCGGAACATGGCGTCCGTGTAGGACTTGAAGCTCGCAGCGGCGCCGGGAACGGGCGTCGGCTTGAAGGCGACCTGCTGTTTGTTCACGACGTCCCTGAGGCGGGTCGAGAGCGCCGAGGAGGCGCCGGTCGCGAGCGACGCCGCCTTCACCTTGCCCGCGCCCACCCTGCTCAGGGCGGAGGCCGAGGTATGCGATGTCGTCTGGAGGAAGCCCGGCTGGACCGACGCGAAATGGATCGTGATCGGCGTGCCCGTCGGCGGGACGAGCGACGCGAGCTTGTCGCAGTTCGCTTTTGTCTGGGACTTCTGGACTTCGCCCATGGTGTTCGCGACCTTGGACGCGGCGGCGGCCAGCTTCTCCGCCTGCTGCGCGCGCAGCCGCGACTCCTCGAGCGACTTGTTCGCGTCCGCGACGATCGCGGCGGTCATCCGGTCGAACTCGGTCCCGATCGCGTCCGTGACCCGCCTCACCCCGGCTTCGACGATCGCCACGGGATTGAAGAGGTGGTCCGGGTGATGAATCAGGTCGTCGAGCAGCCCCGCGAGGTCGAGGAGGGGCACGACGAGCGCCTTGGCGGCGATCATCTCCCCGACTTCGGCGGCCGACTCGGCCTGCCGGGCCGCAAGATTGGCGTTCTCGTGCGCCTTCTGGGCCTCCGCCATCGCTACCTTCTGCTCCTTCTGGAGCTGTTCGCTGGCACGGCGCAGACCCGCCAGCGCCGTCGCGTCGTCGCACGGCTGGTCGAAGCGCGCCACACCGCCCGTGGAGGCCGACCCTCCCCCCGCCGAGGGGCCGAGCGCCGGCCCGCCCGCGATCGCCTGGGAGC
>JBAUSZ010000318.1:0-4406 GCA_049581965.1 Thermoanaerobaculia bacterium | reverse complement strand
CCGCAGCGCGCGCCGTTGCGACCTTGGCCGACGTCGTCGGCGTGACGGCCGGGTTGCTGCCGAGGTTGCTGACCCGAATCTCACCCATCTCCTGGCCCGTCGCGTCCTTGATCTTCGCCTTCTGCTCGTCGGTCAGCTTGATTCGTACTTCGTTCGCCATCACTGCCTCCTCTTTCGTCTCGTTGTTTTCGTTCCCGGCTTCGGGTCACGACTACCGCTGCAAGGAGGGGGCCAAGCCAGACCAGTCGCTCGAGGCCCACAAATCATTGAGAATGCGTCTAAAGCGCCAATCGGCTCCCTGGGTCGACCGGTGATTTTTTCAACCCAGGTTGACCGATTCATCGGCCGCACTCACAGTCGGTATTTCCTGCAGAGGTACTTCATCTGGTTCGCGTCGAGGCCAAGCGCCTCCGCGGCCCGCGCCTTCACTCCTCCCGCGTGGGCAATGGCCCGGCTCACGAGCTCGCGCTCGAACCTCGCGACCGACTCGGCAAAGGGCAGATCGCCGGCAGCCGGAGCCGGCTCGCGAGCCCCTTCGGCTCCGCTCGGGTTGCCAGGCAGATGCTCGGTGTCGATCGCGTCGGCGTCCACCATCAAGGTCAGCATCTCGACGAGATGCTCGAGCTCGCGCACGTTTCCACGAAAGGGGTGTCTCGCGAGCGCCTCGAGGGCCGTACCCGAGAACGTCTTCGGGCGGCAGCGGTTGCGCTCGGCGGCCCTCGCGGCGAAGAAGTCGACCAGCAGGGGGATGTCCTCGCGCCGCTCCCTCAGCGGCGGGATCCTCAGGATGACCGTGTTGAGGCGATAGAAGAGGTCGTTGCGGAACGTCCCCGCCGCCACGCGCTGCTCGAGGTCCTCGTTCGTGGCCGCGACGAGCCGGATGTCGGCGTGGATCGTCTTCGTCCCTCCGACCCGCTCGAAATTGTGCCGCTCGAGGACGCGCAGCAGCTTGGCTTGGACGGCCGGGGAAAGCGTCGCGACCTCGTCCAGGAAAAGGGTCCCGCCGTTCGCGAGCTCGAACCGCCCGGCCCGCGAGGCCACCGCGCCGGTGAACGCGCCCCGCTCGTGGCCGAACAGCTCCGATTCGGCCAGCGTCTCCGTGAGCGCGGAGCTGTTCACGGCCACGAACGGCCCGGCCTTCCGGGCGCTCCCGCGGTGGATCGCCTCGGCGACAAGCTCTTTACCGGTCCCGCTCTCGCCGGTCACGAGGACGGTCGCGTCGGTGGGCGCCACCTTCTCGATCAGCGCGAAGAGTGACTGCATTCCCGGGCTCTCGCCTACGAGCCCGCCGTAGGATTCGCGCCTGAAGACCTCCTCCTTCAGCGCCCGGTTTTCGGCCAGGATGCGGTGCCGCTCGAGGGCTCGCCCGAGCACGTGCAGCAGGTCCGACTTCTCGAAGGGTTTGCGGAAGAAGTCGAACGCCCCCAGCTCGACCGCCTTCAGAGCCCAGCGGCGCTCCGCTTCTGCCGTCATGACGACGACGGTGGCGTCCGGCCGGCGCTGCCGGATGGCCTGCAGGAGACGGAGCCCCTCCTCCGCCTCGCCCGACGGCGGCAGCCGGAGGTCGAGAAGGTACACGTCGGGCTCGAGGTCCGCCAGCTTCAGTCCTTCGACGGCGTCCTGCGCGCTGTGAACCTCGAATCTCTCCTTGAGTGCCCAGACGAGCTGGTCGCGCAGGAGCGGATCGTCTTCCACGACGGCAAGACGCCCCTCGATCGGCCTCTGCCCCTTGTCCATCGCTATTTGCGCCGGCCGCGCGCGGCTCCGAGCGGCAGGAGAAGACGGACGCGCGTCCCTACGCCTTCCTCGCTCTTCACCTCGATGTCGCCGCGGTGGTGGCGCAGGATGCGGCGCGCCGTGTACAGGCCGAGCCCGACGCCCCCGGGCTTCGTCGTCTGCAGCGGGCGGAACAGCTTTCGCCTCAGGAACTCACCGGACATGCCGGGACCGTCGTCCTCGACCTCGACCACGGCGAATTCCCGGGCTCCGCGCCGCTCGAGGTCCGTTCGGACCGTCACGGAGCTCGCCGCGGCTTCCTGCGCGTTCTGGACCACGCTCTGGATCGCCTCGCGCAGGTAATAGGCGTCGCCCCAGATCCCGGGCACCTCCACGAAGCTCGCGCTCATCTGCGGCGCGGATCGCCCGCGGGGCCGACACGTCCGCAGCACCTCCTGCACCAGGTCGTTCAGCTCGAGGGGCACCTTGATGAGAACGGAGTCGCCGTGAGACGACCAGCTTTTCGCGATTCCGTCGAGCTTCTGGACGGTGGACTGCAGGAGATCCTCCGCGCTGCGCTTGAAGTCGGGATCGCCGTAGTGCTCCTCCATGTTCGAGAGAAGAAGGCTGAGGCGAAGGCCGAGGTTCCGGATGTCGTGGATGAGGACCGAGTCCTTCGTGGAACGGACCCGGCGACGGCCGGCCGGAGCGCGTCTCGCCATGGCCTCAGGGCCGGGACGGCGGGCGAAACGTGAGCCGGACCGCCATCCCCGGCCGGAGCACCTTCTTCGGATCGCTTCGCACCCGCACGATCACCTGCACCGTGCCGCTGCCGGGGTCGATGACGGGGCTGATGAACGAGACGCGCCCGCCCGAGCGCGCGTCGGGAAAGTCCGGCGCGTCGACCGACACCTCGTCGCCCGTCCGGAGAGTCTGGAGGCTCGACGCCGGCAGGTAGGCGCGCGCGAGGAGCGGCTCGAGCGCCGTGACCTTGAAGAGCGGCTTGCTCTCCTCGAGGAGGAATTTCTCGCCCACCCGCGCGTAGCGGTCCGCGACGATCCCGTCGAACGGAGCCCGCACGATCGACCGGTCGATCACGAGCTTGGCCCTTTCGAGCTCCACGAGGGCGAGCTCGTGGCGCGAGCGCCTCTGCTCGAACTCGGCCTCGCTCGTCAGGTTCAGGCGGCGCAGCTCCTCGTACCGCTTGAGATCGGCCTGGCTCACCGAGAGCGTCTCTTCGGCCGCCTTCAGATCCAGACGGAACTCGCGCTGGTCGAGCGTGGCCAGCGGCTGCCCCTTCTTCACGAGCTCGCCCCGCTCGGCCTGGATCGAGTCGATGACCCCGCTGACGCGGGTCGTCACGGTGACTTCCTGCTCGACCATCAGGTTGGACGGGACCGAGAGCGGCCCCACCGACGCGGGAGCCGCAGGGGTCGACGCACCGGTAACGGCCGGGGCAAATCCGAGAAGAAAGACGGCGACGAACGCCCGACCGGCGAGCCGGATTGAACCGTGCGTGATTTTTTTCCCCAAGATGTCCGGAGCGGAATGATACCGAATCACCGAGGGTGCCTCAGATTTTCCAGAACCAGCCTCGCTTCTCGAACACGCGCAGGACGGCCCACCAGAAGGCGATCGTGACGAGCGCGAAGGCGTGCGAGCGAACGGTCGGGTCCGTGATCCAGGAGAAGGCCGCGCCGTAGAGCCACGCGTGAAGCGTGAGCGTCTTCCCCGCCGCGTCGGTCAGCTTGATGAGACCCAGCGTCTTGGCGAGCACGCCCGAGAGGACGAAGACGAGGAGTGGGTTCGTCCCAAACGTGAAAAAGGGCGCAAACGGCTTCTTCCAGCCGCAGACGTCGATCGCGAGGACACATACGCCGATCGCGAGGAGGGCCGCGCCGGACGTGAAAACGACGTACGACGCCGTCCAGAGGTTCTTGTTGATCGGGAGAGCCCGGCCCCACAGGAGGCCGCCTCCGGTCGCGATGGTTCCCCAGACGAGAAGCCTCGCGACCTTCTGTTTCACGTCGGCTCCGGCCTTCAGGAGAAAGCCGGCGAGCGTCCCCGTGAGCATCGTCGCGATGGCCGTGAGCGTCGAGACGATTCCCTCGGGGTCCCAGCCCTGCGCGTTCTTCCACAGGTGCCCCTTGAGGACCGCGAGGTCGACGGCACGCTGGACGTTTCCAGCAGCCGTGAGGTCGTAGCCGGTGCCGAGAAGGATCCACGTGTGGAAGGCGAGGAGCACAACGGCGGCCGCCGCGACCCCGGGCACGCGCCGCTTCCAGACCGCGAGGACAATCCACGTGCCGAGAAGGTACGTGATCCCGATTCGCGGCAGGACGCCCGGGATGCGCAGGCGCGACAGGCGCTCGAAAAGCGGCACGAACGGGTAGAAGGCCATCAGCCAGCCGACGAGGACGATTGCCATTCCGCGCCGGAAGGCGTGGCGCGCGAGGTCGAGGCGGCCGGCACCCTGCGCCATCCGCTTTTCGAGCGAGAAGACGCCCGCAACGCCGACGATGAACAGGAACCACGGGAAAATGAGGTCCGTCGGCGTCCAGCCGTGCCACGCGGCGTGGTCGAACGGCCAGTAGAGGTGCTCCCAGTCGCCGGGGTTGTTCACGAAGACCATGCCCACGACCGTCAGGCCGCGAAACACGTCGAGGGCGGCGAGGCGCCCGCCTCCGGCG
>JBAUSZ010000317.1:0-2600 GCA_049581965.1 Thermoanaerobaculia bacterium | reverse complement strand
GCACCGATCAGGAGGGACGCGAGGATCTCGTCGAAGAGGCGCTCGCGCCCGACCCAGGGGTCGATCGCGGCGAGACGCGCGTGCGACGCGAGCAGCCGGCTCCCGCCGGACGCCGAGCCCGGGGCCTCCGTCGCGCTACTCGGACTCGCCCCGGAGCCAGGAGAGGGCGGGCTCGGGAGCGGGGAAGATGCGTGCATATTGGGCCAGGCCCATGATCTGGAACGTCTTTTCGATCGTCGGGGTCAGCCGGCAGAAGGCGAGCCTCCCTCCCTGGTCGAGAAGTTTCTCGAGGATCTCGATGAGGATCGAGATGCCGATGGAATTCACGATCTTCGTCTTTTCCAGGTCGAGGAGGATGCGGTTCACGCCGCCCGAGAGGAGCGTGTAGGCCTCCTTGGCGATCTCCTCGCCCCCGGTGTTATTGATGTAGCCGTCGGTGCGCAGGATGGCCACGGACGCGTCCGGCCGGTCCACGACGACTTTCAGGGTCTCGCTCATTGCGCTCCCTTATACCTCAGCGGTACTTCCGCATCACGATCCGGGTCCCGTGCTCCCCGCTCTCGATCCTCACGTCGTCCATCAGGCTCTCGATGATCTTGATACCCCAGCCTCGCTTGCGGCTGGACTTCAGGGCGGTGGCGATCTCCGGCGTCCTGAGGCGCGTGGGGTCGAAGCCCCGCCCCGCGTCGGTGACGTCGACCTCGAGGTAGGGGCCGCGGCCCCCGTCCTCCGAGCCGATCCGAAAGGAGAGAGCCACCTTGCGGTCGGGCGTCGCGCTGTGCTCGAACGCGTTGATGCAGGCCTCGACGACGGCCATCTTGACCTCGTCGATCTTGTCGCGGCCCATCTCCATCCACTCGCCCAGAGCCGCGACCTGCGCGGTCGCGGCAATCTCCATGTCCGGCGCCACCGGGATCGTCAGGTGGACTTCGCGCCTCTCGGACATCGCGGCCGGCGGTTCCTCACTCTTCAAAACGTCAGGAGAGCGCGAATGGCGGTGACCAGGAACGCCGGAATCTTACCCGACGCGGCGAAGCCCGCGAACGCAACCGCCTCGGCAAGGAGGAGAGGAACGAGCAGCCGGGAGGCCACGGAAGGCGCGAGGGACGCGACGCCGGCCAGGGGTCGCGACGCTGGGGCCTTCGTGTCGTTGGGGCTCATCATGGGATGCTCCGGTTACAGGAAACAGAGCAATGCACGCGCCACGCGACGAAGCGCCCCTCGAGCGGCGCCGAGGCGAATGTAAGGTATTGGAAAAGAAAGATTTCTTAGAAGGTGGCGTGGGCGCCCCGCTAAGGCTCATAATGCGCCGAACTGTCACACTATTGCGTCTAGGTTGCCGTAAGCCGCATTAACCATTCTAAGAAAATTACTTACGATAATGAGCCAAAGTGTCACGTCGTGGCTCATTGTCACCACAGATGAGAGGGAGCGAACAGGCCATCTCCGGGCTCAAACCCGCTTGCGATAGAGGGTTCTGCGGCTGACGCCGAGAAGCTTCGCCGCGCGGCTCTTGTTACCCTTCACCTGCGCGAGGATGCGGCGGATGTGGGCCGTCTCGACGTGCCTGAGACTGACGCCGCCGGCCTTCGCGTCCTCACCGGCCGTCCACCCGGCGCCGCGCGTGATGCCGAACTGCAGGTCCGCGGCCTCGATCGCGTCGCCCGAAACGAGAGCGGCGGCGCCCTCGAGGAGGTTCTCGAGCTCGCGCACGTTGCCGGGAAACTCGTAGTCGAGGAGCGCCTTCACGGCGTCGCGCGTGAGCGTGAGGACGCGCCGGCCCTCGCGGGCCGCGATGCGGGCGAGAAAGTGGCCCGCGAGCCGCGGGATGTCCTCGCGGCGCTCGCGCAGCGCCGGCATCGCGATCTCGACGACGCGCAGCCGGTAGAAGAGGTCCTCGCGAAAACGTCCCTGCCGGATCAGCTCGGCGAGACTCTGGTGGGTCGCGGAGAGCACGCGGACGTCCACGTGAATCCGCGTGCGACCGCCGACACGCTCGATCTCGCGCTCCTGCAGGACGCGCAGGAGCTTGGCCTGGATCGCGAGGGGCGTGTCGCCGATCTCGTCGAGGAACATCGTGCCGCCGCTCGCGAGCTCGAACTTCCCGGCCCGCGCGTCGACGCCCGTGGCGACCCCCTTCTCGATGCCGAAGAGCTCACTTTCGAGCAGGCTCTCGGGCATCGCGGCGCAGTTCAGAGTGAGGAACGGCCCGTCGCGCCGCGGGGAGCCCGTGTGGAGGAGACGCGCGGCCAACTCCTTGCCCGTGCCGCTCTCCCCCGTGATGAGCACGTTCACGCGCGATGCCGCGGCGCGCGCGACGAGCTCCTTGGCGCGCCGCATGGCCGGCGAGTCGCCGATGAGAAGCTCGTCGACCGTCTTCGTGCCCTTGAGGGAGCGGTTCTCCTCGCGGAGTCGGTCGAGGTCGGCGGCGAGGGCGCGGAAGCGGCGGCTGCCCTCGAGTGCGGGGGCCGCGAGGGCCGCGAGCGAGCCGAGGAACCGGCGATCTTCCTCGTCGAAGGAGACGGCGTCGCCGCGGCGAGCCTCGCGTTCGAGGACGACGAGGACGCCGACGACGCGGTCGCCCGAGAGGAGGGGGACGC
>JBAUSZ010000316.1:0-15335 GCA_049581965.1 Thermoanaerobaculia bacterium | reverse complement strand
GTCTCGGAGCTCGCCCCGCTCTTCGGGGGGGGCGGCGCGCCTTTCGCGATCCCGATCCTGGCCCAGGAAGACGCCGTGGCGTTCCTCGTGCTCGAGGCGCCTCCCGAGGACCCTGTCGGCTTCACGTCCGTCACGGCGCACGCCGCGTGGCTCCTCGACACGGTCCGGATGTCGGAGAAGGTCCAGCGGGCCGACTTCGAGCTGAAGTACCGGGTGTGGGAGCTCCAGAGCCTGTACGACGTCGGCCTCTCGATCGCCCGGACCCTCGACCTCGAAACCCTCGCGGACGACGTCCTCATGACGTCCGTGTCGCTCCTGAACGCGCGCTCGGGCTCGCTCCTCGTTCGCGCGCAGGGTGACGAAGGCTTCTTCGCCAAGCACGTCGGCGAGCCGCTCCTGAGCGCGGACGCGATCTACGAGGTGCCCGCCGAGGCCGTTCTGGCGAATGCGCGAGAGAACCGACCCGCGTTCCTCCGGGGCGCGCCGGCCGAGAAGCTCCTGCTCGTCCCGATCCAGGTCGAGGGCCGCCCGCTGGGCGTCCTCGTCGTCGCCGACAAGGAGACGCGGGCGGGTGGGGTCGACGACTTCACGGCCGCCGACGTGAGGGTCGCGAGCCTCTTCGCGAACCAGGCCGCGATCGCCCTCGAGAACGCGCGGCTCCACCGGGAAGCCGTCGAGAAGGAAAAGATGGAACGCGAAATGGAGCTCGCGGCTTCCATCCAGAAGACGATTCTTCCCGAGGCGCTTCCGGAGGTCCCGGGCCTCCTCCTCGCAGGCGGGAACCGACCGACGAAACAGGTGGGCGGCGACTACTTCGACGTCTATCCGCTGCCGGGAGGCCAGACGGCGCTCTGCGTCGCGGACGTCTCGGGCAAGGGCGTTCCGGCGGCGCTCCTCGTCTCGACGGTGCACGCGTGCCTTCACCTCCTCATCCAGAACCACTCGGGCGACCTTCCGGCCCTGGTCGCCCGCGTGAACAGGCACCTCGTCGGCTTCTCCTCGACGCGCAAGTTCGCGACCCTGTTCGTCGCGGTGTTCGACCCGGCGACGGGCCTCCTGCGTTACGTGAACGCGGGGCACAACCCCGGCCTGTGGCTGGGCGCGGCGGGCGCGTCCCTCCTCCCGAGCGGCGGCGTTCCGGTCGGGATCTTCCCCGCGGCCGTGCACCGCGAGGCCGCCGTGCACCTCCAGCGAGGCGACACGCTGCTCCTTTACTCGGACGGCATCACGGAGGCGCTCAACAGGGCCGACGAGGAATTCGGGATGGAGAGGCTCACGCATCTCGCGCTCGAGGGGCGCGGCGAGCCCCCGGCCGAGCTCTCGCGCCGGATCTTCGGGGCCGTGAGCGACTTCACCGCGGGCGTCGCGCAGTACGACGACCAGACGGTGCTCATCGCCCGCGTTGCGGGCGCGTGAGACGGCGCGGGGCCGCCCCCGCGGCCCTTCTCGTCCTGGCGGCCTGCTCGTTCTCGCGGGAGACGACCGTGCTTCCGCACGAGCTCGTCAAACCCCTGCCGGGAGGCCTCGTGAACGCCTTCAACGTCGAAGAGCAGCTCGCGCGGGGGTACATCCCGGAAGTCGCTGCGTTTCTCGCGTCCCCGGGCGCGAAGGGCCTCGACCCCGTTCGCTTCGAGCGCCTCGCGGGCCAGGTTCTCCTCGAGCGCGGCGACTTCAAGGGTGCCGCGCCCCGTCTCGAGCGCGCGTTCGCGGGCCTCGGCCGCGCGTCGGATCGGGCGGAGAGCGCCTGGCTCCTCTCGCAGGCGGCCTACTGGGACGACGACTTCACTTCCGCCGGGCGGTGGGCGCGCGCCGCGCAGCGCGAGGGCAAGCTCGTGCCCGAGGGCTGGGCCGTCTTTCTCGAATCGGCGCCGCCGCGGTCCCTCTACGGGGGCGCCGCCGCCGGCGAGAGCGTGACGCTGCCCGTGGACTTCGGGCGGCCCAACCTCGTCCGTCTCGTCGCGCGCGTCAACGGGCGTGGGCCCGAGGAGTTCGTCCTCGACTCGGGCGCCTCGGTCTCGCTCCTGACGGACGGCGCGGCCGAGCGGCTCGGCGTTCGATTCGTTCCGGGCGCGACGGCCTCGGCGCGCGGCCTCCACGACGCCGAGATCCCGATGAGGCTCGGCTGGCTGGGCTCGGTGCGGCTCGGCGACCTCACCCTCACGGACGTGCCGGTCGGCGTTCTCCCGGACGGCACGCTCACGTTCGAGACCGCCTCGCTCGGCGTCTTCCGCCTGAACGGCGTCCTCGGGGCGCATCTCATGAAGGAGCTCGACTGGAGGATCGAGTACGTCGAGAGGCGTCTCTACGCCCGTCGCGTCGACGAGAAGGCGCCCCGCGGCTCGAAGGACCAGAATCTCTTCTTCCGCCGCATGAAACCCATGGTGCGCGCGTCCCTCAACGGAAAGCCCTGGTCGCTTTTCCTGCTCGACACGGGCTCGGAGCCGTCGATGGTCACGCGCGAGGGCCTGAAGAGGACGCGCCTTCATGAGCCCGAGGGCGCGTATCCCGTGACGCTCGAGGGAATCGGCAAGTCGCGCGTGTCATGGGGAAAGATCTCGAACGTCTCTCTTGGCGTGGGCGCATACATGGTGCGGTTCAGGGACATCGTCGTGAAGGAGGAGGGGGGCGGCCTCGAGGACGGGATCCTCGGCGCTTCTTTCCTCGCCAATTTCGACGTCGAGATCCGGTTCGGCGCGATGACGCTCACGCTCGAGAACCCGGTCGAGCGCCGGCGCCGCGAGGCGCGTCCCCCGGCGCAGGAGATCCCCCGATAGAATGACGGCGTGCGGAGCCCGAGAACACGGCTCGGACCGGCGGCGCTGGGCGCCGGGCTGCTCCTGGTCGCGGCCTGCCGCACGCCGGCGGATCCGATGGACAAGAAACGCGAGCAGATGGTCGAGACTCAGATCGCGGGACGCGGGATCCGCGATCCGCGCGTGCTCGCGGCGATGCGCAAGGTCCCGCGCCACCTGTTCGTCCCGCCCGCCGAGGCCGCGTCGGCGTACGACGACCGGCCGCTGCCCATCGGGAGCGAGCAGACGATCTCGCAGCCCTACGTCGTCGCCTTCATGACGGAGCAGCTCCGCCTCACGGGGAAGGAGAAGGTCCTCGAGATCGGCACGGGCTCGGGCTATCAGGCCGCGATCCTCGCGGAGCTCGCCGCCAGGGTGTACTCGATCGAGATCCGCCCCGAGCTCGCGAAGGCCGCCGCCGCGCGGCTCGAGGAGCTCGGGATCCGCAACGTCGAGGTGCGCACCGCCGACGGCTACCGCGGGTGGCCCGAGGAGGCGCCGTTCGACGGCATCCTCGTGACCGCCGCGCCCGAGCGCGTCCCGCCGCCGCTCCTCGAGCAGCTGTCCGCGACGGGCCGCATGGTGATCCCGGTGGGCGCCTTCTACCAGGAGCTGAAGGTCATCGAGCGGCAAGGGGGCGGCTACACGGAGAAGAGCGTCCTGCCCGTGCGCTTCGTGCCGTTCGTCGGCGAAGCCGAGGGCGCTCCGCGCGCCCCCGCTCCGGGGACGAGCCGCTGATCCGCCGGCGGACGGAGATTCCCGTAGGATCGGGTGGATGAGCGACGAGACCCCCGCGCCCCTCGCCGGCCTCGGCGCGACGCGAGCTCAGCTCGTACGGGTCGCGGCGCGCGCCCGCGGCGTCGCCCATACGTTCTCGGCCTGGACCCTGTCCGTCGAGACGGCGCTCGGACCGGGCACGATCATGCGCGTCGAGCCCTCGCCCGACGCGACCCACTGGCGTGGAGACGGCGTCTTCCTCGGGTGGACGCCGGAGCGGCTCTCGGAGGCCTGGGAGGCCCTGCGGGCGGCCGAGCCCGAGCCGGAGGCCGTGCCGGACTCTCCCCAGCTCGGCTAGCGTCGAGCCTTCGTCTTCGGCGCCCAGCGCAGGATCTCGACCTTCTCCATCGTCATGAGGACGCCGCAGGCGGCCTCCTCGAGCACCGGGTCGATGCGCTCGAGATAGCCGCGGATCTTCTCCTCGGCGTCCACGATCTCGACGACGACGGGGAGGTCCTCGGAAAGCTCGAGGAGGCGGGCGCGGTGGACGACGCTCGAGGCGCCGAAGGACTCGATGCCGCGCAGAACCGTGGCCCCCGAGAGGCCGGCCGCCCGGGCCTCGCCGACGAGCACCTCGAAGAGCGGCTTGCCCCGCGCGCGGTCCATCTCGCCGATGTGGATCCGGAGCAGCTTCGCGGTCGTCACGTCTTTCATGCGCCGATCCTCCCGAGGGCACGGCCGAGGAACGCTCCCATCAGGCCGAGAAAAACCGATCCGCCGACGTAGAGCGAGGCGCGGAGGACGTCCCGCACGCTGAGGAGGCCGAGAGTCTCCCACGCGAACGAGGAGAAGGTCGTGAACCCGCCGAGGATCCCGACCATGAGAAACGTGCGCGCCTGAGGAGAGATGGCCGCGCGCTCGAGCCCGAGCGCGCCGGCGAGGCCGATCGCGAAGCACCCGACGAGGTTCACCCAGAACGTGCCGACCGGGAAGGGGCCGATCGCGCTTCTCTGGAGCGCGGTGGCCATCACGTAGCGGCACACGGAGCCGATTCCGCCGCCGACGAAGACGAGGGCGAGGAGAGAGGGCCTCAACCCTCAGATCCCCGCCCAGCCGGGCTCGAGACGCGTCCAGCCCTCGTCGATCGCCCAGAGATCCATGGCGAGCGAGACGAGGTCGTCCACCTCCGGGAGCGGACGCGCGTCGAGCGTGAGGTCGAGGGATTTCACGTAGCGCTTGCAGGTCTCGCAGGCCTCGATCCGGACGGCCGGGTGCGCCGCCGTCTGGAAGGAGGGCAGCTTCGCAGGGTCCTCCTCGCGGCAGGCCGCGCAACGGATGCGCGGGTACGGCCATTCGGTGCCGCAGAGCGCACACACGAGAGAGCGCGCGGCGCCCATCGACTCGGGGACCTCGCGCCGCACGCTCACGACGGCCCCGTTTCCGCAAGCGGGGCAATGGCCCTCGTGGCGGGGGCGCTCGAGCGTGACGCCCAGCGCGGCGAGGACCTCCGCCCAGGGCCTCAGGAAGGCGCGGGAGAGGTAATCCTCGCGGGCCTCGGGCTCGCCGCTCCAATAGACCGACAGACGCGCGAGCGCCGTGTCGTCGGGGTCGGCGTGACGCGCCTTCGCGGTCTCGGCCAGCTCGGGCGGGCCCTTTTCGGCGGCGAACGTCAGGAGCGGCAGGAGGAGATCGAGGAGGCGCGGGAAGTCGGCGCGTGTTCCCGTGAATCGGGCGTCCCCGTGGCGGGCGAGAACGGCCGCCGCGAGGCGGCCCTGCAGCCTGAACAGCCCCGACGCGAAGGCCAGCGGCTCGGCGACGAGCGGGGCCGAAGCCACGAGCTCGGAGGCGCGGGCCGCCCGCCTCTCGAACGCGACCGCCGGGTCGAGAAGGGCCGTCACGGCCCGACGTTATCCCCGGAAGGTCCGAAAGCGAAACCCAGCCGTCAGGGCGAGGCAACCGCCTTTCGAACTCAGAGGAGGACCGATGTCGCGGACGGGGACGGCAATCTGCCCGATGTGATCCAGTCCGATGTTGTTCGCAATGGAGTCACTCCTCCGCGAGAGGTACTAAGGAGCGGTCGGACATACTCTGCCGCCCTTGTCGAACACGATGCGCCACGCACCGGGACCCTCGCTCCTCCAGATGGACGTGAACGTCCCGATGAGCTCTCCCTTGTGGTTCCGGACTGGCCCGCTGCTGAGGGCCAGGGTGCCAGACGCGAGAACTTCGACTTCCTCCGGCTCCCATGAGAAAGAAGCCTCCGACCCCTCGTAATACTTCTTCCACCAGGCGCCGATTTCCTGGGGCCCGCGCAGTGGCCGGGCTCCCGGGAAGAAGACTGCGTCCGGCGAGAGATAGGTGAGGAAGGCCGCGTGGTCGCGATTCGCCATCGTGCGGGCGAAGGCGCGCTCGACCTCCATCACCTCCTGGCGCAGGGAGGCGAGGTCGGGCGGGCGAGGGGTGGAGGCGCAGCCTCCCGTCGCGACGAGAAGGGCCAAGAAGAATGCACGCATGATCATCCTCTCTCTGCCCGTACGCGCAATCGTGCGCTGCCGGTATCCCGTGACGTCGATGAGCCACCGCACGAGCCACGGGAGGAGGGCGTGCTGGGTGTAGATGACCCTGAGCATGAAGGGCATCACGATGAGGCGTTTTCTCCGGCGGATGCCGCTCACGACGGCCTCGCCGACTTCCTCGGGCGTCAACGTCCGGAGAAGGAACGTCCCGATGCCGGGGATGCGCTCGCGGCTGCCGGGATTGTGCTCCCAATAGGGCGTTTCCACGACGCCGCTCTCGAAGAACGTCACGCCGATACCCGTGCCCCGGAGATCCGACCGGAGTGCCTCCGTGAAGCCGCGCAACGCCCAACGAGCGGCCACGTAGGCCGTCGCGCCCGGCCAGACGATGCGGGAGGCGGCCGAGCTGATGTTGACGATGTGGCCGCTGCCGCGCTCGAGCACCTCCAGCATGAAGGCCCGAGTCACGGAGAACGCCGCGAGATACGGCAGCGCCATCATCTCGCGGGCCTCCCGGACGCTCGTCTCCTCGAGGAACTTCCACTGCCCGGCGCCGGCATTGTTCACGAGAATGTCGGGCACGCCGACCGTGCCTTTGACGCGGCGGGCCAGCGCCTCCACGGCCACGTCGTCCGTCAGGTCGGCGGGAACGACCGTGGCGTTTCCTCCGGCCGAACGGATTCCGGCGGCCACCTTCTCGAGTTCGTCCTCTCGGCGCGCGACGAGGACGACGTGTGCGCCGGCTCTCGCGAGGGACCTCGCGATGGCGGCCCCGATCCCGCCCGAGGCTCCGGTGACGAGTGCGGTCTTCCCGGCGATCTGCATCACGAATCGCGATCCAGCGTCGCGACGAAGCGCGTGCCCCGGTCCAGCCACGCGGCGAGGGCCTTCGCGGTCCTGCACGCGGCGGGCCCGACGAACACGTAGCCCTTCATCGGCCGGCCCGTGAAGTCCATCGGCCTCACGTGGGGCTCGCGGAGGGCCTCGGCGTGGCGCTCGGGCCCCACGCGGACCATGAGTTCGTCCTTCGCGATGCCGCAGAACATCCGGCCGTCGAGGAGGTACGCGAGGCCGCCGAACATCTTCTTCTCGGTCACGTCGCGACGGCCGTCCAGCACCTTGCGGACGCGCCGGGCCAGGTGTTCGTCGTATGCCATGTCGTTCTCCGCGGCCGACTCTACCGCTCTGTGGCCGAGTCCCCATCCGGTCGCGAGGGCGATTCAGATACATGGCAGTACAAGGTATCATGCCACCGTATGGCACGCTCGGGAGTCCCGCCCGCGAATCCCTCGGAGGGCGCCGACAAGTGGGAGGTCCAGATCCGGAAGGGAAGCCTCGAGCTGGCGATCCTCGCGTCCCTCTGGTCCGGAGAACGCTACGGGCTGGACATCCTTCGCCATCTGGCCGGTGTCGCGGACCTGAATGTCCCCGAAGGAACCGTCTACCCGCTTCTGAGCCGGCTGAGGGCCGAAGGGCTCGTCGACTCGGAATGGGTCGAGGCCGACGCCGGGCACCCACGGAAGTACTACCGCCTCACGCCTGCCGGCCGACGCCGGGCCGTGCAGATGGCTCGGTTCTGGTCGGCGTTCGCCGCGAATCTCGGCGCGTTGATCGCGCCGCTGGAAAAGGGGGAGCGCTGATGCCCCAGACCCGCGCCGCGGAGCAACGCCTCGACCGGTACCTCCTCGATCTGCGAAGGGCGCTGCGCGGGCTTCCCGAAGCCACTGTGTCCGACATCGAGAACGAGCTGCGGAGCCACGTCTTCGAAAAGGCGGGCGGCGGCGGCGCTCTCGACGCCGGCGGGGTCGAATCGGCCCTCGCCGGCCTGGGCGAACCGGAGGAGCTGGCCCGCCAGTACCGGGCGGACGACCTGCTTCTCCGGGCGCAATCGGGCCACTCCCCGCTGCTCATTCTGCACAGCCTGTTTCGGGCCGCGACGCTCAGCGTCGCGGGCGTCTTCATCCTCGTCGGTTCCGCCGTGGGCTACGCGATTTGCGCGGCGATCGTCGCGTGCGCGGTCCTGAAGGTCGCTCACCCCGCGACGGCCGGCCTGTGGCTGGGTCCCGACGGCGACCTGAGCCTCCGGATGGGATTCGGCGCCCCGCCCGTGGACGGGCGGGAGATTTTGGGATGGTGGATCGTCCCGATCGGGCTCGCGCTGGGGGCCGGGCTCCACTTCCTCACGATTCGTTTCGGCCGGTGGGGCGTGCGGCGCGTGCGGCGCGCCCGTCCGAGCGGGGAGGCCTGACATGAAACTCTCCGACTCCCGCGCCCTGAGTGCTTTCGAGCTCCTGGTGGGCACGCTCGTCGTGCTCGGGCACAACGTCTTCCGCGTCCTGCCGAACGAGGTGCCGATCCTCGCCGTGCTGGGCCTCGTCTCGTTTCGCCTGCGCAGCGGCGGCTGGGCCGCGCTGCCGTTCCGGCGTCCGGTGTCGTGGTGGCGCGTCCTTCTGATCGCCGTCGCGGCGGCTGCGCTGAGAATCATGCTCGGCGGATACATCGAAACGCTCGCCGCGAAGGTGTGGCCCCCGATCGTGGCACCCGCGGGGAGCGAGGCGATCGCCGGAGACCCGAAGACCGCGCTCCTGTGGCTCGGGATCGTCTGGACGTGGGCCGCGTTCGGCGAGGAGTTCGGTTATCGCGGCTACCTTCTCACGCGGGCGGCCGACCTCGGGAAAGGCTCCGCGGGCGCGTACCTCGCCGGAATGGTCTTCGTCGCCGTTCTGTTCGGTCTCGGGCACTTCTACAAGGGTCCCGCGGGCATCGTGGATTCGGGCTTCGCCGGCTTCGTGCTCGGAGCTGCGTACCTCGTCTCGGGCCGAAATCTCTGGGCGAGCGTTCTCGCCCACGGATTCATCGACACCTACGGCATCACGGCGCTCTACTTCGGCTGGGCGACCTGACGGACCGGGAACTGATAGCGTCGGCCCGAAGGGGGCTCCGAATGATTCTCCGCGTTCCTCGCATCGCTCCCGTCCTTCTCGCGGCCGCTCCCGCGTTCGGCCAGATTCCCGACACGTTCACGAACCTGAAAGTCTTCCCGAAGGACATCCCGAAAGCGCGGCTCGTCGAGGCGATGAAGGGCTTCGTGAGCGCGACGGGACTGCGCTGCGACGGCTGTCACATGGGCGGCCCCGCGCTCGACGAGATCAACTTCCCGTCCGACGGCAAGGAGACGAAGCGGACCGCACGCGCGATGATGGCGATGGTCCGGGCGATCAACGACGACCACATCGCGCGCCTCGACCGCGCGAAGGACGTGAGAGTCGTCTGCGCGACGTGCCACCACGGCGTCTCGAAGCCGGTCCTCCTCGACAGGCTTCTCGCGGCGACCGTCCGCGAGAAGGGCCTCGACGCCGCGGTCGCGAGGTACCGCGACTTGCGGCGCGCTTATTACGGGAGGGCCGCGTACGACTTCGGCGAGCCGACGCTGAACGCCGCCGCCCAGGAACTCCTGGCCGACGGCAAGGCGAAGGAAGCGATCGGCCTCGTGGAGCTCAACCTGGAATTCGGGGCCCACGAGGTCTCCACGTACAACGTCCTCGCGGACGCGCGCCTCGCCGCAGGCGACCGGCCGGGAGCGGTCGCGGCGCTGCGCAAGGCCGTCGAGATCGAGCCGAAGGCCGACTTCCTGAAAAAGAAGCTCGAGCGGCTCGAGAAGCCGGGGCCCTGAGCCGCTCGCCGGAAACCGCTACTTCTCCAGTCCCATGAGCTCGCGGTACCACTTCGGGTGGTGGATGCGCGCCCACGCCTTCGAGACCGTCCCGCGCGTCATGGAGTTGAACGTCCCGGGTTCGGCGACGGTCGCGAGGTAGATGTGGAAGACGAGTGAGACCGTGAAGAGGATGAAGCTGACGTTGTGGAGCAGGAACGCGATCTGGCGGGTCCAGGCCGGGAACGAGGCCGGATACCACATGACGATGCCCGACACGAGGAGCCCGAGGGCGCCAAGCTTCGACGTGAAGAAGTAAACCTTCTGCCCGCCGTTGTACTTTCCGATCCTGTCGTGGTTCGTGGCGTCGCGCAGGTACTCGAGGAGCTTCGGCCCGACCCAGCCACGCTCCTCTTTCGTCATCTCCATCTCGGTCCACCAGTGGACGGCCATCGCGAGCGACGAGAGCGCGAAGCCGAGGCCGAACCATGGGTGGATGATGCGGCACACGCTCATGCCGCCCACGAGCGTCGCCATCCACCCGAACACCGGGGACCAGATCGGGAGCCCGGTCACGAGGTTGGCGAGAAACGTGGCGGCGACGGCCCAGTGGATGACGCGCGAAGACAGGCGGTGCCGGATGATCTCGTTACCGACGACGACATCTTCCTTCTCGCGGGCGACGAAGGCGCCTTCGTCGAAGCCGATCTGACGGACGACCTTGCTCATGCGCGCCTCCCTCAGCCCTTCGTCTCGTCGGGTCCCACGGGACCCGGATCGGTGTGGCCCTTGTTGCCGTGGTAGAGGTGGTGGCCGAACGCGCCCACGATGGCGCCGAAGATCGCGAGGAAGCCGATCGGCCGGAGCCACTTCTTCCAGAGCGTGACGGCCATCGGGACCCGCGGTGCCTTCGCGAGGCCGCCGTACCACTCGGGGTGGTCGCCGAAGGCGAGTACGGTCACGACGCCGGTCCCGCCGACGCCCTGCGGGTCGTAGAGAGCCGCCTGCGCGTAGCCCTGCGCCTTGAGGGCCGCGACGCGCTGCGTCCCGAGGGCGACCATGTCTTCCTTCGTGCCGAAGTGCAGGCACCCCGTCGGGCACGCCTTGATGCACGCGGGCTCGAGGCCGACGGACACGCGGTCCACGCAGAGCGTGCACTTGCCCATCTTCCCGGTCTTGGCCGAGAAGTGAGGCACGTCGAACGGGCAGCCCGTCTCGCAGTAGCCGCAGCCGATGCACTGGGCCGGGTTCACGTCCACGATGCCGTTCGCGTACTGGACGAGCGCGCCCGGCGCCGGGCAGGCCTCGAGGCAGCCGGGCTCGGCGCAGTGCATGCACTGGTCCTTGCGCATGAGCCACTTGATGCCGCCGTCGACCTCGCGCTCGTCGAAGCGGATCAGGTTCCAGAACTCGGCGTCGAGGGTCTTGAGAGTCTGGTAGTCGCCATCGTTGACGCTCGCGACGGACTTGAGGTCGTTCCATTCCTGGCAGGCGACCTCGCAGGCCTTGCAGCCGATGCAGGTGGACGTGTCGACGAGCTTCGAGACGGTCGGGAGGGAGCGCAGGCCACTCCCGCTTCCCCAGACCTGGGCGGAGGAGCGGACGACCTCGAGGGTGTTCTGAACGCTCATGGCCGCCTCCTCAAGCCTTCTCGACCTTCACGAGGAAGGCCTTGAACTCGGGAGTCCACGTGTTCGGGTCTGCCGCCGAGGGCGTCAGGAAGTTCGCGAGGGGACCCGTGTGGCCCGGGTTGCCCATGTAGCCCCAGTGGATCGGCATCCCGATCTGCCAGACGTTCTTGCCGTCCACCTTCATCGGTTTCAGGCGCTTCGTGACCATGGCCATCGCCGTGATCGCGCCGCGCGGCGAGGAGACCTTGATGTTCCCCTTGTTCGCGACGCCGAGCTCCTTGGCGAACTCCTCGGGGATCTCGAAGAAGAAGTCGGGCTGGACCATGTTCAATCGCGGGTTGTGCTGGGTCCAGTAGTGGAAGTGCTCCGTGAGGCGGTACGTCGTGCAGACGACCGGGAACTTGTCGGCCGTCGCGAACGGGTCCTTGTCCGAGGAGAACTTCAGGGCGACGGGGTTCGCGCTCACCTTCGGATGCAGCGGGTTCGCGATCGGCGCCTCGACGGCCTCGTAATGCTCGGGGAACGGCCCGTCGTTGAGCCCCGCCGAGAAGAGGCGGCCGACGCCTTCGGCGTTCATGATGAACGCGCCGAAGGTCCCGGGCGGCGCGTCCGGCTTCATGTCCGGGACGTCGCCGACCCACTTCTCGCCGGTCCACCGGATGCCGGCGCGGGTCGCGTCCCAGGGGACGCCGTCCTTGTCGGCCGAGGCGCGGTTGTACATGACGCGCCGGTTCGCAGGCCACGAAAACGCCCACTGGTGGAACATCCCAAGGCCGAGCGGGTCGGCGTTGTTGCGCCGCTGGGTCATGTTGCCGGCCTCGGTGTAGGCGCCGCCGTACAGCCAGTTGCCGCAGAGCGTCGAGCCGTCGTCCTGAAGCTGCGCGAAGCCGTCGAGCTGCTGGCCGGCGGCCTTGAGGATCTTCGTCTTGTCCTTCGGGTCGGGGATGTCGGCGAGCGCCTTGCCGTTGACTTCCTTCAGGACCTCGCCGAGGTCGGGGGCGACCGGGTTCGTGTACGCCCACGCGACGTTGAGGACCTGCTCGGGGAGGGCGCCGCCCTCCTTTTTGTAAAGGTCTTTCACCGCGAGCACCATGCGCGCGAGGATTTCCTGGTCGCTCTTCGCTTTGCCCGGCGGGTCGAGCGCCTTCCACTTCCACTGCGCCCAGCGACCCGAATTTGTGAACGAGCCGTCCTTCTCGGCGAAGTTCGCGGCCGGCAGGAGGTACACCTCGGTCGGGATCTTGGAGGGGTCGGCGCCGCCGTATTCCTTCGGGGCCTTCCAGAAGCTGGCGCTCTCGGTCTCGACGTTCTCCACGACGACGAGCCACTTCAGCTTCGAGAGGGCCGCGACCATCTTGGGCGAGTTCGGGCCGGTGGCGACCGGGTTCATCCCGAACGTGATCAGCCCTTCGGGGCCGGGCTCCTTGCCGCCGGCACGCATCGAGCTCCCGCGGTACATGTCGTCGAACATGTACATCCACGAATAGTTCCCGTCGACTTTCGGGAGCCACGCATAGCCGAAGTCGTTTTCCTTTGTCGCCTTCGCGCCCCAGACGGCCTTGAGGTACGACACCGTGAACTTCGGGTAGTTCTGCCAGTAGTTCATGGAGGGCCACGGCGCCTTGTTGAGCGTCGTCGGGGTGTTCTTCTCCAGGTAGTCTTTCAACGTCGCGAGCGGCGCGGCTGGTGTCTTGAGGTAGCCCGGCAGGATGTCGAACGTGCCGCCCATGTCGGTCGCGCCCTGGATGTTCGAGTGGCCGCGCAGCGCGTTCACGCCGCCGCCGGGCCGCCCGACGTTACCGAGGAGAAGCTGGAGCATGGCCGCGGTCCGGATGATCTGGACGCCCGTCGAGTGCTGCGTCCAGCCGAGGGCATAGAGAATCGTCCCGACCTTCTGCGCGTTGCCCGTCGAGGTGACCATCTCGGCCACCTTCAGGAAGGTCTCCTTCGGAACGCCGCAGATCCGCTCGACCATCTCGGGGGTGTACCGGTCGACGTGCTTCTTGAGGAGCTGGAAGACGCACCGCGGGTTCTGGAGAGTCTCGTCGACGACGTAGCCCTTCGACTTCGGGTCGGCCTCGTAGGCCCAGGCCGCCTTGTCGTAGGCCTTCCCGTCGAAGCCCGTGAAGAGGCCGTCGCTGAAGCCGAATCTCTCGCCGATGACGTAGGGAGCGTTCGTGTGCAGCTTGACGTAGTCGGCGTGGAAACGGTCCTTCTCCAGCGCGTACCGGATGATGCCGTTCAGGTACGCGATGTCGGTGCCGGCCCGGATCGGGGAGTAGAGGTCGGCCACGGCCGCGGTCCGGTGGAAGCGTGGGTCGACGGCGACGATCTTCGCGTTACGCGTTTTCTTGGCTTCGATCGCCCACTTGAAGCCGCAGGGATGGTTCTCGGCGGGGTTGCCCCCCATGACGAAGACGACGTCGGCGTTCTTGATGTCGACCCATCCGTTCGTCATCGCTCCGCGCCCGAACGTGGCGGCCAGACTGGCCACCGTGGGCCCGTGTCATACCCGTGCCTGGGTGTCCCTGTAGACCACGCCCCACGAGGCGTTCGCCTTCGCCTGAAGAAGGGCGAACTCGTTCGTGTCCGTGCACCCGCCGATCACGATCATTCCCGGATTGCGGTTCACGACCTGGTCCTTCGCGTTCCGCGCCACGAAGCACTTGTCGCGCGTCGTCTTGATGTGCTTCGCGATGCCTTGGATCGCCTCGTCCCAGGAGATGCCCTCCCACTTGTCGGACCCCGGGCGCCGCACCATCGGCTGCGTGAGCCGGTGGGCGTGCTGGATGTCCTCCTTGAGCGTGATCCCCTTCGGGCAAAGCGTCCCGCGGTTGATCGGGTGGTCGGGATCGCCCTCGACGTGGACGACCGAAGGCGAGGCGTTCTTCGCCTTGTCCCCGAGCGTGTGGATGATGACGCCGCACGAGACCGAGCAGTACGGGCACGTGCTGCGAGTCTCCGTGGTGCGCGAGATCTTGAATTCGCGCATTTCGGCGCGGGCTTCCGAGAGGTCGAAGCCCAGAGCGATGGCTCCGCCGGCAGTTCCTGCCTTCAGGAAGGTTCGTCGGGTGAGGCCCATAGAAACCCCTCCTCGTTCGGATGGCTGGATGGGCCTAGCAGATCCCCGGGAAGGGGGGTCTGTCAAGACCGGATCTCAGCTTGTGAGGGGCCGGTACAGCTCCGGCCGCCGGTCCCGGAAAAAGCCCCAGGACGCCCGGTCCCGCCTCACCTGCGCGAGGTCCACGGTCGCGACGGCGACGCCCTCCTCGCTGCGCCCGAGCTCCGCGAGTTTCTCGCCCCGCTGGTTCGCGACGAAAGACGACCCGTAGAAGACCTGCCCGCCCTCGTTCCCGACGCGGTTCGCCGCGACGACCGGCGCGACGTTGCAGACGGCGTGGCCGAGCATCGCGCGTTGCCACATGTCTCGCGTGTCCAGGGCGGCGTTCTCGGGCTCCGAGCCGATGGCGGTGGGGTAGAGGAGCACGTCGGCGCCCGCGAGGAGCATCGCGCGCGCCGCCTCGGGGAACCACTGGTCCCAGCAGATCCCGACTCCGAGGCAGGCGGGCCGGGCCTTCCACGCGTGGAATCCCGTGTCGCCGGGGCGGAAGTAGAACTTCTCCTCGTAGCCGGGGCCGTCCGGGATGTGGCTCTTGCGGTAGATCCCGAGGACGGCTCCGTCCGAGTCCACCATCGCGAGGCTGTTGTAGTACGCGTTCCCGGCCTTCTCGAAGAAGGAGACGGGGATGGCGGCGCCGAGCTCCTTCGCCAGCGCGGAGAAGCGCGCGATCGTCGGATGCCCTTCGGCGGGTCTCGCCCAGGCGAAGAAGCGGTCGCGCTCCTCGCGGCAGAAGTACGGCCCCTCGAAGAGCTCCGGCGGCAGGATCACGGTGGCGCCCCGCTTCGCCGCCTCGCGGACGAGGCGTTCCACCTTCGCGACGTTCTCCTCCACGGAGCCGCCCAGCGCGCACTGGACCGCGCCGAATGTGACCAGTTCGCTCGTGCTCACAGCGGCACCTGCTGGCTG
>JBAUSZ010000315.1:0-17976 GCA_049581965.1 Thermoanaerobaculia bacterium | reverse complement strand
CCCCTCCTCGTGCTCGCGCACGAGGCCGCGGCCGCCGTCGAGGAGCGGTGGACGCGCGAGCGCCCAGGCGCTGGCCGCGAGGAGACACGCGAGAAGAAGGGGGAGAGGCCGGAGTCGCGAGATCGAGGCCGGTGTCACGCGATCGCCTTCGTCACGACGTCGGCGAGCGCCCGGATGAACCTCGGGTGGTCGTTGAGCCCCTCGGCCACGGCGTAATGCGGGATGCCGAGCCGCGCGGCCTCGCCCGCGAAGAGGAGCCGGATCTCGTAGAGCGTCTCGACGTGGTCGGACACGAACGCGACGGGGACCACGACGACCTGCGTCACGCCCTCCTTCGCGAGAGCGGCGAGGACGTCGGGGGTCGAGGGCCCGAGCCAGGCGACCGGCCCGACCTTGGACTGGTAGCCGAGACGCGAGGGGAACCGGTTTCCGAGCGCCGCGTCGATCGCCTTGACCGTCGCCTCGACGTGACCGGGGTACGGATCTTTCTGCGAGACGACCGTCTTCACGGGGAGGGAGTGCGCCGAGTAGAGGATCACGGTCTTCGCAGGGTCGGGATCGGGCAGCGTCGCGTGGGCCTTGCGGATCAGGTCCGCGTGCGCCGCGACGAACTCCGGCTCTTCGTACCATGCATCGGCGGCGTTCGTCCGCGCCACGTTCCAGCCCATCTTCGCGAGGGCGGACGTCACACGGTTGAACGAGCCGCGCGTCGTCGTCACGGAGTACTGCGGGTAGAGAGGGAGGACGAAGAGACGCGTCGCGCCGGCCTTGCGGAGGTCCTCGAGCGCGTCCTCGACGAAGGGGTACGAGCAGGTCATCCCGACCCGCACGACGGGCGCGGGGCGGTCTTTCGCGAGGCGCTTCCCGAGATCGGCCTCGAGGAGCCGGGCCTGCGTCTGGGACCAGCGGCGAATGGGCGACCAGTTGATCCGTTCGTACGTCGCGGCGGACTTCGGCGCCCGCGTCGTCGCGATGAGCCAGGCCACGAATCGACGAAGAGGAGAGAAGGAAATTCCAAGAATCTCAGGATCTACGAAGAGCTCGTACAGGAACGGCTTCAGCTCCTCGCGTGACGCAGGCCCGCCGAGCTGGACGAGGAGGACCCCCAGACGGTCGCTCACCGGAATCGCACGCGGGGTTCGGCCCGCGCCGGCCCGCGTTCACCTTCTAAGAAAAACAACGGTTCCTCCGCCGAACCGCCTACAGGGTACGCGAGAAGATCTTCGGCGCGTCCGCGGCCTTCTTCTCGAGATAGGCGTCGAACAGCATCGCGACGTTCCGGATGAAGATCCGTCCCATGCTGGTCACCCGGATTTCGTCCGCGGTGACTTCGACCATCCCGTCGGCCACGAACTCGGGGAGGCGCGAGACCGCCGAGGCGAAGGTCTCGTCGAAGGAGCGCAAACCGAAAGTCCTCTCGATGTCGCGTTTGTCGATCACGCAGTGACAGAGGAGACGCGTGACGACCTCGCGGCGCAGGACGTCGTCGGCGGAGACCCGGTGCCCCTTCACGGTCGCAAGGCGGCCCGCCTCCATCGCGGCGTGGTAGTCGCCGTAGTCCTTCGTGTTCTGGACGTACGTGTCGTCGATCGAGCCAATCGCCGAGACGCCCATCCCGTAGAGGTCGCACCCCGCGCGCGTCGTGTAGCCCTGGAAGTTGCGGTGGAGCGTCCGGTCCTTCTGCGCCTTCACGATCTCGTCGTGCGGGAGGGCGAAGTGGTCCATCCCGATGTAGACGTAGCCGGCCGCGACGAAGCGCTCGATCCCCGACACGAAGATTGCGAACTTCTCCGTCCCCTCGGGAAGGTGCGCCGCGAGGACTCGCTGGGGACGCTTGAGCCACGGGACGTGCGCGTACGAGTACATCGCGACGCGGTCCGGCCGCAGCGAGATGATGTCCTCGACGCTCTTTTCGAAGCCCGCCCGCTTCTGGCCCGGGAGGCCGTAGATCATGTCGAGGTTCACGGAGGCGTAGCCGAGGGAGCGCGCCGCGTCGACGAGCGCCTTCGTCATGTCGAAGGGCTGGACGCGATTCACGAGCTCCTGCACCTCGGGGTCGAAGTCCTGGACGCCCATCGAGACGCGGTTGAAGCCGCGCACCTTGAGGACCGAGAGATGCTCGGGCGTCGTGACGCGCGGGTCGACCTCGACGGACACCTCCGCCGTGTCGGCGGGCCGGAACGTCTCGAGGAGGTGCTGCGCGAGGCGGTCGGCCTGGCCGGGCGTCAGGTACGTCGGCGTGCCGCCTCCCCAGTGGACCTGCTCGATCCGCCGGGAGGCGTCGATGTGCCTCGCGAGGACGTCGATCTCGCGGTGGACATCCGCGAGGTAACCCTCGATCTCCTCGCGCGTCTCGCCCTTGCGGTCGGGCTTCGGGACCACCTTCATGAAACAGCCGCAGAACCAGCACTGTTCGTCGCAGAAGGGGAGGTGGACGTAGAGGGAGACGGGGGACTTTTTCGCGTTCGCGCGTTCACACGCCTGCTCGGCATCCTTCGGCCCGATCCCGTCGTTCCACTCCGGTGCCGTCGGGTAGGAGGTGTACCGCGGGCCCTGGACGTTGTACTTGTCGAGAAGCTCCGTCGTCATCGGGAGCGTCTCGCCGCGCAGGCGGATCGGGATGGCCGTCACGGGCGAGAGGTTAGCACCCGCGAACGCGTCTCATGGCCGCGGAGGCGTCAGCCGAGCGGCGCGCGGGCGGCGACGACGAACGCAGCGACGTTCTCGGGCGGCGTCGGCGGCAGGACCCCGTGGCCGAGGTTCACGATGTGGCCGACGGGCCCGGCGGCCCGGCGCGCCGCGAGAACGGCGGAGGTCACGCCTTCCTTCGGGCCGAGGAGGACGCCGGGGTCGACGTTCCCCTGCAGCGCCTTCCCGCGCGCGCGGCGGCGCGCCTCGTCGAGCGGGAGCTTCCAGTCCACGGAGACGACGTCGCCGGGCATCGCCGCGAGCGACTCGATGAGGTGCGACGAGCCTGAGGCGAAGTTGATGACGGGCACCTGCCCGCGCTTTGGGAGCTTCGCGAGGAGGCGCTCCGTCGCGGGGCGCGCGAAGCGGTCGTAGTCGGCGCGCGAGAGCTCGCCCGCCCACGTGTCGAAGACCTGGACGACGTCGGCGCCGGCCTCGATCTGGGCCGCAAGGTAGTCGCCGCACGAATCCGCGAGCTTCCCGAGGAGCGACACGAGGGTCTTCGGGTCGCCGTTCATCATCTTCTTCACTTCCGTGAACGACTTCGTGCCGCCCCCCTCGATCGCGTACGTCGCAAGCGTCCAGGGAGCACCGCAGAAACCGATCACGGCCGCGCGGCCCGCGACCTCGGTCCTGAGGGCCTTGAGGATCTCAGGGACGAACTTCGTCCCGACGAGCGGGTCGAACGTCTTCAGGCGTTGGACGTCGGAGGCGCTGCGGATCGGGCTCGGGAGCTTCGGCCCGCCCTCGTCGAGGCGCACCTCGATGCCCATCGGGGGGAGCGGGATCAGGATGTCCGAGAAGAGGATGACGCCGTCCATCCCGAAGCGCCGGAAGGGCTGCATCGAGACCTCGACGGCGCTCCCGACGTTCGCGCAGAGGTCGAGGAACGCGAGGCTCTTGCGCACCTCGCGGTACTCGGGGAGGTACCGCCCGGCCTGGCGCATGAGCCACACCGGAGGGACGTCCACGGGGCGCGAGAACGCCGCGTCGACGAAGCGCTGGCGGGACGGACCGGGGCCGGAGACCGGGGGGACCGACATGGCGCGGGAGGTTAGCACCGCATAGAATCCTTTCAGGACTCGCAAGATGTCGCCCAGCGGTGCTCGGTTTGGGCCCTATGAGGTACTTGGCGAGCTGGGCTCGGGGGGAATGGGGACCGTCTACCGGGCGCGCGACACGCGGCTCGGGCGCGAGGTGGCCGTCAAGGTGCTGCGCGAGCAGCTCGCCTCGGACGCGTCGGCCGTTGCCCGCTTCGAGCGCGAGGCGCGCGCCGTGGCGGCGCTGTCCCATCCGAACATCCTCGCAATCCACGATTTCGGAGTCGAAGGGGACGCGTTCTACGCCGTCACCGAGCTCCTCCGAGGCGAGACGCTACGCTCGCGCCTCGAGCGTGAGGCGCTGTCCTGGCGGAAGGCGACGGAGATCGCGATCTCGATCGCCGACGGCCTCGCGGCGGCTCACGCGCAGGGCATCGTCCACCGCGACCTGAAGCCCGAGAACGTTTTCCTGACCGAGGACGGGCGGGTGAAGATCCTCGACTTCGGTCTGGCGCGGCAGGAGCCGGGTGCCGCCGCCGGAGCCGAAAGCGCACTCGCGACCGTCACGGCGACGGAGCCGGGGACGGTCATGGGCACGGCCACGTACATGTCGCCCGAGCAGGTTCGCGGGCTCCCCGTGGACGCGCGCAGCGACATCTTCTCGTTCGGGTCGGTGCTGTACGAGATGGTGACCGGCCGGCGGGCCTTCCCGGGGAAAACCGCCGCCGATTCAATGGCGGCCATCCTCAAGGACTCGCCTCCCGACCCTTCGGAATCCGGGAAGACGATTCCGCTCGCGCTCGGGCGCGTCATCACGCGCTGTCTCGAGAAAGCACCCGACGAGAGGTTCCAATCGGCGCGCGACCTCACGTACGCGCTCCGGGAGATCGCGTCGACGACCGGTTCGGCGGTCCAGATGTCCGGCGTCGCGGCAACGGTGCCGGCGGCCCATCGAGGACGAGCCGTCGCGACCGCAGCGGGCGTGGTCGTTCTTGCCGCCGCGCTGCTCGTCGTGCTCGATGTCGGTGGCGTGCGAAACCGCATGACGGTCGGTGCGAGGGGCACCGCGATCCGGTCGCTGGCGGTTCTCCCCCTTCAGAACCTCTCGGGCGACGCGAGCCAGGAGTATTTCGCCGACGGGATGACGGAGGAGCTGATCGCCGGCCTCGCCCGAATCGGTGGGCTTCGCGTCACCTCCCGGACCTCGGTCATGTCGTACCGCGACACGAAAAAGCGATTGCCCGAGATCGCGCGGGAGCTCGGCGTCGATGCGGTCGTCGAAGGCTCGGTCTCACGCGCGGACGGCAAGGTCCGCGTGACCGCTCAACTCATCGAGGCGGCCTCGGACAAGCACCTCTGGGCTCAGACGTACGAGCGTGACCTCCGCGACGTGCTCGCTCTGGAAAGTGAAATTGCGCAGGCAATCGCCCAGGCTGGAAGGCTCGAGCTTTCTCCGCCGGAGTTGGCTCAGTTCGCGAAGTCGAGGCGCGTCGCCCCGGCCGCCTTCGAGGCTTACGTGAAGGGGCGGTATTTCTGGAACAAGCGCGGCGAGGAAAACCTCAAGAAGGCAATCGGGTTTTTCCAGGGGGCGCTGGACGTCGATCCTGCCTACGCGGTGGCGTACTCGGGGATCGCCGACTCCTACACGCAGCTCGGCTACGCGAGCCTCCTCGCGCCCCGAGAAGTTTTTCCCAAGGCGCGATCGGCCGCCGAGAAGGCCCTTGAACTGGATGCCACGCTCGCCGAGCCGCACGCCTCTCTCGCCTACGTGAAGTTCTATTTCGATTGGGACTGGCCCGGAGCCGAGCGCGAATTCCAGCGAGCCATCGAGCTGAATCCGAATTATGCGACGGCCCACGACTGGTACGCCTACCTCCTGACGGCGACCGGGCGCCTCCCCGAAGCACGCGCCCAGATCCAGAGAGCGCGCGAGCTCGATCCTCTCTCCGTTCCGATCGAGTCGGACATGGGCTTCCTCCTTCACTACAGCTACGAGCAGGACCGGGCGGCGGAGGAGCTGCGAAAGGCCCTCGAGATGAATCCCGAGTACCCGCCCGCACACTTCTTCCTCGGGCGGGTCTACCAGGCGAAGGGGCTCTACGAGCAGGCCATCGCCGAATACCAGGCGACCGGACCGCTCAAGGAGTGGGTCCCGACGGTCGCGGGAATCGGATATGTCTACGGCATCCAGGGCAAGCGCCAGGAAGCGCTCCAGGTTCTCTCCAACCTGGAGGCGCGGTCGAAGAAAGAGTACGTCACCGCTTACGCCGTGGCCCTCGTCCATGCGGCGCTCGGGAACAAGGACCAGGCCTTCGCCTGGCTGGGAAAGGGAATCGAGGAACGGACCCATTGGCTCGTCTGGCTCAAACGGGACTTGCGCTGGGAACCGATTCGTTCGGACGCCCGCTTTGCGGAGCTCATCGTTCGCATCGGCCTACCACCCTCGTAATCTCGGGAAGGCGCTTGTCTAGGAGATAGGCCTCATCCGCCGGGCCGTTTCTGGGTGGGCCGGCCCGTGGGTCATGAAGGCTCGGCCTATCTCCGCTGACTCCTCCTTCTGGTTGACGACCACGCTGGCGAACCGTTGGCTGAGTAGAGGTCACGGTAGACTAACCTCACCCGCCATTCATACCCGGCGAGAAAGGGGGTCACCACGAATCCTTGTTCGCGACGCTGACGGAATAACCGCTGAAGTAGCCGGCAGGGCTGGGCGAGTTGAGGTGGCCTTGCTTGGAAGTGCGGTAGACGTCCCCGACGCGGCCGAGCTTGCCGACGTGCCCATCGACCGAGAAGTGCGGCGTTGCCGTCACGGTCTCGAAGTTGGTCACGGTGAACGTCGAGGCCGTCGTGTCGACGATGACCTGCTGGCGCGAGAGAGAGGTCTGGATTGCCGTCCCGGCCCGAAAAGAGTCGGGGTTCGAAAACGTGGCGCCGCCGGAGGGATTCAGGTAAATCGTGGTTGTGCCTTCGCGGGAGATCATCTTGATCGACCCGTTGCTCACGACGAGCACGTTCGTCATTTCGCGAAAGAACGTGAATCGCGCGGTACCCTCGGAGACCGGGTCGCCGACCGACGGAGCGTCGATCCCTCGGACAAACGTGAAGTATCCGTACTGCGTGGACGTCGTGGGCGTGAAGTTCGACACCTGCCCCACGAACTCGAAGAGAAGAGAGCCGGCCGCGCCGCCCTCGGCATCCCTGTCGTTGGCCGTGGCCTTCCCGGGGGACATCGTGCAGCAGGTTGAAAGCAGCAGAAACGCGATCAGGGAAACAGGTCGGCTTCGGAGTGTCGTCATGGTGTTTACCTCCTCCTCCAACGTGGCGCCCGGGGTGCCGGAAGTCGTGAGGAACCGGTAGGATTCCGGTGGATTGCGAGTGCCGTCGCGCTTTGGGGAGTACGCCTTCGACCCGTCTAGGCGCGAACTCCGGCGCGGCACGAGATCCGTGCATCTCTCGCCCAAGGCCTTTCGCCTCCTGGAGCTGCTCATCGATGACGCTCCGAAAGCAGTCTCCAAGGCGCGCCTCTATGAGTCACTTTGGCCGAACGTCTTCGTGGAGGAGTCGAACCTCAAGAGCCTTGTCTCCGAGGTGCGGGCGGCCATCGGTGAGGACGCGCGGAGCCCTCGATTTCTCAAGACGGTTTATGGATTCGGATACGCGTTCAGCTTCGAGGCGTCCGCTGAGCCCTTCGCCCGGTTTCGGGTAACCCACCTGGCCCGGGACTTCGAGTTGCGTCCAGGCGAGAACGTCATCGGGCGAGACGCCGACGTCGCTGTCGTCGTCCCGCTCAAGGCCATCTCGAGGCGCCACGCGCGCCTGACCGTCGCTGGCGACGCCGTGACGATCGAGGACCTCGGCAGCAAGAATGGCACCTGGGTGCGCGGGCGCCGGATCACCGGCTCCACGGAGCTCGCCGACGGAGACGAGATCCGGCTCGGGTCCGTGCCCCTCGTTTTCCGCGCGAGCAGGGGAGGGTCGACGGAGACGGACGCGATCGGCTAGAGCCGGCGGGAACAGGCGGCGCGCCGTTCTGATGCAGACGCAAGGGTTGTGACCTCGAGGGGGGTTCCTATAATCGCCTCGTGATGGTCGATTCGGCCGCAGCGGCGGCATGGGGTGCCGGGCTCGGCTGGACGGCCCTCGCCCTCTACGCGATCGCGTCGGCGCTCTACGTCCTCAACCTCTATCGGCCGTCCGCCTGGGCGGGCCGTTCGGCGACGGCCTCCGCCGTCGTCGGCGCGGTCCTCAACTTCGCGGCTCTCTACGCCCGGGCTCTCGCCGTGGGAACGGTCCCGTATCGGGATCTCCTCGGCTCGATGAAGCTCTTCGGCTTCTTCCTCGCCGTCCTCTCGGTGGTCCTCGAGCTGCGCCACCACGACCGGGCGCTCGGCCCCGTCCTCATGCCGGCGGCGCTCTTCTTCATGCTCCTCGCTCTTCTCGAAGCGCCGGGCGGGGCCCGCCCCGCGCCGAACCCCGATCTCAAAGGCGCGATCTTCGCCCTCCACGTCACGCTCAACATGCTCGCTTACGCGGCGTTCGCCGTGTCCTGCGCGCTCTCGATCCTCTACATCACGGCCGGGCGCGCGCTCAAGTCGCACACGCTCTCCGGTCCCGCGACGCGCCTCCCGACGCTCTCGTACCTCGAGCGCGCGAACCGCACGTCGCTCGGCCTTGGAATCATCGCGCTCGGCACCGGGCTTGCGCTCGGGTTCCTCTGGGCCTCCCGCGTCTGGACGAACGAGCACCCGCGCTGGGCGCTGGACCCGAAGATCTTCTTCGCGCTCGGCACGCTCGTCTTCTATCTCTTCATCCTCGTGCGGGCGCGCCGCGGCGCCCCGGGCGTCTCGACGGCGCGCCTCTCGATCGCGGGCTTCGTGCTCGTCCTCCTCTCGTACACCGCCGTCAACATGTTCGTCTCCAGGCTGCACGTCTTCCGCTCATGAACCTCGTCTTCGTCGGCTGGAACCACCGGGGCGCTCCTCTCGACCTGAGAGAGCGACTCGCCTTCACCCCGGAGAAGGCGCGCGAGGCGCTCGAGGGCCTCTTCGCGGAGCACATCCTCGCCGAAGGCGCGATCGTCTCGACGTGCAACCGCGCGGAGATCTACGGCGTGTCGGACCGCGAGGACGAGCTCGACGCGCTCTCAGGGTTCTTCTCGCGCTTCCACCGCGTGGATGACGCACTCCTGCGCCAGACCGCGCTCACCGGCCGCGGCGACGCGACCGCGCGGCACCTCTTCCGCGTTGCGTCCGGCCTCGACTCGATGGTCCTCGGCGAGGCGCAGATCCTCGGGCAGATCCGCGAGGCGCACCGCGTCGCGACGGCGGCCGGGTCGCTGAGGGCGGTTACGAACCGCCTGTTCATGAGCGCCCTCGAGTGCGGCAAGCGGGTGCGCGCCGAGACGGGCCTCGGGACGCGCCCGACGTCCGTAGCAGGCCTCGCCCTCACGCTCGCGGGGCGCATCTTCGAGTCGCTCAAGGGCCGGCGCGCCCTCCTCATCGGCGCCGGCGAGACGGCCGAGCTCACCGCGCGCCTCCTCCTGGACGAGGGCGTCTCCGAGATCGTCGTGGCGAACCGCTCGTTCGACCGCGCGCAGGCGCTCGCGAGTGCCTCGGGCGGGCGGGCCGTGCCGTGGGACCAGCGGGCCGTCGCCGCAGCGGAGGTCGACCTCGTCCTTTCGGCGACGAACGCGACGGAGCCCGTCCTCACGGCCGACGCGCTCGAGGCCGCGCGCGAGTCCTCCCGGCGGCGCGGGCCGCTCCTCGTCCTCGACCTCGCGGTCCCGCGCGACGTGGAGATCGCGGTCGGCGACCTGCCCGACGTCTACCGCTACGACATCGAGGCGCTCACGGGAATGGCCGACGCGAACGCGAAGGCGCGACTCGAGGAGGTCCCGAAGGCCGAGGCGATCGTCGAGGAGTGCGTGGGCCGCTTCGCCCACTGGTGGGGCAGCCTCCTGCACGTCGACGTCGTGCGCGGCCTGCGCGAGAAGGTGGAGCGGATCCGCCGCAGCGAGATCGAGAAGTACAACGGAAAGCTCTCGGGCCTGTCCGAGAAGGACCGCGCGACCGTCGAGCGCCTCACGGAGACGCTGATCGGGCGCATCCTCCACGACCCCACGGTCGGCCTCAAGGAGGGCGACGCGTCCGAGCGCCTCGAGAAGGCGGCCTCCGTGCGGGCCCTCTTCCGCCTCGACGAGCCCCCGAAGTGACGGCGGCGGCCCCCACCCCTCTCCGCATGGGGACGCGGGCGAGCGCCCTCGCGCGCGCCCAGTCGGGAGCGTTCGCCGAGGAGCTCACGCGCCGCTCCGGCCGGCCCGTCACCGTCGTGATCGTGCGGACGCACGGCGACCAGCTCTCGAGCGAGGGCAAGGCCCCTCCGGGCGGCGACGCCGCGGGCGTCTTCGTCCGCGCGCTCGACGACGCACTCCGCCGGAACGAGATCGACTTCGCCGTCCACTCCCTCAAGGACGTCCCGACGGCCGAGGTCACGGGCCTCGTTCTCGGGGCCGTTCCGGCACGGGCGGACTCGCGGGACGCGTTCGTCGTCGCGAGCCGCCACTCGGGCGTGCGCCGCGTCGAGGACCTGCCGCAGGGCGCGCGGGTCGCGACGTCCTCACCGCGCCGCGTCGCGCAACTCCTGCGCCTGCGGCCCGACCTCGTGACGGTCGCGATGGCGGGCAACGTCGACACGCGCCTCCAACGCCTCGAGGAGGGCCGGGCAGACGCCCTCATCCTCGCGAGCGCGGGGCTCGACCGCCTCGGGCGGGGCTCCGTCATCACGCGACGTCTCGAGCCCGACGAGATGCTCGGCGCCCCCGCGCAGGGCGCACTCGGCATCGGCTGCCGGACGGACGACGAGGAGACGCGGGAGATTCTGCTGAAGATGGAAGACCCCGCCGCGCGAGTGACCGCCTCGATCGAGCGCGACCTTCTGCAATTTCTGAGAGGGGGATGTCGGGCGCCTGTCGGCGCCCGAGGATTCTTCGAAGGTGAAGAGGGGAACCTCACGCTGAAGCTCGTGGGCCGCGTTCTGTCCCTCGACGGAAAAGAGTGTCTCGAAGACGAGATGAGCGAGCCCTTCGCCCCGCCGCATCCCTCTTCCTTTTCACCTTCTAAGAAATCTTCTCTTTCTCTTTCTTCTCCTTCCTCCCTCGGCCAGCTCCTCGCCGAGCGCCTGCTCGCGCGCGGGGCGGCGCGGCTGATCGACGCGGCTCGCGAGTGAGCAGGCGCATCCTCCTCCTGCGGTCGGGATCGGCGGGGCCGGAAGACGTTTCGTCGGCCGCCGACGTCACGGTCCTCCAGACGCACGCGGTGACACTCCGTCCCGAGGGCGTCGCGGAGGCGCTCGCGTTCGATTCCGTCGGCGCGACGCTCGTCGTGTCGTCCAAGGAGTCCTCGAGAGTTCTGCTCCCTCTCTTCCCGCTGCGCTTCGCTCTGGTGCTGGCGGTTGGCGAGGGCACCGCTGATTTGCTTAGAAGGGTGAATACGGGGGGGCGGCCCGCCGGCACGTCCTGCGAGGCGTCAACCTACAGTGGGGCTGGTGGGACGCAGATTGTCGTCCCAGACGTTCCCGGTGCCGCAGGCGTCATTCACTTTCTAAGAAATTCTTCAGCGGCCGTGGGGATGCGCATCCTCTGGCCGCATGGCTCCGACGCCGCCTCCGAACCCTTCGAAGAAATCCGGTCCCTGGGGTTCTCTCTCTCTTCCCCCGTCGTCTACGTCAAGCGCGCGCTCGCGCCGTCCGAGCTGGATGCGTCCGTGCTCGCCGATTTCCGCGCGGGACGCTTCGCCGCCGTCGCCGTGGGCTCCACGGCGGGCCTGGACGCGCTGCTCGCCGCCGTGCCCGTGCCTCCGCACGTAAGATGGGGCGTCCTCGGGCCCGGAACGGCGAAGGCCGTCGCGGCGCGAGGTTTCCCCGCTCCGCTCGTCGCGCCGCGTGCGAAGCTCTCCGATCTCGTCGATCTCCTCCGGAAGGAAACAGCATGAGCTTCCCCCTACACCGTTACCGCCGCCTCCGCCGCAGCGAGAGCCTCCGGACGATGGTCCGCGAGACCTCCCTCGCGCCGTCCGACTTCATCGCACCGCTCTTCGTCGTGCCCGGGAAGGGCATCCGCCAGCCCGTCGGCTCGATGCCCGGCGTGGACCGCACGTCGCCCGAGCTCGCGGGCAAGGACGCGAAGGCGCTCGCCGACCTCGGCGTCCTCTCGGTGATCCTCTTCGGGATCCCGGACCACAAGGACGCACGAGGCACTTCGTCCGCCGACCCCGAGGGCCCCGTCTGCCGCGCGGTCCAGGCGATCAAAGCCGAGAGCCCGAAGACGGTCGTCATGACGGACATCTGCCTCTGCGAGTACACGGACCACGGGCACTGCGGCGTCCTCAAGGGCGAGACGGTCGACAACGATCCGACGCTCTCGATCCTCGCCGCGGAGGCCGTCGCCCACGCGAAGGCGGGCGCGGACGTCGTCGCGCCGAGCGACATGATGGACGGGCGCGTCGGCGCGATTCGCGCGGCTCTCGACAAGGAAGGCTTCCAGGACGTCGCGATTCTCTCCTACGCCGCGAAGTACGCATCGGGGTTCTACGGCCCGTTCCGCGAGGCAGCCGAGTCGACGCCCGCCTTCGGGGACCGGCGCGCGTACCAGATGGATCCGGGGAACGTGCGCGAGGCCGTCAAGGAGGTCCTGTCCGACGTCGCAGAGGGCGCCGACCTCGTGATGGTCAAGCCCGCGCTCTCGTACATGGACGTCATCCGCGCCGCAAAGGAGGCCACGAACGCGCCGCTCGCCTGCTACAACGTGTCGGGCGAGTACGCGATGGTCAAGGCCGCCGCCGCGAACGGCTGGATCGACGGCCAGAGGGTGACGCTCGAGATCCTGACGTCCTTCAAGCGGGCGGGCGCGGACCTCATCCTCACGTACCACGCGAAGGAAGCGGCTCAGTGGATCGGATGAAGAAGGAAAAAGAGAAGAAGAGAGATTTGCTTAGAAGGAAGAGAGAGAAGAGAAAAGAGAGGAGAAGAATTTCTTAGAAGGGTGAGTGGGGCCGCGGCGGCACTTGGCGCCCCGGTGGTCACTCGCGCGGCGACCGCCCGGCATTCACCTTCTAAGAAAATATGCCTTGCCGATGAGCGAAAAGAGAACTCGAGTGGCGCGTCCGATTCGCAAGCGTCTACGCCGAACGACCCAGTCCGAATCCCTCTTCCTCCGCGCCAAGAAGCGCATGCCGGGCGGCGTGTCGTCGCCCGTGCGCTCGTTCGCGTCCGTCGGCGGCACGCCGTTCTTCGTGAAAAAGGGCAGGGGCGCGGTCCTGATCGACGCCGACGGCAACCGGTACGTGGACTGGGTCATGTCCTACGGGCCGCTCATGTTCGGGCACGCGTACGGGCCGGTCCTCTCGGCGGTCCGCAAGGCGCTCCCGCGCGGGACCTCCTACGGAGCGCCGACGAAGGCCGAGATCGAGCTGGCCGAGCGCGTCGCGAAGGCCGTGCCTTCGATGGAGAAGGTCCGGTTCGTCTCGTCGGGCACCGAGGCCGCGATGAGCGCCGTGCGCCTCGCGCGGGCCGCCACGGGCCGCGACCTGGTCCTGAAGTTCGCGGGCTGTTACCACGGGCACGCGGACTCCTTCCTCGTGGCCGCGGGCTCGGGCCTCGCGACCCTCGGCATCCCGGGCTCGCCCGGCGTGCCGGGCTCCCTCGCGGGCCTGACCCTCACGGCGCGCTACAACGACCTCGAATCGGTCAAGGCGCTCTTCGCCGCGCATCCGAAGAAGATCGCCGTGATCGCCGTCGAGCCCGTCGCCGCGAACATGGGCGTCGTGACGCCCGTCCCGGGCTTCCTGGAGGGACTCCGCGAGATCGCGACGAGAGAGGGCGCGCTCCTCCTCTTCGACGAGGTCATCAGCGGTTTCCGCCTCGCGAGGGGCGGCGCGCAGGAGATCTACGGGATCAGGCCCGACCTGACCTGTCTCGGCAAGATCATCGGCGGCGGCCTGCCCGTAGGCGCGTACGGCGGCCGGGCGGACCTCATGGCGCAGGTCGCGCCGGACGGCCCCGTCTACCAGGCGGGGACGCTCTCGGGGAACCCGCTCGCGATGGCCGCGGGCAAGGCGATGCTCGACGCGCTCACCCCGGCCGTCTACGCGAAGCTCGAGCGCACGGCCCGCGACCTGGAACATGGACTGAACGCCGCCGCGCAGAGGGCCGGCGTCCAGGAGAAGCTGGTCGTGAACCGCATCGGCTCGATCCTGACGCCTTTCTTCACGAAGGGTCCCGTGTCGAACTTCGACGACGCGAAGAAATCCGACCTCGGCGCCTTCAAGCGCTGGTACCACGCGATGCTCCGGCAGGGGGTTTTCGTCGCCCCCGCTCAGTTCGAGGCGATGTTCGTCTCGACGGCGCACGGGCCGAGGGAGGTCGCCGCGACCGTCCGGGCTCACGAAACCGCGCTGAAGGAAGCGTTCGCCCCGGCGTGACGCCGCTCGACGCGCCCGGCGGGCTCCGCGACGAAGCGCGTAAACGGGACCGGGAGGACCCGCTGGCGCGTTACCGCGCCGAGTTCCTCGTCGCGGACGAGAGCCTCCTCTACCTCGACGGGAACTCCCTCGGCCGCCTCCCGAAACGGGCGGAAGCGCTCGTCGCGAAAACGGTGCGCGAGGGGTGGGGAGGCCGCCTCGTCCGCGGCTGGAACGAGGGCTGGGTGAACGCACCCCGCCGGATCGGCGACAAGCTCGGGCGGCTGCTCGGTGCGAATGCGGGCGAGGTCCTCGTGTCCGATTCGACGAGCGTGAACCTCTTCAAGCTCGCCGTGGCCGCGCTGAGGGCGCGCGAGGGCCGGACGGCGATCGTGACGGACGAGCTGAACTTTCCGTCGGACCTCTACGGGCTCGAGGGCGCGGCGCGTCTTCTCGGCGGCGGGCGGCGCGTCGTCGTGGTCGGGGCCCGGGACGGTATCTCGATCGATCCCGCCGGTCTCACGGCCGCGATCGGGAAGGACACGGCGCTCGTCTCGCTCTCCCACGTCGCGTACAAGAGCGGCTTCCTTCACGACCTGAAGACGGTGACGGACGTCGCGCATCGCGCCGGCGCCCTCGTCCTCTGGGACGTCAGCCATTCAGCCGGGGTGGTCCCGATCGATTTCGAGGCGTGGAGCGTGGATCTCGCCGTGGGCTGCACGTACAAGTACCTGAACGGCGGGCCCGGCGCCCCGGCGTTTCTCTACGTGCGGCGCGCGCTGCAGTCCGCACTCGAGAACCCGATCGCGGGCTGGTTCGGGCGCGAGGCGCCGTTCTCGTTCGCGCCCGATTTCGTCCCCGCAGCGGGCGCGGAGCGCTTCCTCGTCGGGACGCCGCCCGTCCTCTCCCTCGCAGCGGCCGAGGCGGGAATCGACCTCGCGCTCGAGGCCGGCGTCGAGGCCGCGCGGGTGAAATCCGTCGAGATGGGGAAATTCCTCCAGAGTCTCTGGGAGAAGGTCCTCGAGCCGCGCGGCGTCACGCTCCGCTCTCCAAGGGAAGCCGCGCGGCGCGGATCGCACCTCTCGTTCGGACATCCCGAGGGGCTCGCGATCGACCGCGCGCTCATCGAGGAGCTGAACGTCATTCCCGATTTCCGGCCGCCGGACGTGATCCGCTTCGGCTTCGCGCCGCTCTACACGCGCTTCGAAGACCTCTACGAGGCCGTGGACCGGTTTCGTAGGGTTCTCGACGAGGAACTCTGGCGGCGTTACGAGGGCGCGGGCCCGGCCGTCACCTGACGTCGGGCTCCCGGGCAAGGCGTCGGACGTTTCCTCCAAGCGGTTGGATGAGACCGGGAGGCTGCGCAGGGCCGAATGTCGACATACGGTCGCCCCCGGCACCGCGGCAACTGCGTCTTTTTCGCGCAGAACGCGCGGGCGCTTCAGTAGCCCGCTTGTGACCCGTGAGAATTTGATGCAACTGAATCAAAGCCTTGGGGATGCTCAGTTTCATACCCTTCGACACGGATGAAACAGGCCCATTTCCACGCGCTTATCGAACTCACGTTCGTCAACGTACCGATTCTTCCCCGGCAAGGAGGCTGACCATGTCACTGGTATCCCGCACGGCTTTCACGCTGCTGGCCGGACTGGTCGCGGTCCCGTTCACTCCAGTGACGCGGCCCGGCTCGACCGGCTCACCCGAACGGCAGGCCTCTCCGGCGGCCTATGCCGTGACCGCCAAGGAGGCGTACCTCGCCCCCGAGGCGCTCACGTACATCCGTCCCGGGTTCAACATCAAGATCGCATCGGTCACGAACTTCGCGCCTGGCCAGAAGCCGGTCGTCGAAATGTTCCTGACCGACGACCTCAAGGGGCCCCTGGACCGCAACGGCCTCGTGACTCCGGGCGTGATCTCCATGCGGTTCATCCCGGCGCTCTGGAATCCGGCGACGGAGCGGTACCTGAACTACCTCGGCTACAACTCGAACCCCGCTCTCAACGCCAACCCGACCCGCGACAACACGGGCACGTGGACGGACCTCGAGGTCGGCCACTACAAGTACACGTTCGCGGCCGCTATGCCTTCCACGATGGACGACTCCAAGCCGCACACGCTCGCGGCCATGGGCGTGCGCAACACGACGGACATCGTCGGGAAGAACTACTACGCGGTCCCGCAGTACTACGACGCCGTGCCGAAGACGAACGCGGCGGCGACGACGTGGAACCTGTCGACGGTCGCAAAATGCAACGCCTGCCACGACCCGATCGCGCCGCACGGCGGCAACTACCGTGACCTCAAGACGTGCGCGCTGTGCCACAACCCGAACAACATGCGGGACACGATCCCCGCTACCGGGGGCGAGCCGGCCGAGGACCGCGGCCGCTACAACGGCGAGCTCTTCTGGCACCGCATCCACGCGGGGCTGGAAGAGGAGGTCGTTCCGGGCATGACGTACCCGCAGGACATCCGCAACTGCGATTCCTGCCACGACAAGACGGCGGCCGGCGGCGACAGCTGGTACACGCAGCCCTCGATCGCGGCCTGCGGCTCCTGCCACAGCGACTTGAACTTCGTCACGGGCGCGAACCACGTGGCCGGCCCCGCGGCCGACGGCTCGTGCGCCACCTGCCACCCGCCGCAGGGCAACGCCGAGTGGGACGCGGGGATCAAGAACGCCCACGTCGTTCCGCTTCACTCGGCGCAGCTCAAGGGCTACACGGCCAAGATCCTCTCTGTCACGAACGCGGGCCCCGGCAAGAAAATCACGGTGACCTTCCAGCTCAAGAACGGCGACGGCTCGTTCGTCGATCCGGGCGTCTACAAGGTCGCCGCGAACGGTTCGATCAGCATCAAGCTCGGTGGACCGACGTCGGACTACACGAACGTCGGCATGGCCGCGAACGGCCAGCCGTTCAGCGAGAACCTCGCGACCGCCACGTACAACGCCACGACGGGCATCGCGACGTACACGTTCACGAACGCAATCCCCGCGACCGCGAAGGGGACCTACACGGTCTCGATCGACACGCGCCGCACGGTCACGCTGAACCCGGCGCCGAGAGTTTTCGCGAATCCTCCGACGATCAGCGAGGGCGCCCCGAACGTCCCGTTCTACTTCGCGGTCACGGGCACGACGGTCACGCCGCGCCGGACCTCGGTCTCGCTCACGAAGTGCAATGCCTGCCACCAGGACCTCAAGGTCCTCTTCTCGCACGGCAACCAGCGCATCACGCTCGAACACTGCGTCATCTGCCACAACCCGAACGGCAGCGACGCCGGCCGCCGCACGGCGGACACCCTGCCGGGCGAATCCATCGAGTTAGCCCGCATGATCCACCGGATCCACACGGGCGAGAACCTGAACCAGGACTTCACGGTCTACGGGTTCAGCGGCCCGAGCAACTTCAACGACGTGCTGTACCCCGGCGACCGCCGGAACTGCCTCGCGTGTCACGTGAACGCGGCCGCCTACTCGCTTCCGCTCCCGATCACGAACCAGCCGGTCGTCACGGACCGGGACTTCTTCTCGCCGCGCGGCTCGGCCACGGCCGCCTGCACGGGCTGCCACGACAGCCGCGACGTCGCCGCCCACGCCTACATCAACACGGCGTATTTCCCGAACAGCCCCGCGATTCCGGCCGAGGCGTGCGGCACGTGCCACGCGACCGGAGCGGACTACGACGTCGCCAAGGTCCACGCGCGCTAAAGAAGGAAGGCCTGTGAAACACCTCTCGCTCGGAGTCGCCGCCGCCGCCCTCGCCGTTTTCACGGCGGGGCCGGTGGCGGCC
>JBAUSZ010000314.1:0-31332 GCA_049581965.1 Thermoanaerobaculia bacterium | reverse complement strand
CACGATGGCGCCGCGCCCCAGCGCGAGCATCACGGGTGTGGCCGCCCGCGCGAGGGCCCAGCCGGAGCGCAGGTTGAGGGCGAGCATCCGGTCAAGAAGCGCCGCGTCCTGCTCCCAGAGGGGCGCCCCGCCGGCGAAGCCGCCGACCGTGTTCACGAGGGCTTCGAGCCGTCCGTGCCGGCTGCGGATGGCGTCGACGAGCGCCTTCGCCGCCGCCTCGTCGGTGACGTCCGCCTCGTGCCCGTCGAGGTGGCCGTGGGCGCCGGTGGCTGCCGACTTCAGAGACACGAACTCGTCCCGCTTTCGGAACGTGACGGTGACGCGCGCGCCCGCGTCGAGAAACGCGAGGCTGACCGCGCGGCCGAGGCCGCCCGTCCCGCCCGCGACGAGGACGGACCTTTCCGTGAACGATGACATACCCCCTTTGTACACCCGGTCCGCCGTCACGGGGCGGCCTTTCGGAGGGCACGGCGGGCAGCGGACCGTGTAACGTGTGCCCATGGCCGGCCCCCTGTCCCGCGAGGAGGTCACCCGGTACTCGCGCCACCTCCTTCTCCCCGAAGTGACGGCCGAGGGGCAGCTGCGCCTCAAGGCGGGGAAGGTTCTCGTCGTGGGCGCGGGAGGACTCGGTTCCCCGGCCGCGCTCTACCTCGCGGCCGCCGGGGTCGGGACGATCGGCCTCGTGGACTTCGACGAAGTCGACGCGTCGAATCTCCAGCGCCAGGTCCTCTACGACACGCCCTCCGTCGGGCGCCCGAAGCTGGAGGCGGCCCGCGAGCGCCTCGGCGCCCTCAACCCGCACGTAGACGTCGTTCTTTTTTCGGAGCGCCTCGCGCGCGAGAACGCGCTGGGCGTTCTCGAGAGATTCGACGTCGTCCTCGACGGCACGGACAATTTCGCGACGCGCTACCTCACGAACGACGCGTGCTTCCTCCTCGGCAAGCCGAATGTCTACGGCTCGATCTACCGCTTCGAGGGACAGGTCAGCGTCTTTCACCCGGGGAAGGGCCCGTGCTACCGCTGTCTCTATCCGGCGCCTCCACCCCCGGGTCTCGTCCCGAGCTGCGCCGAGGGCGGCGTCCTCGGGGTCCTGCCGGGCGTCGTGGGATCGCTGCAGGCGACGGAGGCGATCAAGCTCCTCCTCGGGATCGGGCGCTCGCTCGCGGGGCGGCTCCTCCTCTACGACGCGCTCGCCCTCACGTTCCGCGAGATCGCACTCCCGCGCGATCCCGCCTGCCCGCTCTGCGGTGAGAACCCGACGATCACGGGCCTCGTGGACTACGACGCCCTCTGCGGCGCGGGGGCTGCCGTCCTGCCTCCGGGGGCCGAGCTGACGGCGCGGGAAGTCCAGGCCTGGCTCTCGGGCGGCGAAAGCGTCCAGCTCCTCGACGTGCGCGAGCCGCAGGAGGCCGCGCTCGGCGCAATCCGCGGCTCCGTTTTGATCCCGCTCGGGGCGCTGCCAGCCCGCCTGCACGAGGTGGACGGGACGCGACCCGTCGTCGTCTACTGCCGCTCCGGGGAGCGCTCGGCGCGGGCCGTCGAGCTCCTGAGGAGCCTGGGACTCGATCGCACGTACAATCTCGCCGGCGGAATCCTCGCGTGGGCACGCGACGTCGACCCCACCGTGACGCCCGCGTGAACTCCCGCCCCCGAGGAAGAAACATGGCCGAGACGCCGCCGGCCCCGCGCTGGCACGAGAACATCCTCGAGACGGTCGGCGACACGCCTCTCGTGAGGCTGAACGCGGTCGCGAAGGGCCTCAGGCCCCTCGTCCTCGGAAAGCTCGAGTCGTTCAACCCCGGCCGGAGCAACAAGGACCGCGTCGGGATCCACATCGTCGAGATGGCCGAGCGCGAGGGCGCGCTCAAGCCCGGCGGCACGGTGGTCGAGGCGACGTCGGGGAACACGGGGCTCGGCCTCGCGCTCGCGGCCGCCGTGAAGGGCTACAAGTGCATCTGCGTGATGCCGGACAAGGTCGGGCAGGAGAAGCGCGACATCCTCAAGGCCCACGGCGCGCGCGTCGTCATCACCCCGACGAGCGCACCGCCCGGCTCGCCCGAGCGCTACACGGAGGTCGCCAAGCGCCTCGCGAGCGAGATTCCCGGGGGCTTCCTCGCGAACCAGTACTTCAACCCGCACAACCCGGCGATCCACTACCTGACGACCGGTCCCGAGATCTGGCGCGACACGGCGGGACGCGTCACGTGCTACGTCGCGTCGCTCGGGACCGGCGGCTCGACGAGCGGTGCCGGCCGCTATCTCAAAGAGCAGAACCCGCGGGTGCGGGTCGTGGGCGTCGAGCCCGTGGGCTCGATCCTCGGCGAGTTCCAGCGCACCGGGAAGATGGCCGAGCCCGCGCCGTACCTCGTCGAGGGGATCGGCCAGGAGATCATCCCGGGCAACGTCCAGTTCGACGTCATCGACGAGATCCTTGCCGTGTCGGACCGGGAATCGTTTCACATGATGCGCCGCCTCTCGCGCGAGGAAGGCATCTTCGTGGGCGGCTCGGCAGGCACCGCCGTCGTCGGGGCTCTGAAGGTCGCCGAGCGGATGACGAAGGACGACGTGATCGTCGTGATGCTCCCGGACACGGGCGAGCGTTACCTGAGCAAGTTCCACAGCGACGGCTGGCTCGCGGACCACGGGATGCTCGACGCCTCGGACCTGCGCGTCGGCGACCTCCTCAGGCAGAAGGTCGCGGGCGACCTGCCGCCGCTCCTGACGCTGAGGCCCGGGGATCCGGTGCGTGCCGCGCTCGCCCTCATCCGCGAGCACCACGTCTCCCAGCTTCCCGTCGTGAGCGAGGCGGGGGAGGTCGTCGGGACCGTCGTGGAGCCGCGCCTCTTCGCCGCCGTGCTCGACGGGCGCGCGACGCCGGAGGACGCCGTGTCGGCCGTCATGGAGGAGCCTCTGCCCCGGCTTTCTGCCGACGAGCCCGTGGCAGCCGCCACGCGAATGCTGACCTCCGGCCACGCGCTCCTCGTCGAGGAGAAGGGTCGGGCCGTCGGCATCCTTACGCGCATCGACGTCATCGGCTACGTCTCGCGCTGAGGGCGCGCTCGGCGCGAGGCTAGACTCGGAGCGTGGAATCCAGATCGCTCCGCATAGCGGTTCTCGGCGCAGGAGGCGTGGGCGGCTACTACGGCGGCGTTCTCGCGCGGGCCGGGTACCCGGTCGCGCTCCTCGCGCGCGGCGCGCACCTCGCGGCCATTCGCGCCCGAGGCCTCGAGGTGAGGACGCCGGACGAGACATTCACGGTGAAGGTCGAGGCGGCGGACGACGCGGCGGCGCTCGGCGCTGCCGACCTCGCGATCGTCGCCGTGAAGACGTACTCGCTGGCGGAGATCCTCCCCGCAGCGCGAGTCCTTGCGGGAAAGGGCGCCATCATTCTCCCGCTCCTGAATGGCGTCGAGGCCGCGGACCGGCTCGTCGCGGCCGGCGTGCCGAAGGCGAACGTTCTCGGCGGCCTCACGCAGGTGAGCGTCGCGAGGGTGGCTCCCGGCGTCGTCGAGAGGAAGAGCCCGTTCCAGAACGTCGCGCTCGGCGAGATCGGTGGCGGAGGCTCCGCCCGGGCTGAGAAAATTGCGCAGGCCTTCCGCGACGCGGGAGCCCAGGCGCGCGTGTCCGAGGACATCGTTGCGGACCTCTGGCGGAAGTTCGCTTTCATCGCCCCGATGGCGGCCGCGTGCGGACTCGCCCGCGCGCCCATCGGGCCCGTCCGCGACGCCCCGTACGGAAAGCTGCTCCTCTCGCGCGCGGTGCGCGAGGTTCTCGCGGTGGCGCGGGCCCGCGGCGTGAAGCTGGCCGACGACGACGAGGCGAAGATCCTCGCCTTCGTCGATTCCCTCGGTCCCGCGATGAAGCCCAGCTTCCTCCTCGACCTCGAGGCCGGTGGCCCGACCGAGCTCGACGACCTCAGCGGTGCCGTCGCGCGCCTCGGCCGCGAGTCCGGCGTCGAGACGCCCGTCCACGATACGGCAACCGCGGCCCTCGGAGCGGTCCGGCCGCGGACCCAGTAGCCCGGGGACTCAGCGCGGCGCGCGGTAGCCGCCGATGACGCCGCGGGGCGACAGGACGATCTGCCAGAGGTTGTTGTAGCGCGCGCGGAAAGCGCCGGCGCAGGAGAGGAGGTAGAACCGCCACATCCTCAGGAACCGCGAGCCGTGGCGGGCCTCGAGTTCCTCCCGGTGCTTCTCGACGTTCGCGTTCCACGCGAGGAGCGTGCGGTCGTAGTCGACGCCGAAGTTGTGGACGTCCTCGACGACGAAGCGCCCGTCGGCCGCGGTCGTGATCTGGGCGAGCGAGGGAATCAGGCTGTTGGGGAAGATGTAGCGGTCGATCCAGGGGTCGGTCGTGCTCGAGGACTCGGTCCCGCCGATCGTATGGAGGAGGAAGAGGCCGTCGTCCGCGAGGTGGCAGCGCACGACGTCGAAGAACGTCGCGTAGTTCTTGATGCCCACGTGCTCGAACATCCCGATCGAGACGATCGCGTCGAAGGTCCCGGCGTCGAGACTCCGGTAGTCGAGGAGCTCGGTCTTGACAGGCAATGCGCACGCCGCGCGGTCCGCCCATTCCTTCTGCTCGCGCGAGACCGTGATTCCGAGGACGCTCACGCCATAGCGCTCCGCCGCGAAGCGTCCGAAGCTTCCCCAGCCGCTGCCGACGTCGAGGACGCGCATCCCGCTCTTCAGGCCGAGCTTGCGGCAGACGAGGTCGTGTTTGGCGTCCTGCGCGGCGTCGAGATCCTCGGCGTCCTTCCAGTACCCGCAGCTGTAGGCCATCCGCCCTCCGAGCATCCGCTCGAAGAGGAAGTTCCCGAGGTCGTAATGGCGCTCGCCGATCTCGAACGCCCGCGTGCGGCCGGGGTTCGTCAGGAACGCGGCTGCGCGCCGCGTGAACTCGCGGCCTTTCCCGTGCGCACGGTGAACGCCCGCGCGGATGAGCCGGAAGACGAGCCCGTCGATCCGCTCGCACTCCCAGTCGCCGTCCATGTAGCTCTCGCCCAAGCCGAGCGAGCCGTGTACGGCGACGCGGTGGAAGAAGCGCGGGTCTTTGACGTGGATGTCGTGGGGCGCTGGACCGTCCACTTCGACACCCGCCGACCGCAGGGCGGACGCGATCCGCTCGTCGACGTGGCGCGGTGTGGCGACCGAGGCTTCCATCGCCCGACGCGGCGAGACTGTGTCTAAACGCGGCGAGCTGTCAAGGATGCAGACGGACTTTCGACAGGGTCGCCGGTGATCAGACGGCGGTCTCGGTGGCGGACGAGCGTGACGACGCTGGAGCCCGGTAGACGAACGTCACGAGACCGAGCCTGACTTCGTCCCCGTCGACCAGCGAAACCGGGCCCGAGACGCGGACACCATTCACGAACGTTCCGTTCTTGCTCCCGAGATCCGTCAGGACGACGGTGCCGCCGTTCCGTCTCAGGTGCGCGTGACGGCGGGAAACGGAGGCGTCGTCGATCGTCCCCGCGAGGCCCGGCTCGCGTCCCAGGACGAGCTCGGAGGACACGACGGCGATCTCGGTCGTTCCGCGCACGAGCCGGGGGAGCGAGGCGCGCCTCGGGGGCGCTCCCTCGGCGGCGAGTGCGTATCCGAACCCATGCACCGTTCGAATGGGCCCCCGGCGACCCGTCTGGCCCAGCTTCGACCGCAGCTCCTTCACGAGGCTGGTCAGGCTCGCCTCGGTCACGCTCGTCCGCGGCCAGAGGGCATCCTGGATCTCGTCCTTAGAGACCGCACGCGGCCGCTTCGAGACCAGGAGCGACAGGAGCTCGAACTCCTTCGACGGCAGCTCGACGGCGCCGCCTTCTCCGATGAGCTGGCGGCGTTCCGCATCGAAGACGAAAGCGCCGATCGAGACCTGTGCCGGGGGATCCGAGCTCGCACGCATCAGGAAATCCCCACGATTCTATGAGGACTTCGGCCTCCGGCGGCGCCAGATTGGGAAAGCGTCCAGTGCGCAACATGATATCTTCGCAGGAGATTCGAACAATGAAGCGCCTCCCGGGTTGGCTCGCGCTCGCGGGGCTGGTTGCCTTCATACCGGCGCCCGCCTTCGCGCAGGCGTATACGCTCCCGCAGGGCGTCGGGGGAGTCACCCTGTTGACTCAGTACTACGACGACACCGGCCGACGGTTCACCGATGGAACCCGCCTCTCCACCGGTCAAACCGATACGGTCACCGTGCTCCTCGAGGCGGACTACGGAGTCACGGACCGGCTTTCCGCGACGCTCGGCATCCCGTACATCTTCGCGAAGTACAGGGGCGGGGCGTTCCCGCCCTTCCTCTCTCCAGAGACTTCCACGGATTCATGCCACTGCTGGCACTCGACGTTCCAGGACTTTTCCGTCAGCGCCCGCTACCGCCTCGGGGACGACCCGTGGGCCATCACGCCCGTCGTCAAGTACATCAATCCCAGCCATGACTACAACTACCAGGCCGAAGCCGTCGTGGGCTTCGATCGGCGGGAATTCGCGGTTGGCGTCAACGCATCCCTGCGGCTCGCGGGTTTTCTGCCGAAAGCCAGCATCGAGGCCGGCTACACGTACTCGTTCGTGGAGCGGTTCCTCGGGATTCCGAACGACCGGAGCAACGGCTCGGTCGAGATCGACTACGCCGTGACGCGCCGCCTCCACCTCCAGGCGACCGGCGCCTGGCAGTACACGCATGGCGGCCTGAGGCTCGGATCCCCGAGCGGGGATCCCTTCTACCCACCCGGTGAATTGAGCATCCTGAACACCCCCGCGAGCCTCGCTGAGTTCCATCGTCTTTTTCGCAACAACTACTGGCAGGCCGGAGGCGGGATTTCCTACTCCATCGGTTCGTTCGACGTTTTCGCGTCCTTCACGAAGTACGTCTGGGGAACCGACACGCACGACGGGCAGGCCTACACGGTCGGCGCGACGTTGTATTTCGGCGGCACGAAGTGACGCGGAGGCGGCTTTTTGCTAGTCTGATGAGAGGCTGAGACCGGTTCTCGACCGGCCCTGAAGGTCTGGGAGGGTTCATGAGATATCGCATTGGCATGATCGCTCTCATCGGCGTCGCGGGGCTGTGCGCTGGCCCCAGCCTCCTCGCCTGCGGCGACAAGTTCCTCGTGGCCGGGCGCGGCGCGCGCTTTCAGCGCGAGGGAGCGCGCTCGACCATCGTGATCTACGCGCCCCTCTCCTCCACGCTGAGAGGCGGACCCGGCAATCTGTCCGTCGACGCCGTCCTGAGCCGCGCGGGTTACCACCCCGCTGTCGTCGCCTCTGCGGAAGAGCTGAGCAGAATCCTGAAGGACGGGAACCCGGGCATCGTTCTCGTGGACATCGCGGACGCGCGGACGGTCGAGAAGCTGGTGCCGGCCGGGGCCCCCGGCCCGGTCATCGTCCCCGTGCTTCCCAGCGCGTCACGGCAGGAGGTCGCGGCGGCTCGCAAGACGTGGGGGGTCGCGCTCAAATCGCCCGCGAGCGGCGATTCCCTCCTCGACGCGGTCGACGAGGCGGTTGACCGGCACGCGAAAGCGCAAAAGGCCGCCAACTCGAAGCTCTGAAGGAGCGAGCAACGGTCTGGTTCACGGGATCCCGACCCTCTTGACGAGCGCCCCGAACCGGGCATCGTCGCGGATCCGGTCCCATGCTGAATCCACTTTGAGCAGGACCATCCCGGGAGAGCGCTCCACGAACGCCGCCTCGAGGTGCTGGAACGCCTTCTCCTTCTCCCCCAACTGCGCCTCCAGCCGTGCCAGATCGAGCGGGGAGACGTACCGTCCCTTCGCGAGCGCCCTCGTGTCAGTGAGCCGAGCCCGGGCCACCGTGACCTGCGCGTTCTCGTAGTCCTGCTCCGTGCTTGCCGCGGCCAGCGCCTTCACGCCGTCGTCCTCCCCGGTGAGCTCGTAGGCCTTGCGAAGAGCGGCGATCGCCCCCGTCATGTCACCCTGGCGCCTCAGGACCTCGGCCAAACCGAACCACGCCCGCGGGTCCGAGGGGTCGGCTTCCATGGCGGCTCGGTAGCGACCGATCGCATCCCCGAATCGCCCGGCCTTTGCGAGATAGTCGGCCGTGTCGATCATCAAGCTCAGATTCCCGGGGTCGATGCGCCGCGCCTTCTCGATCACGGCGAGCGCCTCGTCGGTCCGGCCCCTCGCCCAGAGGAGGAGGGCGAAGACCTGCCCCTTTTCTATGATCGGCCCCGGCCCGTCACCCGCTTCCCGGAACTCCCGCTCCGCGCCGGCCCAGTCCCAGTCGGAAAAAAACCGGGGGATCGCGAGCGCGGCACGCGCTTCCGAGAAGCCCGGGTCGAGGGCGAGGGCCTTTCGCGCTCCCTCGTTCACTCCTGCCCAGGCTTCGGCGGGCGGGATGTAACCGTCCATGGCCATCAAGCCATACGTGTCCGACGCGCCCAGTTGCGCCCGCGCAAACCTCGGGTCTTTCTCGACCGCCTGAAGAAAGAGCCGCCTCGCCTGAAGGTATCCCTCCTCGGTGTCCTTGCTTTCGGCGTAGCGGGCCTTCAGGAAAAGCTCGTAGGCCTCGGAGTCCTCGGTCCCGTGCCGGTTGAGTGCGCGCTTCTCCGGTTCCGTGAGGCGCAGTCGAAGTCCGGCGGAGATGTCCGACGCGATCTCGTTCTGCACGCGGAGCAGGTCTGCCGCTGGCCTCTCAAACGTCTCGCCCCAGAGGCGAGCACCCGACGCGACGTCCATCAGCTCCGCCGAAATCGAGAGGCGTTCGTTCTGCCGGGAAATCCTTCCCGTCAGGACCGCGCCGACGCCCAGCTTTCGCCCCGCCTCCTGCGGATCCGCGGAGCCCTTGAAGCGGAAGACCGTGGCCCGCGCCATGACCCTGAGGGCCGGCACGCGCGACATCTGGTCGATCAGGCTCTCCGTGATGCCGTCGCTCAGGTACTCGTTTTCAGGCTCGTGCGTTCCGTTCTCGAACGGCAGGACCGCGAGTGACTCGATCGGGGCGGGCCCTTGGTGCCGGCGGATCCAGAGCGCCGCCCCGAGGGCCGCGAGTGCGGCCAGGGCCACGATCCCGAGTACGGCCGGCGTCGCGAGGCGACGCCTGGCGCGAGGCGGAGGCTCGACGGTGAGACCAAGGTCCGACGGCCCGTGTGCGTCCGAGGTCTGCTCCGCGAGGTATCGAACGTCCCGGGCGAGGTCGCGCGTCGCGCTGTACCTCTCGTCCGGGCCCTTGGCGAGGCAGCGCCCGACGACCCGACGCACGCGTGCGGGGATGGGCGATTCGGCGGAAGAGAGAAGGGGTGGGTCCTCCCGCATGATCGCCACGAGCGTCTCGGCGGGCGTGGCCTTCCTCCAAGCCCGGCGCCCGGTCACGAGCTCGTAGAGGATCGTTCCGAAGGAAAACTGGTCCGAGCGGAAGTCCACGATGCTTCCTGAGGCCTGTTCCGGCGACATGTAACCGACCGTGCCGAGAAGCGTGCCCACCTCCGTGGCGGGTGCCGCGGACATCGTGGGCTCGCTGTCGCCGTGCGAACCGGCGAGCGGTGACGTCTTCGCGAGGCCGAAGTCGAGGATCTTGACGACGTTGTCCGTCGTCAGGATCACGTTCTCGGGCTTCAGGTCGCGGTGGACGATGCCCCTCGCGTGCGCGGCGGCCAGGCCCTCGGCGATCTGGCTGGCGATCTGGAGCGCCTTCGAAAGGGGAAGCGCGCCGCCGTCGAGAAGCTGCCTCAGGTTGACGCCTTCGAGCAGCTCCATCGAGAGGTAAGTCCGCCCGCCCTCCTCGCCGATGTCGTAGACGGTGACGATGTTCGGGTGGTTGAGCGCCGATGCCGCGCGTGCCTCGGCGCGGAAGCGCGCGATTCGGCCCGTGTCGCGAACCATCTCGTCGGGAAGCACTTTCAGGGCGACGTCGCGCCCGAGCCGCGGATCCCGTGCGCGCCAGACCTCTCCCATGCCTCCGGCCCCGAGTGGAGCGACCACTTCGTACGGACCGACCTTCGAGCCCTCGCTCAGAGGCATGTGACGTCAGCCGATTATGGCTGACCTCAGGGTTTCAGATTCGCCGGGAGCCATTTCTGGCAACGGCACGCGTGAATCCTCAGGAAACCCTCAGGACTGGCCAAGGACTTTCGAGGTTTTTGGCCCGACCTTGCCTTCACAACAGAAAGGAGCTTCAAATGAAGAAGCCAAACAGTCTTCGTTCGTCCCCGGCACTCTCGTACCTCGCCGCGGTGGTCGCCCTCTCGGCGCCGCTCGCGGCCAATGTCGCCCTGGCGGAGGAGCACGAACGGGAGGGAGCCACCGTTTCCGTGTTCGCCACGGGCCTGAACAACCCCCGCGGGCTCAAGTTCGGTCCGGACGGCAACCTCTACGTCGCCGAGGGCGGCGTCGGCGGGAAGAACTCGACGGTGGGGGAGTGCGACCAGGTTCCTTTCGTCGGACCCTACCTGGGCAGCCAGACCGGCTCGCGGATCTCGAGGTTCGATCGCCGGGGCAGACGCACCACCGTCGTGGACAACCTGCCCTCCAGCCAGACGAACGCCACGCAGGGTAGCCTCGTCAGCGGCGTCGCCGACGTCGCCTTTGTCGGCGATACCCTCTACGCCCTCATTTCCGGGGCCGGCTGCTCGCACGGTGTGCGGAACTTCCCCAACGGAGTCATTCGGGTGCGCCACAACGGGGCGTGGGAAATGGTCGCCAACCTGAGCGCGTACTACCAATCCCACCCCGTTGCTCATCCGGAGCCCGACGACTTCGAGCCGGACGGCACGCCGTACAGCCTCATCGAGGCGCGTGGCAAGCTCTGGGCCGTCGAGCCCAACCACGGGGAGGTCGACTCGATCACGCCGAACAGCGGAGCGATCAAGCGGCTCATCGACATCTCGGCGAGCCAGGGACACATCGTGCCGACGGCGATCGCCTTCCACCGCGGCGCCTTCTACGTGGGCAACCTCAACCCGTTTCCGATCGTCGACGGTTCGTCGAAGATCTACAAGATCACTCCGGACGGAGACATCTCGGTGGCGGTCGAGGGGCTGACGACGGTGCTGGGCGTGACGTTCGATGACGAGGGGCGGATGTACGTTCTGGAAAACACGACCGGCAATAACATTCCGCCCTTTCCGACGCCGATGACGGGCCGTGTCGTGCGCGTGAAATCATCGGGCGAGCTCGAGGTCATCGCGGCGGGGCTGTTCCTGCCGACCGCCATGACCTTCGGACCCGACGGTGCTCTCTACGTCTCCAACGTCGGCTTCGGCCCGCCTCCGATGGGGCTCGGACAGATCCTGAAGATCCGGCTCGAGAGGGACTAGGCGGGGGAGAGAGACATGAGATTCGGGTCGACGAGCCAGGCCGGGGTCCTCGTAGCGGCGTTCTTTCCACTGCGGTCCCCTGCGCCCCCGCAGGATGGAACTTCGCGCGAATACCTGGGATCAGCCAACGCGTCACGACCGAACAAGCCGCCACCTCATCCAATCCACGCATCATCAACAGAAAGGGAGAATCTCATGAGGTCCATCTTCAAGACCGCGATCATCGTTGTTCTCGCGCTCGCTTTGCACGGGACGGTTTTCGTCTCCAAGGCCACCGCCCAATGCGGGTATTCCCAGTGGAACACGACAGAGGCCCTCCGGCCGCTCTCACCGGAAGCAGCGGTTCAGCCAGAGTCGGCAGTGCTTTCGCGGGCAGCGGACAATGACAGCTCCGACGGCGGGATCGTCGGGTTCTGGAAATTCAAGTTCGTGTCCCAGGGCACTTCCTTCATCCCCGACGGCGCGGTGGTCGACAATGGATTCACACAGTGGCATAGCGACGGGACCGAAATCACGAATTCCTTCCGTCCCCCTTCGACCGGCAATTTCTGTCTCGGCGTATACCAGCAGACCGGATCGTCCAGCTACTCGTTGAATCACTTTGCGCTGGGCTGGGATCCTCTTGGGAATTTCATCGGCCCGGTTCAGATTCGCGAAAAAGTCACGTTGAACCACAGCGGAAATCAATTCACGGGGACCTTTACGATCGACCAATTCAACCCCGCGGGAAACGTCCTCGCGCACGTCCAGGGCCAGGTCACGGGAACGCGCATCACGGTCAATACCCCTTTGGGAAACTGGTTTTAGCGCAGGCGAAGCTACGCTGCTGGCCCGCGCCGGACCGACGACGTCCGGCGCGGGTTTGCGCGTAGACAGGTCTAGCCGGAAAAACAGAGAAACGTGATCAGCACGAAGAGCGGCAGGAGGACGGCGGCCGCGCGGGCCGCGTAGCCGAAGAAGGAGGGCATCGCCACCCCGCGCGACACGGCGATCGAGCGCACGAGGAAATTCGGGCCGTTTCCGATGTAGGTGAGCGCACCGAAAAACACGGCGCCCGCCGAGACGGCCTCGAGGATCTTCGCGGGCGCTCCGGCTACCTCGGGCCGCCCGAGGCCCCGCGCCAGCGCGAGGAACGCGGCATAGGTTGGGGCGTTGTCGAGCCAGGCCGAGAGCGCCCCCGTCGCCCAGAAGAAATGCCAGGGACGCGTGAGGCCCAGGCTCGGCGAGCGCTCGCGCAGGACGGCGAGCGCCGGCTCCATCGTGACGAAGATTCCGGCGAACAGGATCGCGACCTCCAGGATCGGATGCCACGAGAACCGCGTCTCGGTCCGTTGCCCCCGTGGCGTGAGAGGAAAGCTCAGCGCGGCGCACGCGAGATAAACAGTCTCGCGAGAGGGAAACTCCAGGAACGCCGTAGCGGCCACGACCCCGCAGAGGAGGGGGAGGTTCCAGAGCCCCGAGACGCGGATCGGTCGAATCGTGGTTTCGTCGGCCCGGATGGCCTCGCTCGGCTCCGCGGCGTAACGCCTCCTCTCGACGAGGAAGTACGTCCCGAGGAGCACGGCGAGCGCCAGCGCCCAGGCGTTGGCGAGTCGCAACGTCCAGAAGAACGGGACACCCGCGAGGTAGCCGAGGAAGAGGGGCGGGTCACCGAGCGGGGTCAGGCAGCCGCCCACGTTCGAGACGACGAGGATGAAGAAGAGGACCGTGTGGGAGACGTTCCTCCTCTCGGAGTTGACCTCGAGAACGAGGCGAATGAGGAGCATGGACGCGCCGGTCGTGCCGATGACCGAGGCGAGAAGTCCACCCATTAGGAGCAGGCCGACGTTCGTGCCCGGGTGCGCCGGGATGTCGCCCGTGACGCGGATGCCGGACGTGATGACGTACAGCGAGCCGAGGAGGAGGACGAACGAGGCGTACTCGGGCGCGACGTGGCCGAGGGCGCCCGGGCGGCCGAGGGCGACGGGGAGGGCCGCGAGGCCCGCGACGAGCGCCTGAAAGCCGGGCCTGCCCCAGCGCCCGGGAGCGGCGAGGGGCAGGACGGCGATCGCCAAAAGAAGGGCCGCGAAGGGCAGGAGCCAGAGTGCGGGTGTCTCCATCGCAGCGTCGATGATCGGCTATGCCGGCAGACGAATCTAGAACACGTAGATTCCGTTCAGAAGGACCGTCGGCTGGTTGCCCTTGAGGATGCCGCCCCTCTTGCTGAAGATGTCGGCGTCGGACCAGTCGACGCGGAGATCTCCGCGAAAGATCAGGTGCGACGACACCTTGACCTCCGGGGTGACCGTCAGCTCTTTCAGCTTCTGGACGGTGCCGGTCCGTGCGCCGTCGGCGTCGTCGAAATACTCGGCCCTCAGACAGAAGGCAAAGATCTCGCTGAGGCCGAGGCGGGCGTAGCCGGCGATGGCCCACCACGACGCGGTCGCGCCCGGCGTGACCGCTCCCTTCTCGCTGCCGGTGACCGCGTCGAGCGTGAAGACGGTCAGGTCGGTGAGCTTCCACTGCGCGACGACGTTGAACAGGTTCCGCGGATCCGAACTGACGTTCGCCCGCTCGGGGCCGGTCATGAAGTTCCCGGTGACCGTCACGGACTTCGTCGGCGTCCACGTGAGCTGCAGGCCGATGCTCTTCGAGCTGTTGTTGTCGCGAGCGACGTCCCAGCCGTTCACGATCTCGAGCATCCCGGCAAGCTGGTCGCTGAACGTGTACGAGGCCTTCAGGCCGGTGTGCGTGAACGGAATGGCGTAGCCGAAGAGAAACGAACGGGTCGCGTTGTCGTTCCAGCCGTCGTACCCCTCGATCACCTCCGCGCCGAAGTGCGTGATGAACTTTCCCAGGTCGAGCCGCAGGCCGCTACCGACGGGCGCGATCCAGCTCACGAACGCCTGCTGGAGGTCGACGTCCTGCCCCTGGAGGAGGCCGTAGGAGGACGACACGCGCGGGATCGAGGAGCCCGCAACCAGGTCGACGCGGAAGCCGGCCTCGCCCGGTTTCGCGACGGCCTTCTGGAGGACGACCTCGGCGACGTCCACCTTGAAGGTGTTGTCGTCGAAGTCGAAGACCCGGAGCTGATTCGTCCCGGAATCGGGGCGGTTGAAGTTGTAGGAATAGCTCGCGGAGAGGAAGCCATTGACCGCGATCTCCTCGAACCAGGGCTTCGCCGGCGTCGGCGCCGGAGCGGCCGGGTTCGGCGGAAGCACGGCCGGAGGGGGAACCTCGGCGGCGAAGCCGAGGCAGGACGAAAAGGCAAGAGCTCCCGCGAGGGCGGCCCGAAGGCCGCCCGAAAAGGCCGTTTTCATGGCATCTCCTCTAGGTCTTCCCGCTGACGGTGACCGGAGTCAGGGCCTCGACGTCGGCCTCTCCCGTCCGGATCCTCACGACGTGGTCGAGCTGCTGGACGAAGATCTTCCCGTCGCCCACCTGACCGGTGCGCGCCGCGTCGGCGATGGCCTTGACCGTGACCTGCACGAACGGCTCGGACACGGCGATGTCGAGCCGGACCTTGTCGTGGAACTCGTAGAGGAGCGGATGACCGCGGTAGCTCTCCACGACCGCCTTCTCCCCGCCGTGGCCGGAGACCTGCTGGATCGTGAGCCCCTCGACCTCGGCCGCGAAGAGCGCGACCTTGACGTCCTCGAGCTTCTCGGGGCGAATGATGGCAGTGATCAGCTTCATGACGGCGCTCCCTTCACTTCCCGCCGGCCGGAGCCGGCTTCAGGGCGCCAGCCATGGCGCTCGCGGTTGCGGGCCGGGGTACGAAGACCGGCGTGTTCACGGACGGACGGTCGCCGCTGTAACCGGGAGCGGAGACCTCGTTGAAGTCGAGACCCTGGACCTCCTGTTCAGGGGTCACGCGCATCCCGACGGTCGCGTCGAGGGCCTTGAAGAGGGCGAAGCTCGAGAGGCCGACCCAGACCACGTTCGCGACGATCCCGATGAGCTGGGCAACCAGCTGTTTGCCGTCCCCGTAGAAAAGGCCGGCGACTCCGGTTTCGGGCCCGCCGTTGAGGCCGCCGCCGTACGTCCCGTCGGCGAAGAGGCCGAGTGCGATCAGCCCCCAGGCGCCGTTGACGCCGTGAACGGCGATCGCGCCGACCGGGTCGTCGACCTTGAGGGTGTTCTCGATGAAGAGGGCCGCGTAGACGACGAGGACGCCGGCGACCGCACCGATCAGGACGGCGACCGGGGCGTTGACGAACGCGCAGGGAGCGGTGATCGCGACGAGGCCGGCGAGCATGCCGTTGGCGCTCATCGAGGGATCCGGACGTCCGTACTTCCTCCAGGTGACGAGAAACGCGAGCAGGGCGCCCGAGGCCGAAGCCAGCATCGTGTTCGTCGCGACGACCGAGATCCTCAGGTCCGTGCCCGCGAGCGTCGACCCGGCGTTGAATCCGAACCAGCCGAACGCGAGGATGAAGCAACCCAGGATCGCCATCGGGAGGTTGTGGCCCGGAATCGCCCGGACTTCTCCCTTGACGTACTTGCCGATTCGGGGCCCGAGAACGAGCGCGCCCGTGAACGCCATCACGCCGCCCGTCAGGTGGACGACGCCCGAGCCGGCGAAGTCGACATAGCCGTGGCCGAGACCGGTGTACTTGCCGAGCGTCGAGAGCCAGCCGCCGCCCCATGCCCAGTTGGCGAAGAGGGGATAGATGACCGCGGACGCGACGAACCCGTAGATGACGAAGGCCGAGAGCTTCCAGCGCTCGGCCATCGAGCCGGTTGGGATCGTGAGAGCCGTGTCCATGAAAACCATCTGGAAGAGAAAGAGCGCGAAGGCGGCGACGTCGTAGGACACGCCGGAGAGGAAGAAACCGGTACCTCCGAAGAGGCCCCAGACATTTCCGCCGATCGTCGGACCGATGAGCTTTCCCATCTCCGCCGGCACCGTGAGCGACGCGCCCATGGCGGAGCCGGAACCTCCCATTTGCAGCGCGAAGCCGGCGATCCAGAAGCCGAGGATCCCGATGCCGTAGACCATGAAGTTCATCGTCATCGTGTGGGCCGCGTTCTTGGCCCGCGTGAAGCCGGTCTCCGCAAGCGCGAAGCCAGCCTGCATGAACATGACGAGAAAGCCGGCGACGAGCGTCCAGACGAAGTTGAGCGAGACCCGCGTCTGCCCGAGGGCCGCCCCGATCTCCTCGAGCGTCGGCTTGCCCGCGACCTTGGACGGCACGTTCGCGATCCCGCCGGTGTTGGCCCCGGAGGGATCGGCCGCAAGCAGCGCCCATGAAGTTGCGACGAGCCCGAACAGGAACAAGAACACGATCAGTCTCTTTTTCATGCGTCACCCTCCCGAATGCCGCGCATTCTGCACGGGATATGCCGCTCGGGGTGGGGGACGAAGAGCATGCGGAAGTCACAGAGGGGACACGGGTTGGAGGCCCGAGCGATCCAAGGCGCGCGGCCCTCATCGTGATACGGAAATGTTTCTTGGAGTATGAAGAGCTACGAAACTGTAGCGATTAGGTTCGGCGGCCGCCGGCTCGCGCGCCCGCGTCGGAGCGCGGACGATGCGCGTCGTCGAAGCGGGAGCGGTCGCCAAGCCGCTTGCACCGACGAAACTGTCGATGCACTCCAGAGTCCCTACACATTCGTAGGAACTCTCTTCTTCTTCAGGGCCGAAAGCGGCCGGCGTCGATCCCGAGCTTGGCGATCTTGTAGTTCAGGATCCGTTCGGTCGTCTGGAGGAGTCGCGCGGCCTTGGCCCGGTTCCCGCGTGCGATCTTCAGCCCGTCCAGGATCAGGTCCTTCTCGAACCCCGCCGTCGCCTCGGCGAGCGACTGCCCCGGGAGCGTGTTCGAGACCTCCGCGGTCTGGAGGGTCGGCGGAAGGTGGTGGGCGTGGATGACGCCGCCCTCGCAGACGAGGACCGCGCGCTCGATGCAGTTCTCCAGCTCCCGGACGTTGCCCGGCCAGTGGTAGCTCATGAGCATGTCGATCGCCGAGGTCGAGATCCTCCGGACGCTCCGTCCGTGCGCGGCGGCGTATTTCTCGACGAAGTGGTCGGCGAGGAGAAGGATGTCCGAACGGCGCTCCCTCAGGGGGGGCACGAAGAGGCCGAAAACGTTCAGCCGGTAATAGAGGTCCTCCCGGAAGGAGCCGTTCCTCATCGCCTCCTCGAGGTCCTTGTTCGTGGCCGCGATGAGGCGGACGTCGACGCGCACGGGCCTGACCCCGCCGAGGCGCTCGAACTCCCGCTCCTGAAGGACGCGGAGGAGCTTGACCTGCGTGGCGGCGGGGAGGTCGCCGACCTCGTCGAGGAACAGCGTGCCGCCGTTTGCGAGCTCGAAACGTCCCTTCTTCTGCCTGTCGGCGCCCGTGAAGGCTCCGGGCTCGTAGCCGAACAGCTCCGACTCGATGAGGCTCTCCGGAAGGGCGGCGCAGCTCACCTTGACGAAGGGCTTCTCCGACCGCGGCGAGTTGTAGTGGATCGCATGGGCGACGAGCTCCTTTCCGGTCCCGGATTCCCCCCGGATCAGGACGGTCGTGTTCGCGGGCGCCGCCTGGGCGACCTGCTCGTAGACCTTCTGCATCGGATGGCTCGTCCCGACGAGGTTGCCGACGTCGTAGCGCTCGCGCAGCTCCTCCTTGAGCTGTCGGTTCTCCTCCATCAGCCTGCCGCGCTCCGCCTCGAGAAGACGGTGGACGCGGGTGGCCTGCCCGAGCATCGAGGCGGCGATCCCGAGGACTTTCACGAGATGCCCGAGATCCCGGCCCTTATCGTAGGCGAAGGCAACCGCGAGGGCGCCGGCGTTCCTGCCGTCGATCCGGATCGGGACCGAGATGTACGAGAGATCGTCCTTCGCCTTTCCCCGTGAGGCGAGGAGACCGAGCTGATCGCGGAAGAGAGGCTCCTGGCTGGCGTGCGGGACCGCGATCGGCTTTCCGGTCCTGACGACGCGGCTCGAGATTCCCTCTCCGAGGCGATCGTGCGCCTTTCGGGCGGCCGCGCGGTGCCGGCTCGTGACGGCCTCCACCTTGAGCCCTCCCGTCGCACCCTCGAGGAATGCGACCATCCCGAAGACGGCCCTGAGGTCCGTCTCGAGGATTTCGAGGGCCCGGTCAAACGACGCGCCGAGGTTCAGGGGCGAGCCCAGTGCCTCGCTCAGATCCAGCAGCATCGTGAGTTCGTTCGGATGGAGGGACGGCATGGGCGTTCCTGGGTGGGAAGCCTACTCCGAGGAGTGGCTGAAACCGCTTCGCAGGAGGGCGAGCGCTGCCGGGCCGCTACGGCTTGTGCTGGCGCAGGATGCTCTCGATCTCCGGCATCGAGAACGCGTTGAGCTGAACGATCTTCGCTTGGGACCGAAACGCGGGCGGCAGGACGCCCCGGGCCTCGTCCTTGCTGTCGACCTCTACCACGATCCAGGACCTGTGGTCCCCGTCCTTGCATCCCCAGTCCGCGTGCGTCAGGTAATGGGATCCGGATTTGAGGAAGACTTCGACGGCCCGGGCGCACGCCAGCTGGGCCTCTTCGTGCGGGACCTCGATTAGGAACTTCGGCATCGTTCGCAATCTCCTCAGACGAAGAATGCCCGAAGCTGGGTCGAACGGGAAGCGGCGACGCCGCCCGGGACGGGCGAGCCGCCTTCGACCGGGCTTGCGTCACGGCAGCGTGATGACGAGCGCCGGTGCGCTCGTGCCGACGGGGCGCTCGACCCTAATTCGCTCCCACTGGACGTACTTCGCCGAGGCGATCTCGATGCGCTCGTCGCCGAGGCTCTCGCCCTGAGGCTGTGCGATCTTCAGGACCCCGCCCGAATTCTCGTCGTCGTGCCGGAAGAGCTGGATGTAGAGGCCGGCGCCGATCCCCGTGATCGTCTCGACGACGTAGAGCGCGCCCGCGGAGCCCGGAAGGGGCTCGCCCCAGGCCGAAACGCGCACGACGCGTCCGACGAGCGGCTTCAGCGCCGCCGACAGCCGCGCCGGCCTGCCGAGGAGGCTCGCAACTACCGAGTCCGGTGCAGCGGCATGTTAGGTGGCCGCAAATTCTGGGACTCTAGGCCGCGCTGACCTCTCCCGCGCGAGGCCCGCCCTCGGGGACGACCGCCGTCGGAAACGCAGCCCGCGCTCCCTTGCAAGCCGCCGCCATGCGTCCTATACTGAACCATATGGTGCAGTATGCTCGAGCCCGCCTCGATGCCTCGTTCGCCGCGCTCTCGGATCCCACCCGACGCGGGGTTCTGGAGCAGCTCGGACGTTTCGACGCTTCGATCACGGACCTTGCCGAGAAATTCCGCATGACCCTCACGGGCATAAAGAAGCATGTCGGCGTCTTGGAGCAGGCGGGGCTCGTCACCACGGAGAAGGTCGGGCGCGTGCGGACCTGCAAGCTCGGCCCGCGCCGACTGGAGGAGGAAAGTGCATGGATCGAGAGACACCGCCAGCTCTGGGACGCACGCTTCGACGAGCTGGACAAAGTTGTCGAGGAATTGAAACGGAAGGAGAAGGTCGATGGACGCAAGAAGAGAGAGTGAGGTTGCCCCCGTGAAGAACCCTACGACGGTGGAGCGGAAGTCCGAGCGTGAGCTCGTCGTCACGCGAACTTTCAACGGCCCGGCGCGCCTCGTGTTCGAGGCGTGGACCAAGCCCGAGCTGTTCAGGCAGTGGTGGGTGCCGAAGTCGATGGGAATGTCCCTGCTTTCCTGCGAAATGGATGTTCGTGTCGGGGGCAGGTACCGGTTGGAGTTCGCACACGGGGACTCACAGTTGGCGTTCTTCGGCACGTACAAAGAGGTAACACCGCACTCGCGCCTCGTCTGGACCAATGAGGAAAGTGACGAGGGTTCCGTCACGACGGTGACCTTCGCGGAAAAAGGCGGCAAGACTTTGCTTGTCATGCACGAGCTCTATCCCTCGAAGGAAGCTCTCGACGCCGCCGGCACCGGGGCGGCGGATGCGATGGGAGAGACGTTCGAGCAACTGGACGAGCTTCTCGTCACCCTGGGCGCGAGCTTGGGACCAGGGTGAGCCCGCTCCTCGATATGGCACCCCCTGGCGGTCAGGAGCGCGCGCCGGGAAGAGCGGCCTGCACCGGCTACGCGAACATCGCGTCGCCGAGGCGCTTGAGCATCGGGACGCCGCGGATCTCCGTCTCGTAGAGCGGCACGATGGCCCGAACGCTGGCGTCGAACTTCTGCCAGACGGTCTTCATGTGCTCGTCCTGCATCGCGACGCGGTTCTTCACGAAGTCGGCCGCGCCGGCGCCGACGGAGGCCTTGTCGATCAGCATGTTCACGAGGACGCCGCCCACGGGGATCCCGAAGTCGTGGAACCACTGGATGAACCGCGTGATGACGGCGATCGGGAGGGCCTCGGGCAGCGTGACGAAGAAGAACGACGTCTTCTCGGGGTCCGTGAGGAGGACGCGGCCGTGCTCCATCCGCTCGCGGAAGGAGATGAGGTACGCCATGAGCGGGTCCTCCTCCTTCTTCTTCGTGAACGAGAGCATCTCGCGCAGCGTTCGCGCTTCCTCGCGGCTCTTGAGCATCTTGTTGACCCAGAGCCCGTAGACCTTGGACATTCCGAGGAGGCGCCGCGCGTTCGCGGTGGGCGCGGTGTCGAAGACGTAGACGTCGTATTCGTTCTTGAACATGAGGTCGATCATGTTCTCGAACATCGCGGACTCCTCGAACGCCGGGTTCATCGTGGCGGACTCGACGAAGTCCTCCGCCTTGGTCGAGATGTCGGCGAACTTCAGGAACCACTGGATCTTCTCGCGGATCTCGACCTTGCTGCGCTCGATCGTCTCCTTCGTCTCGATCTCGTAGGCCCAGAGGTTCGGGACGCCCTCGACGGGCGTGTGCTTGCCGAGGACGTTCTGGCCGAGGAGGCTCGAGAGGCTGTGGACGGGGTTCGTGGACGCGAGCATCGTCCGGCGGCCCAGCTGGGCGTTGTGGAGCGCGGTGGCGGCCGCGAAGACGGTCTTGCCGACGCCGCCCTTCCCGCCGAAGAAGATGTACTTCAGCCCGGCGTGCTCCTTGATGTAGGCGCTCATGGAGGTCTGGATTTCGGGCATGGCGCGTCCTCTCAGCCGAGCTTCTGGTCGCCGTACATGATCTTCGCGAGCTTCTCGATCATTGGGAGCCCCGTCACGTCGCGCTCGAGCTCCGGGACGTAGGCGAGGACGTCCTTGCCGAACGTGGTCCGGATGTTCCCGATGTACTTGTCCTGCATCTGGATCCGGTTACGCAGGTACTCGGGGATGTTCTGGTCGACGAGTTCGTGCGGGATCACGCGGTTCACGACGTAGCCGCCGATCGGCACGTCGAATTGCGCGAAGAGCTTCGCGGCCTTCTCCGTGTCGACGATGATCATGTCCTCGGGCGTCACGACGAAGAAGAAGGCCGTCTTTTCCTTGTCGGTGAGGATCTTCGAGGACGCGTTGATCCGCCCTTTGATGTAGATGAGCTCGTTCAGGATCGCGTCCTGCTCGGTCTCCTTCTCGCGCTTGAGGCGGCTGACCATCTCCTCGTACTCGCGCATGTCCTCGCGGAGCTTCGTGACTTTGTTGATCCACTCGTCGTAGACCTTGGCCATCGAGAGGTAGTAGAGCGCGTGGCCGAGCGGGACGAGGTCGTAGATGTAGTAGTCGTAGTCGCCCGCGACGACGACGTCCACGACCGCGTCGAAGATCGCGCTCTCTTCCATGGCCGGCTCGGCGCTCGCGGCCTGGATGTAGCTCTCGATCTCCTCGGGCACGGCCGGGAGGCCGTACATGTCGCGGATCTTCTTGCGGATCTCGTCCTGGTACGCCTTGATGTGGCTGTCGGCGTCAATCTCCTGCGCCCAGAGGTTCTCCATGATCTTGACGGGCCCCTTCCCGAAGATGTCCTTCTGGAAGATGTCGGTCAGGGAGGCCTGCGGGTCGACGGAGAAGACGAGGACCTTCTTGCCCTGCGACGCGAGCCACCAGGCCGTGGCGGCCGAGAACGTGGTCTTGCCCAGGCCTCCCTTGCCGCCGAACATGATGTAGCGGCGGCCGGGATTCCGCTCGAAGACTTCCTTCATCCCCATGGTGCCTCCCGTTGAAATCGCCTCGAGGACGCGCGCGGGATCTCAGAACATCGCGTCCGAGACGTCCTTCTCGCGCAGCATCCGCCGCTTCCATGTCGCGATCTGCGGGACCACGTGTGGAAGGAGCCTGAGGCTGTAGTACGGCGGGAGGATCGGGATTCCGAGGAGGTCGCCCATCGTGATCAGGATGAACAGGTGCTCCATGGAGGCGCGCGTGCGGAGCGCGGCGCGGCTCATGTCATGCGCCGACATCCCGTAGATCGTCTCCTTGAAGCCCTGCCAGAGCCCCTTGATCCCTCCGGCCCGCTCGGGTTTCTTCGCGACCATCCGATCCTCCTTGTCCGCCGCCCCGAAATTAGGTGTTTTGAGGGGGGTCGGCGCGATGCAGATGCATTAGCGGAGCCTAGCGCAGGTCGAGCGGCCCGTCATACCCCGTGGAGATGGTGCTCGTGATCGTCCCCGAGGGAGCGTTCGCGCAGGATCCGCCGCTTCCAGCCCGGAAGAGCGCCGAGCGTGTACGGCAGGAGCCGGAGGCTGTAATACGGGGGCAGGATCGGCAGTCCGACCATGTCGCCGAAGGTGACGACGAGGAACAGGCTCTCGAGGGCGCCGCGCTGGTCCCGGGCCACCTCGACGTGCTCGTGCAGAAGCATTCCGTAGAAGAACTCCCGCACCGCCTTCTTCCAGCCGGTCGACGCCACGCGCCCTCCCGCTGCGACGCTAGCACGCGGAGCCGTCTGCTATCGTCCGGCGCGGCTCACATTCCCACATGTCGCAGGTCCTGCTGGCCCTCGTGGTCTTCGTTCTCGGCTGGTTCGCGCTGGGCAGCGCCGCAAATGTGAAGCGGGGCAATCGGGCGCTGGGTTGGCTGCAGGGTGGCCTGAAGGCCCTCGGCGACAAGGCCACCGTGCGCTGGCTCGGGACCACGGCCGTGGACCTCGGCCTCGCGCAGGCGAAGCCGCCGTTCGAGTCGGCGTCCCTCGTCGTGTTCCTCGCGCCGCGGGATCTGCCATGGCTGTGGGCGGCATCCCGCGTCCGCGGGCGGCGCGACACGCTCATCGTCAGAACCCGGCTCCAGAAGCCCCCCGTCGCGGACGTCGAGCTCCTGGACCGCGCGAGCTGGTCCGGGCGCGACGCGTTGAGGCGGATGAAGGACGAGCGCTGGTCCGTGCGCGAACCGGTGGAGCCCGGGGGGCTCGCCGCCTTCTATCGTTTCGACGAGGCCCTCGGGCGGGCCGATGCGCTCTGGAACGAGGCCCGCGGCGCGGGCGCGACCGTGCGCCGCCTCTCGGTGCGGCGGAACGAGCCGCATCTCGAGATTCACGTGGACCTTCCCGCGGCGCCTGTCGACGCCGCGGGGTTCTTCCGGACGGTCCGCTCGCTCGGCGAGCTGGCGTCGCGCCGCTAGGGGCCGGCCGCCGCCTAGGCAGTTGCCGGCTTCGGCGCCAGGGGGTGTGCGGAGTACTTCTGGTACGCCTTGAGCCCGTCCCAGCCAATGAGGAGCGCCGCGACGAGGAGCAGCGCGGCCACGATGATCATCGCCCAGGCGCCCGCCACGGGCAGCCCGCTCATCTTGGGGTTCGCGGCGATCGTGACGTACAGGTTCCGCGCCGTCACGCACGTGGCGAAGAGCGTCGTGAAGTACATGAAGAGCATCGGGTAGAGCGCGAAGCTCGGGTTGCGCTTCTCGGACTTCAGCCAGACGGTCACGACGAGGAGCGAGAGGGCCGCCATGAGCTGGTTCGAGGCGCCGAACATCTGCCAGAGGTAGACCCACGTGCCCGTGAGGACGAGCGCCGCCGTGAGGCCCATCGAAATGACGCTTGCGACGTGCATGTTCCGGAAGATGGGAACGGTGTCGCCCATCCACTCGGCCAGCGTCACGCGCATGACGCGGAAGACGAGCTGGGTCACGGTGAGGACGATCATGACGAACGCGCCGAAGCCGAGCGCGGTCCCGAAGATCTCGGGAATGAGGCCGAACGTGCCCGCGAAGATGAGCTTTCCGACGCCCGCCGCAAACCGCCCGCCGCCACCGCCGACCCCCGCGATGGAGACCGCGGTGAGGGAAAGCATGGCGAGGGAGTACTCGCCGAGCATCGAGCCGGCGCCGACGGGCAGGCCGTCGGTTTCGTACTCGAGCTGCCGTGCGGTCCCGACGGAGCCGACGAGGGCGTGCCAGCCCGAGATCGCCCCGCAGGCGATCGTGACGAAGAGCATGGGCCAGAGCGGTTGCCAGGCCTTGCCGGCGAGCGGCATCGAGAAGCCGAGGTCCTTGACGGCCGTGAGCGCGAAGGCGCCGATGACGCTCCCCGCGGCGTCCTTCGCGCCGGTGAGCGGCGCGACGAGCATGCCGACGGCGGAGAGGACGATCGTGATGAGCATGATCCAGAAGCCGATGTAGTTGACGGGCTGCGCGAACCTCCAGATCGGCATGTTCGCTCCGCAGTACGAAAAGACGAAGAGGAACGCCATCCAGAGAAGGTAGTTCGGGAGCGTCTTCACCTGAGCCGTCGCGGCGTCGTAGGCGGCGGTCGTGGGGCGCTTGCCATCGGGGCCCGGCGCCGGAATGCGCGGGTCGGCGTTCGTCGGGTCCACGAGCTGCATGAGCGGCTGCTTGCCCGAGAGGTCGTCGATGGAGGCGTTCACGGACGCGATTGCGGCTCCGACCGGGCCCTGCACGAGCTTGCCCTTGTCGTCCTTGTGCTGACCCCACGGGCCGAGCGCCATCGCGACGATCGTCGCGAGGACGACGATGACCGTCACGAGGACGAGGTCCATCTTCCAGCGGTACATCATCTGTCCTGCGAGGAGGCCCATGAGCGCGAGAACGATGATCCCGAACGGAACGTCCGGCCGCGCCGAGAGGATGGCTGCGAGGATGCCGACGAAAGCGCCGGCGAGGAGCATGAGGTAAAAGAAGATGAACACGAAGAGGATGCGCCGTGTGCGGGGCGCGATGAGCTTGTGCGAGATCGCGCTCAGGCTGTTGCCGTCGTTGCGGACGGCCACCATGATGGCCGAGTAGTCGCTGGCCCAGCCGATCAGGCTCACCCCGATCACGAGCCAGAGGAGCGAAGGCCCCCAGCCCCAGATGTTCGCCGCGGTGATGGGGCCGACGATGGGTCCTGCGGCGGCAATCGATTTGAAGTGGTAGCCGTAGAGGACGTTTTTCGACGTAGGCATGAAGTCCACGCCGTCCATGTACATCTTCGCGGGAGTCGCCTTCTTGGCGTCCGCCTGAATGACGTTCCGGTCCACGCGCCTCGCGTAGTTGTAGGCCGCGTAGATGACGAGGACGGCGATCAGGACCATCCAAAGGGTATTCATCGACGGCTCCTTTCGCAGACAGGGATCCGGCTTTTGCGCGGAATCTAATCCTTCTCGGCGGGAATGGCCATGATTCAATCGCACGGGCGAAGTCGAACCCGTACAGGCACTTGGCGGGAGGGGCGGTTCGCCTTAGAGTTCCGGGCACGGAGGAAATGCATGCCGGCGAAGAAGGCGAAGTCCCTCGGGGACCAGTTCAAGGACGCGAAGGCGCGGGTCGAGAAGCTCTCCCAGCGCCCTTCGAACGACCAGCTCCTGGACCTCTACGGCCTCTACAAGCAGGCCACGGAGGGCGACGTCTCGGGCTCGAGGCCCGGCCTTCTCGACCTCAAGGGACGCGCGAAGTACGACGCGTGGGCGAAACGCGCGGGCGCTTCGAAGGACGAGGCGATGAAAAAGTACGTCGCCGTCGTGGACGCGCTCGTCTCCAAGCTGGGCTGAGAAGCCGGGTCACGGGTTGCGGCTGATCGCGGAGTTGCGCGCCGAGCACGTCGTCATCGAACGGACCCTCGGGGCGCTCCGGACGTTCGTCGAGGCCCGCCTCGGCGGCGGGGGCGACGCGGCGCATGCGGCCGCGTTTCTGCGTTTCTTCAGGCTCTACGCGGGGCGGTACCACCACGGGCGCGAGGAGAATTCGCTCTTTCCGGCCCTCCTCGTCCACCTGCCGATCCGGCCCGGCTCAGGCCCCGTGCGGTCCCTGTTCGACCAGCACGCGGCCCTCGCGCGGACGCTGGACGGGATCGCGCCCCTCCTCGGCGGGCCGCTCGACGCGGCGGAGGCCCGGTCGCGCCTCGCCGACCTTTCGGCGCGTTACCGTCACGACCTTCTCGCCCACATCGACGCGGAGAACTCGGTCCTCCTGCCGGAGAGCGAGAACCGCCTGCGCCGCGCGGGGGTGAAGGCGCTCGACGGCCGCGGGCCCGACGCCGAGGAGCGGGCGGCCCTCGCCGAGGGAGAGCGTCTCGCGGTCCTCTATCCCCCGAGCGAGGACGCCGATGCCATCCGGGGAGAGGGGTGCGTCATCTGCCCGTCGTACGGCATCTCGTGCGAGGGCCTCGAGCGCGAGTGGTGGAGCGAGCAGGAGTGGGAGGACTTCCGGGAGCGCGACGGCTGAGGCCGTTGCGCCGGAGCGGGCACCTTGCTAGGTTCCGTCCTATGAAAAGACGGATCGCCCTCGCCGCCGCCTTCCTCGTCGTCGCCTCGTCGGCCGACGCGAAAATCGTCACGAAACCCGTCGCCTACGAGCAGGGCGGTGTCAAGCTGGAAGGCTTCCTCGCGTACGACGATGCGAAGACCGCGAAGGGCAAGCTCCCGGGAGTCCTCGTCCTGCCCGAGTGGTGGGGGCTCACGGCCTACCCGAAGGGACGTGCGGAGCAGCTCGCCGCCATGGGTTACGTCGCCTTCGCGGCCGACATGTACGGCGTCGGCGTCGCGACGGAGGACCCGAAGAAGGCGGGCGAACTGGCGGGCCCGTTTTACGGCAAGCCGCTCCTGGCCGAGCGCGCCCGCGCGGGCCTCGACCAGCTCTTGAAGTCCGGCCTCGTGGATCCCACGAAGGTCGCGGCCATCGGGTTCTGCTTCGGAGGCTCGGCCGCGCAGGCGCTCGCATATTCGGGTGCGCCGCTCGCGGGGATCGTGAGCTTCCACGGCGGGCCGGTGAACGCGCCAGCGGAGGTCGCGGGGAAGATCGAGGCGAAGTTCCTGCTCCTGAACGGCGCGGCCGACCCCATGGTGAAGCCCGAGGCCAAGGCAGCCCTCGAGAAGTCGCTCGAGGACGCGAAGATCGATTACCAGTCGGTGGACTACGCGCACGCGCTCCACGCCTTCACGAACGCCGACGCCGACCGCCTCGCCAAGGCCGGCGGGCTCACCGGGGCGGTCGGCTACGACGAGCCGGCGGCGCGCCGGTCCTGGAAGGCGATGCAGGTCTTCTTCGACGAGATCTTCGGGAAGCGCTGATGCGAATCTCCGGGATCCTCGCGCTCGCCTCGGTCCTGTCTGCTCCTTTCGGCTTCGCCGCCGACCTCGTGACGCCCGCCGAGAAGGAGGCGGCGTCGGAGATCACGGCCGCAGGCCTCAAGGCCGACATCCGGTTCCTCTCGTCGGACCTTCTCGAAGGCCGCGGGCCCGCCTCGCGCGGCGACGCGCTCGCGGAGGCGTACATCCAGTCGCAGATGGAGGCGGCGGGCCTGAAACCGGGCGCGCCCGGTGGCGGCTGGGTCCAGGAGGTGCCGCTCGTCGGGATCCTGCCTGCGTACGCGGAGCCTGCGACGTTTGCCTCGCCGAAGGGCACGACGACGGGCGTCCTCGGGAAGGACTTCGTCGCCGTGTCGGGCGACCAGAAGCCGGCATCGCGGATCGAGGACGCCGAGATCGTCTTCGTCGGATACGGGATCGTGGCGCCCGAGTACCGGTGGGACGACTACAAGGGAGCGGACCTCAAGGGAAAGGTCATGCTCGTCATGAACAACGACCCGGAGGGGACTCCCGAGGAGCCGAACCTCTTCGCCGGGAAGACCCGCCTGTGGTACGGGCGCTGGGACTACAAGTACCTCATGGCCGCCCGGATGGGCGCCGCCGGGGCGATCGTGATCCACACGACGCCGTCGGCGGGCTACGGCTGGCAGGTCATCCAGACGTCGTGGAAAGGCGAGCTCTTCGAGCTCCCCGAGGACGGTTCCGCGCAAGTCAGGATGAAGATGTGGGCGACCGACGATCTGGCCAAGCGCATCGCGGCGCTCGGCGGGAAGGATCTCGACCGGCTGCGTGCGAGCGCCGAGTCGCGCTCGTTCCGGCCCGTGCCTCTCGGCGTCACGCTTTCCCTCGCCTTCACGAACGCCGTGGTGCGGAAGGAATCCGGCAACGTGATCGGCGTTCTCCCGGGCTCCGACCCGGAGAGGGCCGGCGAGGCCGTGATCTACACGGCGCACCACGATCACCTCGGGGAAAAGACCGGGGCGAAACCCGGCGACGACGCGATCTACAACGGGGCGCTCGACAACGCGTCGGGCGTCGCGGGGGTCCTCGCCGTCGCGCGCGCGTTCGCCGACCTTCCAAAGGCCCCCGCGCGGTCGGTTTACTTCGCCTTCGTCGCGGCAGAGGAGCAGGGACTCCTCGGCTCCGAGTGGCTCGCGAGGCACCCTCCCGTCCGCGCGGGCCGGATCGCCGCGAACATCAATCTCGACGGAATCGGGTTCTACGGCCGGACGCGGGACGTGGGCATGATCGGTCTCGGGAAGTCGTCGCTCGACGCCGATTTCAACGCGCTCGCGGCGATGCAGGGGCGGACGACGCACGGCGACGAGTTTCCCGAGAAGGGGAGCTTCTACCGCTCGGACCAGTTCAGCTTCGCGAGGATCGGCGTCCCGGCGGCCTACGTGAAAAAGGGCACCGACGTGATCGGGAGACCGGCGGGCTGGGGCAAGGCCCAGGAAGAGGCGTACGAGAAAAACGACTACCACCAGCCGTCGGACGACTTCCGGGAGAGCTGGGACTTCTCCGGCGCCGTCGAGGACATGCGCCTCGCCTTCCTTCTCGGGTGCCGCGTCGCGGACGCCCCGGGGATGCCGCGCTGGAACAAGGGCGACGAGTTCGAGGCGGCGCGCCTCAAGGCGCTGGCCGAACAGAAGTGAAGAAGGACCCGCGCGTCGACGCCTACATCGCCCACGCGACCCAGTTCGCGCGGCCGATCCTCCGGCGGCTCCGGGCGGCCGTCCACGCAGGGTGCCCGAAGGGCGAAGAGACCTTGAAGTGGGGGATGCCATTCTTCACCCTGGACGGCAGGAATCTCTGCTTCATGGCAGCGTTCAAGGCGCACGCGGGGTTCGGGTTCTGGCGGGGTCTGAACAGGGCCGTCCTCGGCGCCGCCGCGAGGCCGGGCGAGGGGATGGGGACGCTAGGCCGGATCGAGAGCCCCTCGGACCTGCCGTCCGACGCGACGCTCCGCGGCTGGGTTCGGAAAGCGGCGCGGCTGGGAGCCTCGACGACGCTCCCGCGTCCAAAGTCGAGTGCGAAACGCCGCAGAAGAGACACGAAGACCTCGAGGAGGACACCATGAACACCCGCGAACATCTCATCCAGTGCTTCAAATCCGAGGTGCCGAAGTTCGTCCGAGTCCTTAAGGCAGTCCCCGAGTCGGGTGCCGGGTACCGCCCGCACCCGCGCTCCATGTCCGCGGGGGACATCGTCTGGCTGCTCGCGAGCGAGCTGAAGGACGCCTGCGACGTCATGGATAAGGGCGAAGTGAACTTCGTGCAGCGGCCGGCCCCCGCGACGGTGGCCGAGTCCGTGCAGGCCTACGAGAAAAACGCGGCCGCCCTGAGGCGACGCCTCGCGAAGGTGAAGGACGCCGCGTGGAAAAAGAACGTCCGCTTTTTGATGGACGGCAAGGTCGCGTGGAAGGCGCCTCTCGGGGACATGCTCTGGGGCTTCCTCTTCGACGCCGTCCACCACCGCGGCCAGCTCTCGACGTACCTCAGGCCCATGGGCGCGAAGGTCCCGTCGATCTACGGACCCTCGGCGGACGACCCCGGAATGTGACGTGCGCCGCGGCCGAAAACGGGTCTGTTAGGCTTTCCGGCATGAAGACGCTCCTGCGCCCCCTCGCGTTCGTGACGCTCGTTCTCGCTGCGTCTACACTCGCCGCCGCCGGGCCGCCGGCCGTCGGGAGTCAGGCCCCCGCCGTCTCCCTCCCGGGCCAGGACGGTTCGACGGTGACGCTCGACCAGAGCAAGGGAAAGTGGATCGTCCTTTACTTCTACCCGAAGGACTTCACGTCGGGCTGTACGCTCGAAGCTCACAACTTCCAGCGCGACCTCGCGCTCTACCAGAAATTCGGCGCCGTGGTCCTGGGGGTGAGCGTGGACACGGCCGACTCGCACAAGGGCTTTTGCGCCAAGGAAGGGCTCAACTTCAGGCTCCTCGCGGACACGAACGCGGCCGCCTCGAAGGCGTACGGCTCCGCGACCACGACGGGCGACAAGACGCTGTCCGCGCGGAACACGTTCCTGATCGATCCCTCGGGCGTGATCCGCAAGGTCTACCTGAAAGTCAACCCGGCCACGCACAGCGACGACGTCCTCGCCGACCTCGCGACGTTCGAGTCGAAGAAGTGACGGGCTACTGGCGCGCGCCGGGAAGGGCGAGGGCGCGGTCGAGGTTCGCGCGCGCGAAGTCGTAGTCCGGCTTCAGGCGCAGGGCCGTGCGGAACTGCTCCGCCGCCTCGGCGGCCCTGCCCTGCTGGATGAGGGCCACCCCGAGGCCGTTGTACGCGAGGTGAGCGTCCGAGGTCCCGAGGCGTAGCGCTTCCTCGTAGAGCGGGATCGCTTCCCCGGCGCGCCCGAGCTTCACGAGCACCGTCGCGAGGTTCACGAGAACGGTGGTGTCCGCCGGATCGACCGCGCGCGCGGCGCCCAGGCGTGCCGCGGCCTCGCCGAGGTTCCCGCGCAGCTCGGCGATGCGTCCGAGGTTGAGGAGCGCGGGAACGTTGTCCGGCTTGAGCTTGAGAGATTCCTCGAAATGCGTGACGGCCTCCGGAGCCCGGCCCGCGTTCACGAGCAGGAAGCCGAAGTTGTTCTGGCACATGAAGCAGGAGGGGTTCTTCGCGAGCGTGTCGCGCCACAGGGTTTCCTCGCTCTCGTAGCTCCGGGCCTGCCGGAAGGAGAGAACCGCGCAGGCGGCGAGAAGCGCGAGGGCGGCGCCCGCCGCCGCGCGTCGCACGCC